>CAZRUV010000082.1:0-16174 GCA_964603315.1 uncultured Rhodobacterales bacterium
GCGCGACCCGACAGTGCCTGTCGGGAAGGCGCACAAAAAATGTAGAGAAAGCACTCTACCTAGCTAAAAAGTGCGTAGACGGTGAAAACTCTGGGAGCAATGCAAGTAATGTTAATGCGAGATTTGTTGATTTCCACCACAGCAAACCGGATTCAACATCTGACAGGCGTTTTGGGAGTCGCTGAGGAATGCGCTTTCAATGACGATAACTACACATCAGACTTTCTGGAGGATAAGACCAGCGCTCTTCTCATACACACGACACAGGGCGACTTCAATTTTGGCGTTCAGCTATACCTGTTCAATACGGACGACGCAGCGCTGGATGCCATGCTTATTAGCGTTTCCAAACACGGTATCGCAGTGGCCCAACCCAATGAGTCGTCGGATAGTCCGTTTGACTACGTCCTCTTTCTAGACGGGGAGAAACAGGACTGTGAAATCGATACCGATGAGATCTTCGACGAAGTGTTCGTCATTAATCCGAAACATGTTCGAAAAACTCTGCGAGCTCTCCAGGCTGACACGACCGCTTGAACCCAAGGCTTCACACCCTAACACAACTTCCCTACGCTGCGCCCCATGCCCCTTACTGCCTTCGACCACGTCAATGTCCTCACCTCCAATCTCGCTGCCATGGAAACATGGTATGCCGAGGTGCTCGACCTGCACGCAGGCCCCCGCCCGCCTTTCGATATCCCCGGCGCTTGGCTCTATCTCGGGGACACGCCCGTCGTGCATCTGGTCGAGGTCGAGGACGCGCCCACAGGCTATGACGGAGTGCGGATGGAGCACGTGGCCTTTCGGGCCACCGGGTATCAGACCTTCCTCGACACGCTGGGCACGCACGGGATCGAACCGCGCCTGGGCCATGTGCCCGGCACCGACATCGTGCAGGTCAACATCGCGGACCCCGATGGCAACCACATCCATGTGGACTTTGACCTGAGCACCGAACCCGCATGATCCGCGCACTCGCCCTATTGCTGCTGGCCACACCTGTCCACGCGTGGGAATTCACTCCCGTCCCCATCTGCACCCTGTCGCATGCGGAAGGGGACGCCGAGATCAAGGTCACCTTTGACCACGCCACATCCCTCTATGCGATTGCGATCACCAGTGCGGACGGATGGCCCGGCGCTCCTGCCTTCTCCATCCGGTTTGACGGTGCGCGGCCCAACACGATCTCAACGACCCGCCACCAGATCGACGCCCAAACCCTTACCGTCACTGATGCGGGCTTTGGCAATATGCTCGACGGGTTGGAATTCAACACCACCGCGACCGCCTTTACCCAGACGGCCGCCGTCATGGTATCACTCGACGGTGCTGCCGGCCCTGTGCAGGCGTTCCGCGCCTGCGCGACGGCCGTCACCTCCTGACGTCAGAAATCGAAGATGTCGTCCAGCAGGTCCGCAAAGCCGCCACGGCGCTTTTTCCTGCGGTCGCGCGGCGCCTCGGCGATGTCATCGTCATAATATTCCGGTTCCGCCTCCATGGGCGGGGGCGGAGGGGCGGAGTAGGCCGCCGAGCGTTCGATGATCTTGTCCAGTTCCCCCCGGTCCAGCCAAACGCCGCGGCATTGCGGGCAATAGTCGATCTCAACACCGCTGCGATCGGCAATGACCAGTGCCGTGCCATCGATAGGACATTTCATGAGGGGGCTCCTTGCTGCTTCATGTCCGCACTACATGGGGTCGCTGATGCAAAAAGACCAGCTACCAATGCCGGGTGGCCGCGTCCCCTTTGACAATGCCGGTCAGGTTCGGTGTTACCCATCCGCCGTAGAAGTCGCCTGGCTGCGGCGTGACCTGCACGTCCCCGACCCAGCACGCATCCATGCGCCCGGGATAAAAGGCCAGATGGTCGGCCAATGCGGCAAAGCGGGATGTGGGCTGCGGATAACTCCATGCGGCCGCCTTGGCCGTTCGGCCGCCCGCTGTGACCGTCCAGTAGACCGCCCGCCCCTTCCATTCGCAGAACGAACCACCTGCGGCGCGCGTCAATTGTGCCACCACATCACCGCGCGGGATGTAATAGGTTGGTGCATGATGCGTTTCCAAGACACGCAGCGCCGCGACTGTGCGGGCGACCTCGGTGCTGCCGAGGATCACGCGCACCGCGTGCGGCACGGGCTCCAGCGCGGGCGGGCGCGGATAGGATTGAACATTTTCGATCGGTAATTCCATGCGTGGCCAGATAACGCACGCCCGTGGCAAGACCAGCCTAACCAATTGTTAACCAAGACAAGCGCAGGTTAATACCAGCTTAAGGAGCTGGATTTTGCGCCTTTTCCTGACCCTCGTCGCCCTTTTCTGGGCCACGGCAGCCCCGGCTGGCGCGTGGCTGCGCGCCCAGGGCACCGGGTTTGTCGCGACATCCGTCCTGCACAGTGCGGATGGCCACAGCGACAGCGCGCTCTACTTTGAATACGGCGTTCGGCCCAAGCTGACCCTTGGCATCAAGCTGGACGCCAACATGATATACGGACAATTGAGCGGGGGCAGCGGGTTCGCCTTTGCGCGACGCCCCATTCCAACGGGCGACCGACCCTACAAGCTGGCATACGAATTGGGATTGGGCGCCACCTTGGGCACAACAACGGACCCGCTCGTGCGCACGGGCCTCAGCTATGGCCGTGGAATCAAATGGCGGGAAAAATACGGCTGGTTCGCGATGGACTTTGCCGTCGAATGGTCGTTGGGCGATGTCCCGCATACAGTGAAACTTGATACCACACTGGGTTTAGGGATCACCGACCGCGCCAAGGTGATGATGCAGGTTTTTGTCAGTGACACTGACAGCAACACCAGTTTCACTCTGGCGCCTTCGCTGATCTGGCAACCCCGCCCGAAACGGCCAAGCTACCAGATCGGCGTAGAGGCCGAGCAAGGCGACGTTTCCCTCAAGCTCGGCCTCTGGCAGGAATTCTAGTGTAAAACCAGAAACCTAGCTGTCCATTCGAACCGTCGCACGAATTGGACCGCGCACAGGCGTACTCCATTCCAGTGAAAACTGGTCCTCGTTCGACCCGATGCGCCCGCGTGCCACTGGTGCCTCGAATTGCTTGACGTTGCTCGCGTTCCGGATGTCGCCGGTCGCAACCACCGCATCGACGGACCGGCAGAACGCCTCAAACGGCAGACGCTTGTCCGTCCCGATGGTCCATGTCTGGGCGTTCGAGTTCTGCGAATAGTCGATGTGCAGCGGATTGTGCGCCTGTTCATCGACGTTGTGGTAGGAATTGCCGCTGAAATACACATCCTTGTTCCGGCTGTGATCCAGATCGGCAAAACTTGTATCGACGCTTTCCGCGCGGGAAATCGACCCGTTGATGCTGCGGAACCGGTTGCCGGACACCGTGACGCCATTCAGGAAATGCCCCGCTGCATAGGGTTTGACCACGATGTAGGTAAACCACGGCGCCACATCCCCGCTCAGATAGACGTTGTCCGAAATGGTCAGCGCGCTGAAGGAAAACCCGCCCGAGAAAGCAGGGGTGGGGTCCCGTTCATTCGTCCACTCGATAAAGCAGTTGTCGATGTAGTTCCCGGTGATCATCGATGCGGAGAAGTTCTCCTGAAGGATGATCCCGGCCGTGCGCACGCCGCCCGACACATTGTCGCCCTGAAAGAAGTGATTGCCGGAAATCAGATGGTTCTGCCCGTCGAGAACCGCCCAATGGCGGAACCGTGTGGCCCGGCAATCCTTCAGTTTCACATCATTTGCGTTCACGTTCAGCCCGATGCTGACCCGGTCTGCCACATCCAGCGGCTCTTCGGCCGACAGGAACTGGCACCGGTTGATCAGCATCCCCTGACACCCTTCGCCAATCGAGGTGATGCCGCGATCCTTGGGACGGCTGAAATAGCAGTCCTGGAACTCCTTCACCGGCCCGCTGGGCGACAGCAAAACGGCGCTGCACCTGTTGTTACACTGAAATTCGATGTCACTCATGATGAACAACGACAGCGAGGCAAAGCCCGAGAAATCCAGCAGGTAGTCAAACCGTCGGAACGTGTAGACCTGCGTGCCCTCCGCATCGAAAAGCGGCGCGTTCAGTTCGATCTCCTGCGCGCCCACGTTCTTGGACCGCACATAAATTTCGCGCCCGACGCCGTTGCCTTCGACCAAGGCGCCAACGGGAATGTTCGCCACATTTGTCACGTTCGTCAGCTTGCGCGCATTCGAGGCGCTGTAGGTCCCGAGGCTGGTCGCCACTTCGGTCGACCAATTGTCGCCCACCGCTTCGATTTGCCCGTTCTTCACGACACGCCGCGTTGCGTACGTCGTCCGGTTCGGAACGGCAGCCTGCATGTCGATTGGCTCGGTCAGCGCAATACGCCGCCCTTCCATGTCGAGGCTTTCATGATCGGAGTTGTTCAAGAGGGCCTGAAACGCCTTTTTGAACCCGACAACTTCATCGCCGAAGGCGTCGATATACGTCGGCAGCTTGTAGTTCTTGCGAACCAGCAACATCGCGTTGTCGGGCATGCTCAGCGTGCCTTCGAACCGGACTTCGTTGTTGAACGCGACATCGCTGTTGAGCCGGAAAACACCCTCGGGCACCAGAACGGTACGCCCGTTTGCCGCCGCGTCGGCAGCATCAAAGGCCGCACTGTCATCCGTGGTGCCATCCCCGACAGCGCCATAATCGCGTACGTCCACAACCGACAGAAGATCGCTCAGAAAGACAGAACTGATATCCTCGATCACCAGATCATCAATCCGCAGCAGTCCGCCGTTCGGTCCCGTCAGGTCAAGGCCGAAGTGGCCATAGACCGGTTCCGCCCCCCAGACGAGATCTACACCGCCGCGATTGCCAGCCCCCACGATGGCCGATATTTCAACCACCTCGCCATATTGCGTGAGCGTCACGGAATCGGCGGTGGTATCGATGCCCCCCACGGGCGTCCCATCGGACCGCGCGGCATAGCCCGCGATGCGAACCGAAGGCAGGTTGCCCGCAATCGCCTTGACCCGCGCCCTGATCTGCAGATAGCACCCCGGCAGCAGCGGCGTTTGCCCCATATACCGCAAAAACGTCGTGCCGGATGTCTTTTGCAATTCCAGACAGCCGCCAAAGTCCTGGTCCGCCGGAACAAAGGCCGCGTTGGCGGCGTTTTCGTACGTGTCCGAGCCGGGAGTGCCGTTGCCACTCGACCAGACATCCAGACCGTCTGCAAAGGCTGGCGGCATCAGCAGCACGCCATCTGTGATCGCTTTGTTCATCCAAAAATCCCTTTTGTCGCGGGAGGCCACATCCTCCCGTATCGTCGCCCGTCTCACCAAACGGCCGAGACCCGGCTCTCGCGGAGGGTGGAAGTATCAACACAGGGTTAACGGGTTGTCAGAGCAACGCGCGCGCGGCGTGGATCCGGCGCAACGCAAAGCCATCGTCACAAAACCTTCACTGTGCAAAATACCTTAATTCAAATATTCATGAACTATGGAAACGATGATTCCCAACCGGCTGACCACACTCGGCCATCCGCAGCGCCTCGCGGTGTTTCGATTGCTCATGCGGCGCTATCCCGACCGCGTGCCTGCGTCCGAATTGGCGCAGGCGCTTGGGCTCAAGGCGAGCACGCTCTCAACATATGTCAGTGCGCTGATGCAGGCTGGCCTGATCAGTCAGGCGCGTTCCGGCACGTCGCTGCGCTACACCATCGACATGGCGGCAGCGCGCGAAACCATCGGCTTTCTCGTCGACGACTGTTGCCGTGGTCGGCCCGAGATTTGCGCACCCTGGACCGCCGCTTCCGCACGTCCCGGCACCGCAAACGCGCATAGAAAACATAGGGTTCTGTTCATCTGCACCGGCAATTCCGCCCGCTCCGTGATGGCCGAGGCGATCCTGCGCGACCTCGCCCCTGACCGCTTTGAGACGTGCTCCGCCGGCAACAGACCCAAGTCAGCCATCAATCCCGTTGCGCTCGACGTTCTAATGCAACACGGGCACGACGTCTCCGATCTGCGCGCCAATCACATCTCCGAATTTCAGGGCGCGAACGCACCTGAACTCGATTTCATCTTCACCGTGTGTGATCAGGCAGCGAACGAGGAATGCCCCGCTTGGCAGGGCCAGAACATTAGCACCCACTGGGGCCTGCCTGATCCGGTCGCTGCCACCGGTTCAGACGCCGAAAAGCGCCTCGCGTTTCATCAGACCTACAGCGCCTTGCGCAATCGGTTGACCGGGTTTGCCGCCCTGCCAATCGGGGCGCTCGACAGGCTGTCGCTGCAAACCGCCGTGGACGAACTCGGCCAGATCAAGGAATGAGGACCCCCGAAAGATGACCGTTTATGCCCTCAACGGCCTCGGCCGTATCGGCAAGCTCGCACTGAAACCATTGCTCGCGCGTGGGGCCGAAATTGCATGGATCAACGATGCCGTGGGCGATCCCGAAATGCACGCCCACCTGCTGGAGTTCGACACAGTGCATGGTCGCTGGGACGTTGCGTTTGAACACGACGCGGACAGCGTCACGATAGACGGCACGCGCCTGCCTTTCATCGGGACGCGCGACATATCCTCACTGCCACTCGACGACGTGGACGTTGTGATCGACTGCACCGGCGTTTTCAAGTCCGAAGCAGCACTCGCGCCCTATTTCGAGGCGGGCGTGAAAAAGGTGGTCGTTTCGGCACCGGTCAAGGATGGTGATGCCGCCAACATAGTCTTTGGCGTCAACCATGATGTCTATCAGCCTGACCGGCACCGCATCGTGACCGCCGCCAGTTGCACAACCAATTGCCTTGCCCCGGTGGTCAAGGTCATTCACGAGGCGCTGACGATCAAACACGGCTCGATCACAACGATCCACGATGTGACCAACACGCAAACCATCGTCGACCGCCCCGCCAAGGACCTGCGCCGCGCCCGCTCGGCGCTCAATTCCCTGATCCCGACAACCACAGGCAGCGCCACGGCAATCACGCTGATCTACCCCGAGCTCGTGGGGCGCCTGAACGGTCATGCCGTTCGCGTCCCGTTGCTGAACGCATCGCTGACCGACTGCGTGTTCGAGGTCGAGACACCCACAACCGCCGAAAACGTCAACGCCCTGTTCCGCACGGCGGCACAGGGACCGCTCAAGGGCATTCTGGGATACGAAGAACGCCCGCTGGTCTCGACAGACTACACCAATGACACGCGCTCGGGCATCGTCGACGCGCCCTCGACGATGGTCATCAATGGCACACAGGTCAAAATCTACGCCTGGTACGACAATGAAATGGGCTATGCGCACAGGCTTGTGGACGTGGCCACGATGGTCGGGGCCTCATTGTGAGCGACGCCTCCGCAGGCGCGCGGGGGCTGTCCGCCTATATCGCGGTCACGGCGGCCTACTGGGCCTTCATGCTCACCGATGGCGCCTTGCGGATGCTGGTACTTCTGCATTTTCACACGCTGGGCTTCTCGCCGGTGCAACTGGCATATCTCTTTGTGCTGTACGAGATCGCCGGCGTTGTCACCAATCTCTGCGCGGGCTGGATCGCGGCGCGCTTCGGCCTGACCTCGACCCTCTACGCGGGCCTCGGGCTTCAGGTGGTGGCACTGCTGGCGCTGGCGCAACTCGACCCGGAATGGGCCTTGGGGGCCTCCGTGGTGTTCGTCATGCTCGTCCAGGGCGCCAGTGGCGTGGCCAAGGATCTGGCCAAAATGTCGTCCAAATCCGCCGTCAAACTGCTGGCCCCGACCGAGGATGCGGGCCTCTTTCGCTGGGTCGCCCTGCTGACCGGCTCCAAGAACATGGTCAAGGGCGCGGGTTTCCTGCTTGGCGCGGCACTCCTTGCCACGGTGGGCTTTGTCTGGGCCGTGCTGGGCATGGCCGCCATCCTCGGCATCATCCTGATTGCCGTGCTGGTCGCCATGCCGCCAGGTCTGCCCAAGGGCCGCAAGGGCGCCAAATTCGCGGACGTGTTTTCCAAGTCGGCCAACGTCAACTGGTTGAGTGCCGCACGCGTGTTCCTCTTTGGTGCGCGTGACGTGTGGTTTGTCGTGGGCATCCCGATCTACTTTTACGCTGTCCTGTCGGATGGCTCGGTCGAGGCCAATCGCACCGCATTTTTCATCATCGGCACGTTCATGGCGGTCTGGATCATCCTGTACGGGCTGGTTCAGGCCAACGCACCGCGCATCCTGCGGGCCAAATCACGCCCTGAACCCGCTCTGATCATCGCCGCACGGCAATGGGCCTGGGCGCTCGCCACCATCCCCGCAGCGCTGACCCTGCTCGCCGTGCTGGCCCAAACGCCGCAAACCTGGCTCACCCTCGGTTTGGTTTTTGGCCTGCTGGCCTTTGGCGCGGTTTTTGCCGTGAACTCATCGCTGCATTCATACCTGATCCTCGCGTTTACGCGGGCCGAGCGGGTCACGATGGATGTGGGGTTCTATTATATGGCCAACGCCGCAGGGCGGCTGGCCGGAACGGTCCTGTCCGGCTTGACCTACCAGATCGGTGGTCTGCCACTGATGCTGGGTGTCGCCACAGCGATGGTCATGGCGTCGGCCATCGCCGTCAGTTTCCTGAAACCCGAATAACGTCAGGCGTTTACGCCCGGTGCGTCCAGCAGCTGCACACCCGCGATTTTCCACCCCAGGTCTGTCTGCAACATCGAATAGGCCAGCAGGTGAACGGCACCATCCGCGTCCTCGATCCGCACGGTCTGGATCAGAACACCACCCTGTTCGCGCAGATCGAGAAAGGTTACATCCGCAGGCCGCCACACCATCGGGTAGCCCCGCCGCACCATGAACCCGAAATTTTCCGGCGTGCGGAAAATGCCGCGAATGTTTGGGGCCGCAAAGGTAAACGCCTCGTCGAAATTGTCTGCCTTGAACGCTTCAAGCTGGTCCGAAATCACACCTTCGATTTCAGCGTCTTGCGCCCAGGCCCCTCCCGCGAGGCCCAAGGCCAACACCAGTCCGATGATCCATCCGCGCATATGCCGTCCTCCGGTTGTGATACCGGAAAGCTAGCCCTCCACACATGATGGGCAATGCTGCGGCGGTCAGACCAACTCTCCGGCCAAAGCCTGATCGATCAGCGCCACGGTTTCGTCCACACCATAGAGGGCAATGAATCCGCCAAAGCGAGGGCCTTGCGACGCGCCCAGCAGCACCTCGTAAAGCGCCGTGAACCAGCCGCGCAACGGGTCGAACCGGTCACGACCCACCGCATAGACGACCGATTGCAGGGCTTCATCCTCGATGGCGCCGTCATAGGCGACCAGTTCCGCCCGCAAGGCCTCGATCGCTTCGCGCTCGGCATCGGTCGGCAGGCGGTACACTTTCGCAGGCTTCACGAAGTCATTGTAATACGCCACCGCATGCCCCACGGCCCGGTCCATGCAGGGATGCGTCTCGGGGCCCGTGCCCGGTGCATAGCGCTGGATGAAGCCCCAGAGCGTGTCCTTGCTTTCGGCCTGGCTCACCGACGCGAGATTCAACAGCATCGCAAAGGGCACGACCATATCGCTTTCGGGCACGTCTCCGCTGTGGATATGCCAGACCGGGTTGTTCGCGCGGCCCTTGTCATCCTGCCCCGCATAAGCCCGCAATTGCTGATGGTATTCGTCCACCGCCTTGGGGATCACGTCAAAGAATAGGCGCTTTGCGGTCTTGGGCTTTTGATACATGAAATAGGACAGGCTCTCGGTCGAGGCATAGGTCAGCCATTCGTCGATGCTCACCCCGTTGCCCGAGGATTTGGAAATCTTCTGGCCCTGGTCGTCCAGGAAAAGCTCGTAGGAAAAATGGTTCGGCGGTCGCGCGCCCAGGGTCCGACAGATCGCGTCGTAGATCTTTTCGTTGGTGGCGTGCTCCTTGCCATACATCTCGAAATCGACGCCAAGGGCCGCCCACCGCGCTCCGAAATCCGGCTTCCATTGCAGCTTTACGTTGCCGCCCGTGACCGGCAGCGTCCACTCCCGCCCGGTCTCGTCGTCAAAGGTCACCGTGCCGTTTCCGGCGTCCACATGTTTCATCGGCACGTACATCACCCGCCGGCTCTCGGGATGGAGCGGCAGGAAGATCGAATAGGTTTCCCGCCGCTCTTCGCGCAAGGACTTCAGCATGATGGCCATCAGGTCATCATACTTCTCCGCACAGCGCAGCAGGATGTCATCGAATTGCCCGGACGCATAGAATTCACGCGCCGAAATAAAGTCATATTCGAACCCGAACGTATCGAGAAAGCGCCGCAACATCGCGTTGTTATGGTGGCCAAAGCTCTCATGCGTGCCAAAGGGGTCCGGCACATCCGTCAGCGGACGCTGCAGGTGCTGTTCCAGCAGTTCAGGCTTCGGCACGTTGCCCGGCACCTTGCGCATGCCGTCAAGATCGTCCGAGAAACACACCAGTTTCGTCGGAATGTCCGAGATCGCCTCGAAGGCCCGCCGCACCATCGTCGTGCGCGCGACCTCGCCAAAGGTTCCGATATGCGGCAGACCGCTGGGCCCATACCCGGTTTCAAAGAGCACATAGCCCTTCTCGGGTGGCGCCTTTTCATAGCGTTTGAGCAGGCGGCGCGCTTCTTCGAAGGGCCAGGCTTTGCTCGTCATCGCAGCGTCACGGAAATTCGACATCGGGGTGTCCTAAACTCAGGTCCGGCACCATGCCGCAACCACTTTGCGCACGCGGGGCTCCGCGTGATCCGGGCTTACCTATTGCGGGCGGTGCAAGGCGTCAATATTGAGGGGCAAAGCACACCGATCAGAAAGACTGCCCATGTCCGATCTCGAAAATTTCACCCTCACGCCCCAGGACGCGCTTGTTGCCGTGATGGTCGCCGTGTCGGCCTCGGACGAAGACATTCGCACCGCCGAACTGGTCAAGATCAACTCGGCGGTGAACATGCTTCCCGTCTTTGCCGATTTCGACGCGGACCGCCTCCCGGTGATCAGCCGCGTGGTCTTTGACCTCTTCGAACAGGAAGACGGGTTGGACGCGCTCTTTGGTCTTGTGCGCGAAGCATTGCCCGAGCGCCTGTTCGAAACAGCATATGCCCTGGCCTGCGACGTGGCCGCCGCTGATGGCACATTGGACGAGGCCGAATTGCGGCTGCTCGAGGAAATCCGGTACGAGTTGAATATCGACCGTCTGCATGCCGCCGCGATCGAACGGGGTGCGCGCGCACGACACCTGACGGTCTAGTCCGCGCAGTCAGCTTCGGCGTTGCGCCGCTTGCAGTATTTTACCTGCCGCAACCAAAGTGCGCGTTCCACAACCGCGCCAGCTAGCTGCCGTAAAGTGCACCCCAGCGTTCAATCAGCTTTTGCTGCAACGTCTTGGCCCGCCGGTTCCAGCTGCGCGCGCCTTGCGGCGCTTCCCGGTTCGCCTTGGTGATCCGCCCACGCGTCTTCTCGTCCGCGCAGAAAATCGCAAAGGCGAATTCCGATCCGTCCCGCGCCGTCATGTACCCGGCCAGACCGGACACGAAATTCAAAGTGCCGGTCTTGGCATAGACCTCAATCGGGTGGTTCTTGACGATGCGGCCATTGGCGTCGCGCATGGCAAATGGCTTCAGGATCGGACGCAAACCGCCCGCGCTGTGCACCTTGACCAGCGCCTGCGCCATGCCTTGCGCCGTCATCTTGCTGGCTCCGCCGAGGCCGGAATGATCCACCAGACGCGTGCCTGTCGCGCCGAGCGCGGCAGCTGCCCAGCGGCTCATCTCGCCCGCCGACGCTTTCAGGCTGGCCGTCTTGCCGGTGCGTTTGACCGTTGCGGCCATGCCGACCATTTCCGCCGTCAGGTTGGTGGAATAGCGCAGCATGTCGCGCAGGATCGCTCGCAGTTCGACGCTTTGATGTATGGCGAGCGCGGTGCCCGCCGGTGCCCGCTTGACCACTTTGGGCGCTTTCAGAACGATGCCTTGCGCCCGCATCAACGTCTGGAACACATCGCCCGCATAAAGCGCAGGCTTTCGCACCGGCAACCATCGCGCCCCGCCTTTGCCGAGGGCGCGCCGCGATACGGTCCAGTTGTCGACCCGTCCCCCGTCGCTGTAGGTGTAGACGGGCAAATTTCGGTCCGCGATCTGCATTTTCGAGGTATAGACCGCAGGCCGGTACTTGTCCGAGCGCGCCTCCATGGTGATGCCATATCCACTCCCCGACCGTTTCCATTCGAAATGGACCCGGTTGTAGTTCAGCGCGATGCCCGTCACCGCAGGGCTGTAGCCCACGTGATCCGGCTGATCGCGATCAATGGTCTTGGCGTAGGGCAGCGCGCCTTCGGCAACCTTGAATTCACCCCGCACCTCGCGGATGCCGCGATCTTTCACCGCCTGCGCCAGCGCCGCCAACGCGTTGGTGTCAAGCGTCGGGTCCCCGCCACCCAAAAGAACAAGATCGCCGTTGACCACGCCGTTGGACACCGACCCGGTCGCGACGACCCGCGTCACAAACCGGTGCGACGGCCCAAGCGTCGCAAGCGCGTAGAGCGCTGTAACCGCCTTGGCCACGCTGGCCGGCGGCGTGCCCACCTTGCCGTTGATGGTCTCGAGAAACCTGCCCGTCCGAGGGTCCGCCACCGCATAGGCGACGCGCCCGTTCAGGCGCGCATCCGCGATGATCGCCTCGGGCCCGGCAACGGCTTTCTTGAAGTGGTCGCCGCCCCGCGCGACGGGCCGCAGCGAAGATGTGGGCGGCGCTGCAACAAGCGGTCCGGCCACCCCTGCCCCGACCAAACTCAAAAAGAAACGTCTCGAAACACTGCGCACCATGAATGCATCTAACCGCAGCGCAATTGCGCAAACAACAGGCCAATCGCCTGCCGGGATCACTTTTCCGAACGCGCGGCCCAGTTACCCGCCGCGCGGATTGCGCTTGACGACTGCGGGGACATTGCGACGTTGACGAAACACCATGCTGGCGCGTCAGACCGGCCAAGCATCTGGCTTGCTTGTCCCGAAAGCCGGTAGTGTCGGAAAACCCGCGCCGCCGGGCTCATACGGGCTGAAATCCTGTCATTCGGACGCGCCAGCACACCGACGGGTACATGGCGCATGATCCACCGCCAGTCCTGCCACAAATGAAACTGCGCCAGATTGTCCGCACCCATTAGCCAGACGAACCGCACGCCGGGATATCGCGCCTTCAGCGCAGCCAGCGTTTGCGCCGTGTAGCGTGTGCCCAGATGCAATTCGACATCCGTGACGGTCACACGCGAGTCGCGCATGACCGTGCGCGCGCGCTCCATCCGCTGGGCAAGAGGTGCGGGCCCGCGCGTCTTGAGCGGGTTGCCCGGGCTCACCAGCCACCAGACACGGCCCAGGCCAAACCGTTTCATCGCTTCAGCCGTGATATGCACATGCCCGTCATGGGCCGGATCGAATGATCCGCCCAGGAGGCCGATGGTCTGGCCGGGCCGTGCAAGTGGAAACGCTCCGCGCATGATGCCGGTAGAAACCAACTGCGCCGCAAAGGTCAAACACAATCATGGGCTTGCAGCAAAGAACGCGCGCACGTCAATCCGGGAGGTTCGTGTCCCACCCCAGCCGAACCGGCCAACGCTAGAGCGGCACAACCGCGTCTCCGACAGCGACACGCCCCGGCGACAGCACCTCGGCGCACCAGCCGCCGTGACCGCGCAGGGCGGCATAGCCGCCATGGCCAAACGACCGTTCCATCAAGCTGCAGGGCGCGCAGATCGTGGTAAAGCGCAGCACGGCCGTACCCACCTGCACGTCGCGCCCCTTCATGCTGTTCAGGTTCAGCCTCCGCACCGCCAGATTGCGGCGCAGCATGCCAGGCGGCACCGCGTCCACCCCCAGAAACGAGGCAATGACCGGCAGATGTTCGGCCTGCACCAAAGTGACAGCGCGTTTCCCCTTGCGGCCCCGATCACCTTCCAGCCCGTTTTCGGTCAGGTCAGCGGATTGCACCACCTCCATATCCGCCCCACGCACGGGCCGCAGCCCGATCCAGTCGACCGCACCCTCTTGCGCCCACCGGGCCATCATGTCGTGCAGCTCGCTCAACGCGCGTCCCGGATCAACGCACGCTCTTCAATGACGCTCAGGTCAGGCAGCCGTTCCAGCGGATAGTTCGAATGCAGCACCCAAACGCCACCTTCCGTTTCCTGTTCAAGCGGTCGCAGCGTTCCTCCGGGAAATGCCCGCGTACGCAACGCCAGAACCACGTCCGACAGCACGGCCGGGTTCTCCCGGAAATAGGCGTGGCCAAAACCACCGCGCACATCTTCGACCCGGATGAAATGCACCAGCGCCTCTTTTCTCAGCAACTCCAATTCGCCGGGCAGAAAGTCTTCGTCCCGCAAGGCGCCCAATCGCGTGGACCGGGTCAGGTAGGCGGACAGGCGCAAGGCGCCGTCATTGGGATTGATGTAAAGGTTGATCTGCTCAAACGCCTCCGAGAACCGCTCGGCCTGCAGGCGTTGCCGCACGATATCGACGTCAAGATCGGGCGCCGCCATGATGAATGTCCCGGTCTTGAGCACGAGCTTGGGGTGCTGACCGGATCCGCGCGCCTCGATGATCAGTTCGCGCAGCGCCGTGGTCGCGACATCCGTTCCGCGCGAATGGGCCACGATGTCAATCTGTGCGACCTCCGGCATCTCGGAAAGCATGCGCAGGAACTCTTTGGTGTGGTGCACCGAAAACGTGCCTGCATCCCGGTCTCGGAAATAGCCCAGCGGCCCGGCCCCGTTGCCCGCGGGCCAGGTGAATGCAATCGGCACGCTGCCGCGTCCGGCAAAGTGCCACAGGTTCGCCACGGTCGTCAGACCATCCTCGAACGCGTTGTTGAAACCATGGATGTAAACCAGCAACCGGTCATTGCCCGTCGTGCGGATTTGCTCTGCAATGGTTGCCTGAAACGCGGCCGCCTGCGCGTCATAGAACGCGCGCACACGCGGCACATGTCGCAGTTCGCCCGCCACCCGCTCGTAAGCGAGCGGCGTTCCGTTAAAGCGCACGATCTCTTCGACCTCCGGCACCCAGAGGCTTGAGATGTTCTTGTCGGAATCCGCCCGCGTCCGGTTCAGGAGTTCGCTCCAGTCAAGGTTCTTGCCGAACCGCACGGTCGCACGGCCAAACGCCATCGATTCCGATCGCGCCGACCCGTACGAACCTGCTTCAGGCGCGCGATCGGTGACAAAGAAAATCGGTGGCTCCACCGTACGCAGCGACGGGTGCACCTGCTCGGCCGGGTAATTCAGCCCTGTCCGATAGAGGTTCGGCGGTGGTGCGAGCCCTATGCCGACCTGACAGGCGCCCAGGACCAGAAGCACAAGGCAGATCATTGCGTTGCGCACCATCCCTGCCTCCTGCCTTTCTTCCACCGTCACTAGCAGCATAGGCGCGCATCCTGTTCAAGAAAAGCCTGCCACCCGCGCACAGGCACGGCGCTGCTGATCCCATGCCATTGCCCTTGGCCGTCGCCCCGGATACATGAACCGGAAATCCAAAGCAGGGGAACCGATCCATGGCGGCCTATCAATACGTGTATCACATGTCCGGCGTGTCCAAGACCTATCCGGGCGGCAAGAAATGCTTTGAAAACATCCATCTGAACTTTCTGCCCGGTGTGAAAATCGGCGTTGTCGGCGTCAACGGCGCCGGTAAATCCACACTCATGAAGATCATGGCGGGCCTCGATACCGAATATCAGGGCGAGGCCTGGGTCGCCGAAGGGGCCCGCGTCGGCTACCTCCCGCAGGAGCCGAAACTGGATCCCGCACTCACTGTGCGCGAAAACGTGATGCTGGGGGTGGCCGCGAAAAAGGCCATTTTGGATCGCTATAACGAACTCGCCATGAATTACTCGGATGAGACGGCGGACGAGATGGCGCAGTTGCAGGACCAGATCGATGCCGAAAACCTCTGGGATCTCGACAGCCAGATCGACGTCAGCATGGAAGCGCTGCGCTGCCCGCCCGATGACGCCGATGTCAGCACCTTGTCGGGTGGTGAGGCGCGCCGCGTCGCCTTGTGCAAGCTGTTGCTCGAAGCGCCGGAAATGCTGCTGCTCGACGAACCGTCCAACCACCTTGACGCGGAAACCATCGCGTGGTTGCAACAGCACCTCATCGACTACAAGGGCACGATCCTGATCGTCACCCACGACCGCTATTTCCTCGACGACATCACCGGCTGGATCCTGGAACTGGACCGCGGCCGGGGCATCCCCTACGAGGGCAACT
>CAZRUV010000083.1:0-16172 GCA_964603315.1 uncultured Rhodobacterales bacterium
CCCTATTAGAGAAAACTCAAATCATTGGTACTGAAACTGGGGGCTAGACAGGCGCACACCTGATCGGCCTGCACACTCTCGAAGCGCTCGAGGTTTATCCGGGGATCGCCATCCATATCCCGGATACGGCCATCAAAGCCTTCAGCGCCAACCAGAAGGCGACCGCAGAAGAGATTGCGGCGATTTTCGAGGCGCACACCAAGGGCGAAGACTTCGTCAGCGAATACCGCCTCCTGCAAGCGCAATCGAACACCGCCGCCGAACGCATGATCGAAAGCGCGCGCGCCGCGGATCTTGTGATCATGGCGCACGAGGACAAGTCAGTGGACCGCTATGACCAGCGCCGCGTGCAGGCGGATGTGATCCGGCAAAGCGGACGGCCCGTGATCGTGGTGCCACTGGACTATGACGGTCCCGAGATTGGGCAAAAGGTCCTGCTCGGCTGGAGCGAGACCCGCGAGGCTGCCCGCGCCGCACACGACATGCTCGGCGTGATGCAAGACAATGGTGAAGTCGTTGTCCTACGCGTCCGTAGCAAGGATGTGGATGAAATGCGGGACTCCGACATGCTCGATCTGACCACTTCGCTGGCTCGGCACGGGCACAAGGTCGATTTGCGTCACCTCAGTCAGGCAGGTCAGGCCATTGCGGATGTGTTGATGGACTGCGCCTTTGAACAAGGTGCGGACCTCGTGGTCACCGGCGCCTTCGGCCATTCCTTCGCTTACGACTTTGTCGTTGGCGCCACCACCAAGGCCTTGTTGCGCAATGCAAAGTTGCCGGTCCTTCTGTCGAAGTGACGTCTTATCTCACGCGACCTTTGGCAGAGGCGGCAGGAGGTTGGTGCGGCAAAGGAGGCTACCAACTGCAACGTGCGGACCCGATCCGCTTTGCAACACTGCATCCGTTAGGTTTCCCATCATGTTGTCACGCAGCACCCTGATTGCACCCGATCTCGCCACCGCAGCGCTCGGCGCGCTCGGATTTGGATTATGGCCACGGCTCGACGGGTACCGCTCGGAATTGGAGCTCAGCGGCGGCTCCTGTCCGACGATCCGGCGCTTGCGGATTTCGTCCGCATGGCTACGCTCGCGGCAAAGGGTCACAACACGCGACCCTCGCTGGTTCGTTTGAATGACAACCTGCTCTCCATCCTGCCTGACATGTCCCGCCGCACGCAGGTCGTCGATCCTGATGATCATCACCTCTATGTCAGTCTGGGCTGTGCTGCCGAAAATCTGGTAATCGCCGCTGGCGCCCATGGCCGTCCGTCAGATGTCACGATTGCAAACGGTCCTGAATCACACATCGATGTGCGGCTCGGCACAGGCACTGCAACTGATGAGACGCTCTACCGCGCCATACCGTATCGGCAATCGACCCGCTCCGCCTATGACGGGCGACCTCTGTCGTCAAATGACTTCGCTGCTTTGGAACATGCGGCACAGCAGGACGGCGTTTCGGTCCCTTTCATTACTGACCCACAGGATCGCGAAGTGATCTCGGACTTTGTGATCGAAGGGAACTCTGCACAAATGGACGACCCTGCCTTTCTCGCGGCACTGCGAGACTGGCTCCGGTTCAGCCCGGATCACGCCATCCGGCAAGGCGATGGTCTGTTCAGCGCGTGTTCGGGAAGTCCGATTGTCCCGAGACTGGAGACGAAACGTTCCTGATCACTTCTTATGGAATATGTTTTTCAGCCAACGGTTTTGGCAACCGGATGCGAAAGTGGAGACGCTCTGCGGGTCTGCCAGAGGGGATTTCCTCTCACGGTGTTCGCAAATCCGTCGGCTCCATCATGGTAGAAGCGGATTGTTCGAATTACCAGATCATGGCCGTGCACGGTCATTCAGACCCGCGTTCCAGCGAGATTTACACCCGTCGTGCACGTCGGAGAAAACTTGCAGAACAAGGTCGGGCGAAGACTGGTCTTGAGGACATTCTGACGAATGCAGATGACGCCTAATGCGACCATGTCCCCACTTTTGTCCCCACATTACCAGTAGGGGCAGAAATACTTATTGTTTTCAAGGGAAGTGGCGGACCGAGGAGGATTCGAACCCCCGACCCCTTGATTCGTAGTCAAGTACTCTATCCAGCTGAGCTATCGGTCCACTGGCAGGCGGTTTAGTCCCGTGGCACAGGCAATGCAAGGGCCAAATCGTGCATCGGTCTAAATCCCGTCGCCCTTGGGCAGGCGGATGGAAAACACCGTGCCCGCCGGACCCGTTCGATCCAGTTCCAAAGCGCCACCATGGCCACGGATCAACTCGGACGCGATGGCAAGTCCCAAGCCCGTCCCACCCTTGCTCACGCCCCCCTGAAACGGGGTGAACAGGTGTTCCTGCGCCCGCTTCGGCAGACCGGGGCCTGTATCGGCAATCTCGACCCACCAATTGTCCGCATCCTCGTAAGCGGACACGGTAATCTCGCCGGGTTCGCCGCTGGCGACGATCGCCTGACGCGCATTTCGTACGAGGTTTGAGATCACGCGAAAGAGTTGTTCGGGATCCGCGCGCAGGGAGAAGAGGGGCGGAATGTTCTCGGACAGGATCAGCTGGTCAGGTTCGACCGCCAGCCTTTCGCTGTCGAGCACGTCCGCCACCACATCGTCCAGTGTCATCATCATCAGGGTCGGGCTCGGCTCCTCGGCCTTGCCAAAGGCCAGCGTGCTTTCACACAGATGCACTGCGCGGGTGATCGAATTGACCAGTTTGGGTGCCATGCGTCGCACCAGCGGGTCTTCGGAAGCCTCGATGCGGTCGGTAAAGAGCTGTGCCGACGTTAGGATGTTGCGCAAGTCGTGGCTGATCTTGGACACCGCGCCCCCAAGCTGAGCCAGACGGTCTTTCTGGCGCAGGGCGGCGATCAGTTCGGTTTGCAGACTGCGCAACGCCTCTTCGGCCTCGCGCAATTCGGTCACACCGGCATTGGGTGTGATGATGCGGCGGGCGTCTTCGGGAGCGGCGGCGTAGCGTTGCATATGCCCCACCACACCCCGGATCGGTTTGACGAGGATCGCGCGCACCGCGAGGAACAGCAAAAACGCGGTAAAGATCGAGATGACCGCCGACAGGATCAGGATACGGACGCCGTAATCCAGCATCGCCGCGCGCAAGGGCGCGGTTTCCATGGTCACCTCGATCAGCAGCCCGGCCTCGCGCGTGGGGGCGCCAATCACGCGGATCACCTCGTTTTCGGGCTCGATCAATCGCATCATGGCGTCGCGGATCAGGACCGGTGGCGAACCATCCCGCAGATCAAACGTGTCCTCAATCGGCTGAGGCATCGGCGTGGACAGCACAAGCTGCCGCACCTCATCACGGCGCAGCACGACGTTGAACACCTCTGCGTTTTCCAGCAATTCTTCCTCGAGCTCATTGGTGATCATGTCGTCCGCCAGCAAGGCGAGTGACGCGATCTGTGCACGTTCCAGTCGGTTCTGCAGGTATTCCTCGCGGAACCGGGCAATGGACGGCACGAAAATCAGGACTTCCGCCAGCATGACGAAAATCGTCGTCAGGATCAGAAAACGGCCGGAGAGAGAATTCAGCATGGGCACATCTGGTCAGGGAAGGACGCGTTGCACAAGGCCCACGATCCGCTTAACCGTATCACTTTCAAAGAG
Source organism: uncultured Rhodobacterales bacterium (assembly GCA_964603315.1). Lineage (GTDB taxonomy): Bacteria > Pseudomonadota > Alphaproteobacteria > Rhodobacterales > Rhodobacteraceae > Tateyamaria. The sequence continues at coordinate 3,632 of CAZRUV010000083.1, forward strand.
TTTCGGGCTGAAATAGGCCCCGGCGGCACGTTTGTTGACCTCTCCTATGGTTGGATACGGGGACACCATGGCTGCGACCTGGCTCATTTTCAGATTGTTGGCCAGCACCAGCGACCAAAGGTTGATCAATTCGCCCGCCTGATGCCCGGCAATGGATGCACCGACCGGGCGGCCCTTGACCACCATGACCTTGATCAGGCCCTTGGTCTTGCGCTCTGCGATGGCGCGGTCGTTGTGGTTGTAGTGAAAGCGGACGACCTCCAGTCTGTCGCCATGCGCCTCGCGCGCCTGCGCCTCGGTGAGCCCGACTTGCGCCAGTTCGGGGTCCGTGTAGGTGGCGGCGGGAATGTGTTGGGTCTTGGCCCTGGACGGCAGACTGAACAACATGGACCGGATGATGATTCCGGCGTGATAGCCCGCCACATGGGTGAATTGCATCCCCCCCGCCGCGTCCCCGATGGCGTAGACCTTGCGATTGGTCGTCCGCAATGACGCGTCAACCTTGACGCCCGAGCGGGTCGTCTCGATACCGGCAGCCTCCAGGTTCAGCTTACCGTGGTTGCTTTTGCGCCCCACGGCGACCAGCAGATGTGATCCTGTGTGGCTGGCGCCATCCTTGGTGTGGACGGTAATTGCACCTTCAGTGCCCTCGATCCGTTCGGCCGTCGCGTTCTCGACGATCTCGATGCCTTCGGCCCGCAGGTTGTCGAGCACCACGGCCGCCGTCTCTGGGTCGTCCTTCCCAAGCGCCGTGGCCGCTTCGATCACGGTGACCTTGCTGCCCAGACGCCGGTGCGCCTGCGCCATTTCCATGCCGATGGGTCCGCCGCCGATGATCAGCAGGTGATCTGGACGTTCGCGCAGGTCCCACAACGTCTCGTTCGTCAGGTATGGTACCGTGTCCAGCCCGTCGATGGGCGGCACCAATGGCCCCGACCCGGTCGCAATGACGACACGCCGCGCAGAAATCACATGATCCCCGGCCTGTACTTCGGTCGGAGAGATAAAATGCCCGAATTCGCGGATCACATGCACGCCCAACCCCTCAAACCGCTCCTGGCTGTCCACCGGTTCGATTTTCGAAATCACGTCCCGCACGTGATCCTGGGCCGCGGCATAGTCCACTTGCGGTACAGCGTCGGCCACGCCGTAAGGCGCGCTGTGCCCTTGCGCATATGCGTGCTTGCCGCTGGCGATAAGCGCCTTCGAAGGCACACAACCGTAGTTGAGACAGTCGCCCCCCATCTTGTGCCCTTCCAGCAGGACAACCCGCGCGCCCATCTGGCTGGCCCCGGCAGCCACGGACAGCCCGCCGGACCCGGCTCCGATCACCAGGATGTCGGTCTTGATGCGTTCCATGGGTTCAGATGCCTTTCTTGCCCGTCACCGCCTTGACCACCACGGGCAAGAGCGACAGCGCCGCCAGCCCGAGAATGGGCAACAGCACGTGCGGCTCAAAGATAATACCAAAATTCGGCGTTTCACCCCGGGCAAAGACTTCGCCCAACCCCGCACCTACCGAGGTGTAGACGACGGAACCCGGCATGATACCGAAGAATGTCGATATGACGTAGCGGTGCAGTGGCACCTGCATGAAGGACGGCACGAGGTTCGCCACAAAGAAGGGCACCACCGGCACAAGACGGATCACAAACAGCATCGACCACTGGTTTTCGTCGATCCCGTCCTTGATCTTTTTGATGGTGCCCTTGGACGCCTCCATCCTGGCCCCCAAGGTCTCGCCAAAGCCATGGCGGGCGGCCAGAAAGATCAGCGTCGCGCCGATGGTGGCGGACACCACGCTGAACATGCTGCCAAAGACCGGCCCGAACAGGAACCCGCTGGTGAGCGTTGCGATGCTCGCGCCCGGCAGTGAAAAGGCCACGACGGCGACGTAGACGGCAATGAAAACCAGCGCTGTCAGAGCATAATTGGCGTCCCGAAAGTCGATCAGCAGCTGGCGGTTGTCCGCCAGTGTCTGAAAGCTGAGGTAGTCGCGCAGGGTAAAAAAGCCGATCACGGCAACCGTCAAAATGCCGATCACTGGCAAGTTGCGCACAAGCGCGGATTTGCGCGGCTGGCTGATATCGGACATCCCGTTTTCCTTTTTGGACCATGTTGTCGGCCCTTGGGCCACTGTCTTGGCCTGAAAATGCGCACCGTGCACCCCGGAAAACAGGAAACTCACGGGCGCTTGATACAATCAGGCCCGTTTCGTGATATGACGGGACGTCTTGCGGTTTCGTTGAAACAATCGCGCAGCGCGGACGCCAAAATGTTGCAATCCGCGCGGATTTGCGCAGGCAAGGGGCTGGACTTGGCGCGCACTCCGCTTTAGAGGACGGGCTTCGAACATGCCCCCGCTCCGAATCCGCGGTGCTGGTGGCCCAAAACAGTCCGGAGCCATTTGCGATGAAACGCACCTATCAACCGTCCAACCTCGTGCGCAAGCGGCGCCACGGTTTCCGCGCGCGCATGGCCACCAAGGCCGGCCGCAAGATCCTGAACGCACGCCGCGCCCGCGGTCGCAAGTCGCTGAGCGCCTGAGCCCAGCCTCCCACACAAGGGTGTCAAATGACCTCGCAGCTTGTGCCCCCGGCCCGCGATCCCGCGGTCAAGGCGGGCCCGAGCGCGGGGTCATTGCCGTTGCAACGTCTGCAGAAGCGCACTGATTTTTTACGTGCCGCACGCGGGTCGCGTGTCGTGACGCCCGGCTTTGTCCTGCAGATACGCAAACGATCCGACGCAGACGGCCCGGCACGCGTCGGCTTTACCTGCTCCAAAAAGGTTGGCAACGCCGTTGCCCGCAATCGAGCCAAGCGGCGCCTGCGCGAAGTGGCACGTCTGGTCTTGCCGGATCACGGACGTTTGGGCACGGACTACGTTCTGGTCGGGCGTGCGCAGGTGACGGCGGCGCGACCCTTCGCGCAAATGCTGTCAGACCTTGAGGACGCGCTGAGGTGACACCGCTTGCCCATGTCTTCGCCCTGCCGGTGCGCGCCTACCGCCTGATTTTCTCGCCCTGGGTCGGTTTCAACTGCCGCTATCAGCCCACATGCTCTGTCTATGCGCTCGAGGCGCTGGAAAAGCATGGTGCGTTCAAGGGGGCATGGATGGCCGCGCGCCGGATCGGCCGGTGTCATCCGTGGGGCGGTGATGGTTATGACCCGGTTCCTCCCAAGGACAAGCCCAAGTAGTGGGCGACCGCTCCTGCGGTCCGTGGGGTGAATGGGGGAAAGTGCAGGAGCGGTCAGCGCCCGCAGACGGGTGATCTACGGGGTGGCGCAGGCTGGGGACACTTGCTGCTGTGTAACAACTTACGCAAGTTGATCGTATACTACCTATGATAGAAATCAAGACTTATTAACGAACCCTTTCTGCTCGGGGGCAAGCTGGCTATACCAAAGCGACGCGACCAACAGGCACATGACCCCATGCTTGACGACAGTGACGACATTCACCCGCTCTTTTCAGGAGCGCCCCAGACCACCGAATTCAAAAAGTTGCGCAAGCGCATTATTCGCTACACACGCGAAGCGATCGAGCAATACGGCATGCTCGATCCGGACGCACCGCGTGCACGGTGGCTGGTGTGTCTGTCAGGCGGCAAGGACAGCTATACGCTGCTGGCCGCTCTGCATGAGCTGAAGTGGCGCGGGCTGCTGCCGGTCGATCTGCTGGCCTGCAATCTGGATCAGGGCCAGCCCGGTTTTCCCGCGACGGTATTGCCTGCGTTTCTGGAACGGATGGGCGTTCCGCACCGTATCGAGTACCAAGACACCTATTCCATCGTCGTTGACAAGGTGCCAGCGGGCCGCACCTATTGCGCGCTCTGTTCACGCCTGCGCCGCGGCAATCTCTACCGGATTGCCCGCGAAGAAGGGTGTTCTGCCGTCGTTCTGGGACATCACCGGGACGATATCCTCGAGACATTCTTTATGAACCTCTTTCATGGCGGGCGCCTCGCCACCATGCCCCCGAAATTGCTGAACGAGGAAGGCGATCTGTTTGTCTATCGCCCGCTCGCACATGTGGCCGAGGCCGATTGCGCGAAATTCGCGGCCACCATGAAATATCCGATCATTCCCTGCGATCTGTGTGGCAGCCAGGACGGGCTGCAACGCCAGCAGGTCAAACAGATTCTGGACGGCTGGGAGGCAAACAGCCCCGGTCGCCGTCAGGTCATGTTTCGGGCATTGATGAACGCACGGCCCTCACACCTTCTCGACCCGAAACTGTTCGATTTTCAGGCGCTGACGCGCAGCCCTGAAAAGATTGAGCAAAATTCGAACGAAATTCCGGACCTGCGTTAAGGGACCGGTCATGCCAACCCCCTAACGATTTCCCGAACCCGCGCGACACGGCGCCAGGGTCGGACCAAAGGGGTAGAGCATGGCTTGGCGCGCACCGACATGGATTAACGACAGTCTGGACCGCAGCAAGTCCGTCATGAACGGGCCGATCCTGTTGGCGCTGTTGCCAGCGATTTCCCTTATCGCCTACTGGCTGGGTGGTGAGATCGCTCTGTTGGTCACGGCGCTGATTATCCCGTTGATCTGGGTGGCCGCGGGCGGGTCGATGACCAGCTTCAATTTGCGGGGCAATCTGCTCAGCAAGGGGTCAGTGACCCAGGAGATGTTCCAGAAGACAACGGATGAGGTGCGCGAAACGGCCTCTACGACAGGCAAGTCGAGTGCGGTTGTGGTTGTGGAACTGGACGAGTTCAGCGCGCTGCGCGACCGGTACGAGCCCGAGGCCACCGACCGCGTCCTGAACGCGATCAGCGACCGCATTGCGGCAGTCCTGCGTGACACGGACACGGTCAGCCGGATTGGCGACTGTCGCTATGGCATCTGTCTGGCGCCTGTCCTTCATATGGATCTGGAAAGCAGTATCCAGTTGTCGAGCCGGATACAGGAAGCGATCGAGGAGCCGCTGGCCATGGATGGCACGTCCATCTACGTGACGGCCAGTGTGGGCTTCTGCCTCTTGGGCCGCGCACCGGGCAGCACGGGACGGGATTGGGTCAATGCCGCCATTGCCGCCCTGCACGAGGCGCAAAAGCGCGGCCATGGCGCGGTGCGTGCTTATTCGACGGAACTGCAAAGCCGTCTGAAGAAACGGGCCGACCTACGTGACGAGGTGACAGGCGCTCTGGAAGGTGGGCATATTCAGCCCTGGTTCCAGCCACAAATCTCGACCGATACGGGCCGGGTAACAGGGTTTGAAGCCTTGGCGCGCTGGATACACCCACATCGGGGCGCAATCTCTCCAGCCGAATTCCTGCCCGCCATCGAAGAGGCAGGATTGCTGGAACGTCTTGCAGAGATCATGACCTATCACACCTTGACCGCGATCAAGGCCTGGGATTCTGCCGGTGTCCGCGTTCCGCAAGTCGGCGTGAATTTCAGTGGCCTCGAACTGGCCAATCCGCGATTGGTCGACAAGGTCCGGTGGGAACTCGACCGGTTTGATCTGACACCTGACCGTCTGACCGTCGAAATCCTCGAAACCGTCGTAACGGATATGGCGGACGACACGATTGTGCGCAATATCAAGGCGTTGTCGCAACTGGGGTGTCGTATTGACCTTGATGATTTCGGCACGGGCCACGCGTCAATTGCCGCCCTGCGCCGGTTTGGTGTCAACCGGATCAAGATCGACCGTTCCTTTGTGATGAAGGCGGACCGGGACCCGGAACAACAACGCATGATCTCGGCCATTTTGACAATGGCGGAGCGTCTTGGGCTGGAAACACTGGCAGAAGGCATCGAATCCGTCGGCGAGCATGCGCTGCTCGCTCAGCTTGGTTGCGATCACGTGCAAGGCTACGGCATCGCGCGCCCCATGCCATTCGAAAAGACGCTGGACTGGGTACGCACCCACGAGGCCAAGCTGCAGGACGCGCCGCCGCTGCCGGGACACCGCTACTCGTAGGCAATGCGCCCGGACTGGAATGGCAATGCTATCTGAAACCCGTCCGTCTCCCGTTGCGGAACAGTCGGAAATCCGAACGCGAAACCTTGTTTCGCGCACCCAAAACCCCAAATCGCACAACACGCGACGGGGCGGAATCCACTTGACCTTTGTGCCCGCACTCTGTTGAACCCGACCAACGTAAGCGACAGCAGGTAGTGGTCCGACATGGACGAGCAGAACAAGAACCTCATTCTTGCCACAGCGCTCAGTTTTGTGGTCATTCTGGTCTGGTTTGTCCTGTTTCCACCGCCGGAACCGGACCAACCGCTCACGACGGACAACACGGAATTGCAGGCACCTGCCCCTTCCGGCAACACGGTCACGGACGGCGCAGTTCCACTGGGGACTGACGCCATCTCTCCGGACACTACCGCACTGCCGGACCAGCAGGCCACGCAAGCCGACGCGCCGCGCGTGAACATCGAAACCCAACGCTATTCCGGCTCGCTTTCCCTGCTGGGCGGGCGCATCGATGACCTGTCGCTGAAAGACTACAAGACAACCAACGATCCCGACGCCGATATCGTGCGCATGTTCGCGCCCGTTGGCGCGGTGGATGCGTACTATACGGTCTATGGCTGGGTGCCCGGCGGCGGACTTGATGCCACGGCAGTGCCCGGGCCAGATACCGTTTGGACTTTGACCGAAGGCGAAACCCTGAGCGCGAACAGCCCCGTGACCCTGCAATGGGACAACGGTGCCGGTCTCGTGTTCGAGCGCCGCATCGCGGTGGACGATCAGTTCATGTTCACCGTGACGCAGTCTGTCACGAACACCGGCGACACCAACGTGCGCGCGGCGCCTTATGGCATGATCGCACATCACGGCGTGCCCGAAGACATCAAGAACTTCTTCATTCTGCACGAAGGTGCGGTCGCGCAAGCCGGTGATGAACTCCTTGAGATTGACTGGGACGACGTTGCCGAAGCCGAAGTGAACGCGGCCTGGGGCCGACCGGCGATTGTGCAGGACGACGTACAAAACGGCTGGATCGGCTTTACCGAACACTACTGGCAGGCCATCCTCATCCCCGGACAGGGCGAAACCTTTGACCAGGCGCTGACTTACGCACCCCGCGCCGACGTCTACCGCGCCATCACGCGCCTACAGACACAGGATATCGCCGCGGGCGCCACCGTTTCGGTCGAAACCCAGTTCTTTGCCGGCGCAAAGGAATGGGAGGTCCTGCGCAGCTACGAAAGCGCTGGCGTAACCAACTTTATCGACAGCATCGACTGGGGTTGGTTCTTTTTCCTGACCAAGCCCATCTTCTGGCTGTTGCACGAACTCAACCTGCTGATCGGCAACATGGGCTGGGCCATCATCGGACTGACGCTGATCATCAAGGCCGTGCTCGTCCCGCTGGCATACAAATCCTACGTCTCCATGGCCAAGATGAAGGAATTGCAGCCACAGATGGAAGCGCTCAAGGAGCGGGCGGGCGACGACCGGCAAAAGATGCAACAGGGCATGATGGAGCTCTACAAGAAGGAAAAGGTGAACCCGGCCGCGGGCTGCCTGCCGATCCTTCTGCAGATCCCGATCTTCTTCTCGCTCTACAAGGTGATCTTTGTCACCATCGAACTGCGACATGCCCCGTGGTTCGGTCCGTTCCAGGATCTCAGCGCCCCTGACCCGACGTCGATCATCAACCTGTGGGGGCTCCTGCCCTTTGCGGGCCCCGAGCCGGGATCGATCATGGCACTGCTCTTCATCGGCATCCTGCCGTTGCTGCTGGGCATTTCCATGTGGCTGCAGCAAAAACTGAACCCCGCGCCCACGGACCCGACGCAGCAAATGATCTTTGCCTGGATGCCCTGGATCTTCATGTTCATGCTCGGCAGCTTTGCGAGCGGGCTGGTTGTCTACTGGATTGCAAACAACGTGATCACGTTCTCGCAGCAATATCTGATCATGCGCAGTCAGGGCTACAAACCCGATCTGCTGGGCAACATCACATCCAGCTTCAAAAAGAAGGCCGCCGGGGAACCGAAAAAGTGACGGCCACCCTGGCCCATATCTGGCGCCACCCGATCAAGGGCATCGGAAGCGAGGCCTGCACCGCGATCGATCTGACACCGGAAAACGCGGTTGTCGGCGACCGCGTCTGGGCTTTGCTGAACGCAAACGCCGAAGACACCGACAATTGGCAACCGCGCCGCAATTTTCTGCAAGTGGCCTCCGGTCCGGCGCTGGCAGCCATCGGCGCCGTGAGCACGGAGACCGGTGTCGTTCTGACCCATCCCGACCGGGCGCCCCTCGATTTCAAGCCGACCACGGCACCTGACGCGCTCGGCGACTGGATTGGCGATCTGTGGCCCACGGACCGCCCCGGACCCGCCCGTCTGGTCAAGGCGCCCGAACAAGGCATGACGGATGTCCCCTTCGCCAGTGTCTCGGTCGGCAACCTCGCCTCGCTGCGCGCACTCAGCCAAAAGGCCGGATTTGACATCGATATGCGCCGTTTTCGCATCAACCTGTGGCTCGATGGCCTGACCCCATGGGAAGAAGCGGACCTCTTGGATCGCGATATCAACATCGGCAGCGCCACCCTCGAAGCGGTTGAGCCTATCGAACGCTGCCGTGCGCCGGACGCAAATCCCAAGTCTGGCATCCGCGATATCGGCATGCTGAGCCTGCTCGAAACCGGCTGGAACACCCGCGATTTCGGCGTGTATTTCAGGGTCAAGACGGCCGGCACCGTCACGTTGGGTGACACGGTCACATGACGACCCTGCCGTTCCCCATTGCCGAAGACCCTGATGCCGCGGCGCGGGAACAGGGCCGCCTTTTGTTTGCGGGTGAAACCGAGTTCGTCAAAGGGGTCGTTGCCATGTCCGGCCTGCCCCCGGCGGACCGGATGGAGGTGTGTTTTGCCGGACGGTCCAATGTCGGCAAGTCGACCCTGATCAATGCGCTCACCGGACGCAAAGGGCTTGCGCGGGCCTCCAACACACCGGGACGCACCCAGGAAATCAACTATTTCACCGCCGGAGACTCGCACTACCTGGTCGACCTGCCCGGCTACGGATACGCCAACGCGCCCCTGCCCGTGGTCGAAAAATGGCAGCGCCTGCTGAAGCAGTACCTGTCGGGTCGCCAAACCCTGCGCCGCGCCTTCGTGCTCATCGACAGCCGCCACGGCATCAAGAAAGTCGACGAAGACATCCTCAGCCTACTCGACAGCGCAGCCGTCACCTTCCAGTGCGTTCTGACCAAAGCCGACAAGGTCAAAGCCAAAGACCGCGACGCCGTGCTGGCGCAGACGCGCACCGCGCTGTCCAAACACCCGGCCGCCTATCCCGAGATTGTCCTGACCTCGAGCGAAAAGGGTGACGGCATCGAGACTCTGCGCGCCATCATCGCGACACTTGTCTAAGGAACAACACAGGCCCCAAGGTCCCCTCCCCCGAGGGGAGGGTCAGGGTGGGGGTCATGACATGTCTTGCGCGCCAGCGCACAATTCTGGATAAGCGCCCGACACGACGAGCGCATCAGATGAAGACGCAAGACATGAACCGCGACTGGATCGCCACCGCCCGCACCCTCAGCCAGGCGCTGCCCTACATGCAGCGCTATGCCGGGGCGACCGTTGTCATCAAGCTGGGCGGCCACGCCATGGGCTCTGACGACGCGATGGAGAGCTTTGCCCGCGACATCGTCCTCATGCGCCAGGTCGGGGTAAACCCGGTCATCGTCCACGGCGGCGGGCCGATGATCAACGACATGCTCAAACGGCTCGACATCCAGTCCGATTTCGTCGGCGGCAAACGGGTCACGGATGCCGCCACGATGGACGTGGTCGAAATGGTGCTGTCCGGGATCGTCAACAAACGCATCGTTCAGGCGATAAATCGCGCCGGGGGCAAGGCGGTGGGCCTGTCGGGCAAGGACGCAAACCTGATCACCTGTGATCAGACCGACCCGGCGCTCGGCCTTGTCGGGACGCCTGCACAGATCGATCCCAGCATCATGCGCACCCTTTTTGACACCGCCATGATCCCGGTGATCGCACCGCTTGGCGCGGGTCGCAATGGCGAGACGTTCAACATCAATGGCGACACCGCCGCCGGCGCCATCGCTGGCGCGCTCAAGGCGGACCGGTTGCTGCTTCTGACAGATGTCGAAGGCGTCAAGAACGCCAAAGGCGATGTCATCACAGACATCACCGCCGATCAGATCCGCAGCCTGACCGAGGACGGGACCATTGCAGGCGGCATGATCCCCAAGACCGAAACGGCCCTTGATGCCATCGCAAGCGGTGTGCGCGCGGTTGTCATTCTGGACGGTCGCGCGCCCAATGCCTGCCTGCTGGAACTCTTCACCGATCACGGTGCGGGCTCCATCATCCGTCCGCGCTAACGCAAACGTGTCCCTGCGCCGCATTGCTCCGGCGCGGAACGCGGATAAGTTCGCGCCATGGAAAACGAAACTCTGATCCGCTTTGGCGTCTTTCTGGGCCTGTTCGTTCTGTTCGCGATGACCGAGGCCATGCTGCCGCGCCGCCCGCGCAGCCAGCCGCGCCGCACGCGGTGGTTCACCAATTGGGGGATCACCATCGCCAACACGGTGCTGTTGCGGCTCATGTCCTTTGGCTTGCCGCTCCTTGCCGTGGGCGCCGCGACGCATGCGACGGCGCAAGGCTGGGGGCTGTTCAACGCGCTGACGCTGCCCCTGTGGATCGAGATTGTTGCCGCCATCCTGATCCTCGATTTCATCATCTGGGCGCAGCATCTGATCACCCACAAGGTGCCGTTGCTCTGGCGTTTGCACCGGGTGCATCATGCTGATGTCGACATGGACGTCACCACCGCCATTCGGTTTCATCCCGTGGAAATCGCCTTGTCGATGTTCATCAAGATCGGGGCCGTCTATCTGCTGGGGCCAGCGGCGCTGGCCGTCATCCTCTTCGAGATCATTCTGAACGGCACGGCCATGTTCAACCACGCCAACATCCGGCTGCCCTTGTGGCTCGACGCGATTGTGCGTCGGATCATGGTGACACCGGACATGCACCGGGTGCACCACTCGGTTCATCGGCATGAGCATGACAGCAATTACGGTTTCGCGCTCTCCATCTGGGATCGACTGTTCGGCACCTACATCCCGCAACCCGCTGCCGGTCACGACGACATGGAGGTTGGCCTCGAATGGCAGGATGAGCGTCCGTCGAAACTGGGCTGGTCGCTCGCCCTGCCCTTCGCCCGGAAATGACGCCGGACGACCTGCAAGACGCAGTCGCTCCATTCGGCCTTATGGTGATGGGCATCGATGGCGCACGTGTCCTGCTGGGCACGGACGCAAGCTGGTGGCCCAGCTTTTCGCGCAGCCCGGAGGCGGTGGACGGCGCGCCCGATCCCGTCGACCGATGGTCCAAGCGGGTGATCAACGGCTTTGCAGACACATACAACGCCACGGCATCCTACCCGTCAGACGGCCCTCCCTACGCGCCCTTCATCGCGTGGGCGCTGGCGACCGGTCGCTTCTGGCAAAGCCCGACGGGCATGATGATCCATGACCGCGCGGGCCTCATGATCTCCATCCGCGGCGCGCTGACCTTCGCCGCCCCCCTTGCCAACCCCGCCATAGGTCAGTCACCCTGCAACAGCTGCGCGGACAAACCGTGCCTGACCGCCTGCCCTGTCGGCGCATTGCGCGTGGACGCGCCATATGACGTCCCGGCCTGCAAGGCGCATATCGCGACGGACGCGGGGCGTGACTGCATGACGGCAGGGTGCCGCGTCCGCCGCGCTTGCCCGATCAGCCAGAGTTTCGACCGCCCCGAGGCGCAAAGTGCCTTTCACATGAAGGCCTTTCTGGGATGACCCGCACGCTGATCCTTATGCGACACGCCAAGTCCAGCTGGGATGACCCGAGCCTGCGCGATCTCGACCGACCGTTAAATGCGCGTGGCCGAGCCTCGGCCATGGCCATGGGGGCCTGGCTACGCGATAATGGATACGCGCCCGAAGCCGCTGTCAGTTCGAACAGCAAACGCACGGCAGAGACGTTTGAAGGGCTGGGTTTTGACATTCCGGTGACATTCACATCCGACCTCTACCATGCCGGTCCGGACATGATGCTGGAGGTGCTGCGCGCGCAATCTGCCACAACTGTGCTGATGCTGGGCCACAATCCGGGCATCGCGGAATTTGCCTACAGGCTGGTGTCGACCCCGCCCGGACATGCACGATTTGACGACTACCCGACCTGCGCCACGTGCGTCATCCACTTTGACACAGACGCCTGGACGCAAACGGGCTGGCGCAGCGGCCAGCCCGTCGATTTCGCGATACCCCGAGAGGTGATCGGAGACTAGTGCCCCAGGATCTGGCTGAGGAACAGCTGGGTGCGGGGCGATTGCGGATTGTTGAAGAACTCTTCGGGTTCGTTCTGTTCCACGATCTGCCCTTCGTCCATGAAGATCACGCGGTTCGCCACCTGACGGGCAAAGCCCATCTCGTGCGTCACGCAGAGCATGGTCATCCCCTCTTCGGCCAGTTCGACCATGGTGTCGAGCACCTCTTTGATCATCTCGGGGTCCAGCGCCGAGGTCGGTTCG
>CAZRUV010000084.1:0-15760 GCA_964603315.1 uncultured Rhodobacterales bacterium
CCTCAGCCCCGAGCGCGAAGCACGTGCGCGTGACTTCATCAAGTTCGCAACAGACACGCAGCGTCTGGCGGATCAGGCCAAGTACATCAGCTATGGTCCGGCCCGTGCATCGTCCGCACCGCTGGTCGGCCAGCACGCGAGCCTCGGTATCGACATGGCGCCGCACATGCCGACCGATCCGGAAAACGCCAAGAACACGTTCCTCTACAACTACGAGTTCTGGGCGGACTACCGCGACGACATCGACGCCAAATTCCAGGCGTGGCTCGCACAATAAAGCGACCTTCGGGTGGGCGTCCGCGCCCACCCGACCTCACAAGGAGACGACCATGCCCAAAGGCTACATCATCGGCCACATCACGGTGAACGATCCCGAGGCGTACAAGGAGTACGTCGAAAAGGACACGCCGATCCTGCTGTCCCACGGTGCTGTACCCCTTGTGCGTGGAGGCGACGCGCAATCGATGGAAGGCCCCGAATTCAACCGCCACGTCGTGTTTGAATTCCCGAGCTACGAGGCCGCGCTCGCCGCCTATAACGACCCGGAATACCAAGAAGTCATGAAGATCCGCCACCGTACCGCGACCTCCATGATCGTCGTCGCAGAAGGCGCCTGACCCATGGCCGAGGTGATGCAAGCCGCTGACGGCACCCCGCTCAAACGCAGTCTCGCACGCGCCCTGCGCCGCCAGAAACTGCGGGCGCTGATGCTGATTGCACCGCTGCTGCTGTTTGTGCTCATCACCTTCATCATTCCCATCGGGTCGATGTTGTTCCGTTCGGTCGAGAATGACATCGTCGTCAACACGCTGCCCGACACGATCCCGATGCTGACCGCACGGGACGCAACCGGCGTCCCGGACGAGGACATCTTTGCCGCGCTCTACACCGACCTCTTCATCGCCGAAGAGCAGAAACTGCACACCCGCCTTGGAACACGCCTGAACTACGAACAGACCGGTGCCAGTTCGATGTTCCGCAAGACAGGCCGCGCCGTTGGGCGGTTCGACACGGACACGTATACCGACGCGATAACCGACGCGAATGACGCGTGGGAGGACCCGGCACATTGGGCCACAACCATTGCCGCCAACGCAGACACGCTGCCCCGAACCGCCAATGCCTGGAACCGGTGGCAAGCCGTCTTTGATGCCGAAGGGGACGAGATCGGGAAGCGCGATCTCGAAGACTTCCTTTTTACAGCCTTGTACCTGGACTTGCGCGCACAAGACACCGCGCCGGCCGGTCTGGAAGCGGCCTATGGCGCAGCGCAGGCCACCGAGCCTGTTTCGATCAAGGATGCCTTTGTCGATGCGGACGCCAAATGGGGCGAGCCCGAGATCTGGGAAACGCTGACGCTCTATGCGCCCAAATACACCCCCGGCTACTTCCTGAACTCGGTCGATTATCAGAAAACCGCGGATGGGTTCGAACAGCGTCCCGAGAACGAGCAGATCTACATCACGCTCTTTGGCCGGACGATCTGGATGTCGCTGCTGATCACCTTTTCCTGCATTGCGCTTGGCTACCCGATTGCGTGGCTGCTGGCCAACCTGCCGATGCGCAAGGCCAACATCCTGTTGATCCTCGTGCTCCTGCCCTTCTGGACGTCGCTTCTGGTGCGCACCTCCGCCTGGAAGGTCATGCTGCAACAACAGGGGGTGATCAATGACGTGCTTGTCTGGATTGGCCTCGTTGCGGACGATGGCAGGCTGATCATGATCAACAACCAGTTCGGCACCATCGTGGCGATGACCCACATCCTGCTGCCGTTCATGATCCTGCCGATGTACTCGGTGATGCAGACGATCCCGCCCAGCTACCTGCGCGCCGCCAAGTCGCTTGGCGCCACCAACTGGACCGCCTTCTGGCGCGTCTACTTTCCGCAGTCCGTACCGGGCATCGGCGCGGGCAGTATCCTCGTCTTCATCCTCGCCATCGGCTACTACATCACGCCGGAAATCGTGGGTGGCACCAAGGGTGTCTTTATCTCCAACCGCATCGCCTATCACATCTCTTCATCGCTCAACTGGGGCCTCGCCGCCGCGCTCGGCACCATCCTGCTGGTCGCCGTGCTGGTGCTCTACTGGGCCTATGACAAGATTGTGGGCATCGACAACGTGAAGCTAGGATAGAGACATGGGCCTGCCTCCATACGCAACGCTTGGCCAACGCATCTGGTATTACAGCTTCCGGGTGATCTGCGGGCTGATCTTCTTCTTTCTCGTGGCGCCCATTGTGGTTGTCATGCCGCTGAGTTTCAACGCGCAGGACTTCTTTACCTTCACGCCCGAGATGCTGCGGCTGGATCCCGAAGGTTACTCGCTCAAACACTACGATGACTTTTTCAACAACCCGCAATGGCAGCTGGCGCTGAAAAACTCGCTGATCATCGCGCCTGTTGCCACGATCATCTCGGTGAGCCTTGGTACTCTGGCCGCGATCGGCCTCAGCCAAAGCCACGTGCCGTTCAAGCGCGCAATCATGGCGATCCTGATTTCGCCGATGATCGTGCCCCTGATCATCTCGGCCACGGGCATGTTCTTCTTCTACTCGTCGCTGGGCAACTGGATGGAGGGCACACTGGGCCTCGACAAGAACTTTGTCGGTTACGTCAAGGTGATCCTCGCCCACGCTGTTCTCGGCATCCCCTTCGTGATCATCACCGTCACCGCGACGCTGGTGGGCTTTGACCGGTCCCTGACCCGCGCCGCTGCGAATATGGGTGCGGGGCCCGTCACGACCTTCTTCCGGGTGCAGATGCCACTGATCCTGCCGGGGGTGATTTCGGGCGGGCTCTTTGCCTTCATCACCAGCTTTGACGAGGTTGTCGTCGTCCTCTTTGTCGGCTCCGCCAGCCAGAAAACCCTGCCCTGGCAGATGTTCATCGGCCTGCGCGAACAGATCAGCCCAACGATCCTTGCAGTGGCGACAATTCTTGTGGTGATCTCCATCGCCCTGCTGACCACGGTCGAACTGCTACGCCGCCGCAGCGAACGCCTGCGCGGCATGAGCCCCGGGTAACGACCGGTCAAGAAACCTACTGTAAATCCCGCCCCCGTTCACCTATGTTTGGGGAATGGAACCAGGAGTTTCGTGATGAACATCATTGGCACATTCATGGGCACGCCCAGTGCGAAAAAGAAGGGCGGGAGCAGCAAGTCGTCCGACATGCCGCCCGCAGACCTGATCATGGAGATGTTGCGGGAACAGCCGGTTGTGGACGTGAAGGAGTTGCTCGGGTCCGGCGTTGGAAATGTACAGGACATGCTGGACGCGATCAGCAGCCTCGAACGCTACGGAATGATCGTGCACGAACGCAACGACGACGGCACTGATATCCTCCGCCTGCCGGATCAGTGACAAGTCTTTGGCCATATCTCGCCACCGGCGTGATTGGCGCAATTGTCGCTGTTTCGGAATTGGTCTCGCGCTATCGCGATGACCCGCTGGATGCCACCACATCGCGCGCCGGCGTCGCCTATGTCGCGCTTAATGCCCTTGTATCGGTTGGCGTGTTCTTTCTGATCCGTGACGTGTTCGAAGCACTTGGACCGGTGGACGACGGCGCCGAATTCCGGCGCATTGTGACCGAGGTGCTGATTGCCGGTGCGTCTGCCATGGCCATTCTGCGCACCTCGTTCATGACGGTCCATGTCTACGGCAGCGATATCCAGATCGGCCTTGCCGCAATCATTGATGTGTTCCGCACCGCGGTCGACCGGGACGTGGACCGCCTGCGTGCGGGCCCGCGATCTGAAAGCGTTGCAGAAACGATGGAGGATGTGAGCTTTGATCGTGCTCGGACAACGCTCACATCGGCGGCACTGAGTTCGATGCAGAACGTGTCGGCGCAAGAACGCGCGCAGATCGAGCAACAGATTGCGGCCATGGCACAGCAGGCAGACCGCTCGGATTCGAGCAAGGCCCATGAACTGGGCCTGATCCTGGGCGGGGTTGTCGGGTTCAGCAATCTGGAGCGGCTGGTTGAGCTTCACCGCGATTCCGTCATGACGGCCACGATGCGCACCGACATTGTGGAAGCCGCGATCCGCAGGCTGTCCACAGACGTCATCCTCAAGGAACTACCGGTCACCTGCCTGTCACTGGCACCGCAAAGCGATACGGAACAGCAGGAACTGAAAGAACAGATCGAAAGCCTCATTCTTGCGCCAGACCTGTCTGAACGGGTCAAGGCGATCAATGCCGCCCTGATCCTCGCGCATTTCGTCGGAACCAAAACCTTTGAATCCGCCGTCAGCCTGATGGACGAGGGGCGCGCGCCGAAACCCTAGCGCAGTTTCTTGAGCAGGCTCAGCGTCGCAAACCCGTCCGCAGGCACACCGATGCTTTTTTGATAGGCGCGCACAGCCGCCAGTGTGTTTGGCCCGACTTTGCCGTCCACTCCTTGCGTGTCATATCCCGCCCGCGTCAGGCGGCGTTGCAACTCCTTGCGTTCGCGCAGGGTCAGCGGGCGCTCGCCTTCGGGCCAATTTCCAACCAGCGGCGCGCCACCCTTGATCCGGTCGCTCAGGTGCCCGACGCCGATCACATAGGCATCCGCCGCGTTATAGCGCTCGATCACCGCAAAGTTCTTGAACACCATGAACGCAACGCCCCGCCCGCCCGCAGGCAGCAGGATCGAACCGGCGCCATAGTTCGGCACGGCCTGACCATCGACACCACGGACACCCAGTCGGGCCCATTCGGCGGGCGACTTCTGGATCTTGCGGCTGGCGAGACCAAAGTCGAACCCTTGCGGCAGTTTCACCTCGACCCCCCAAGGCTGGCCTTTGATCCAGCCAAACCGCTTGAGATAAGCGGCCGTGGACGCCAGCGCGTCGGTCGGATCGTTCGACCAGATGTCCCGCTTGCCGTCGCCGGTAAAGTCCACCGCGTAAGCGAGGTACGATGTCGGAATGAACTGCGTGTGACCCATCGCGCCGGCCCACGACCCGGTCATGTTGCGCGGGCTCGTGTCACCGTTCTGCAGAATCTTCAGCGCTGCGACCAGCTGGCCTTCGAAGAACTTGCCGCGCCGCCCGTCATAGGCCAGCGTCGCAAGGCTCTGGATCACGTCATTGTCGCCACGAAACTCGCCATAACGGCTTTCGAGCCCCCACACGGCCACGACAACCTCGGCTTCGACGCCATACCGCGCCTCGATCGCCTCCAGCTTGCGGCGGTGTTTGCGCAGCGCCTGCTTGCCGTCGCGCACGCGGCTGTCCGAGGCCGCACTTGCCAGATAATCCCAGATCGTCTTGGTGAATTCGGATTGGTTGCGGTCGCGCTTGATCACGTCCGGATCGTATTGCACGCCACGAAAGGCGCGATCGAACGTGTTTCCCGAAATCCCCTGTGCCAGCGCGCGCCCGCGGAACGCCTTGATCCAGTTCTGAAACCGCGCATTCGCGGCAACGTCGATTACGGGTGCCTGACCCAAGGGTCGCATCTGCGGGCGCAGGACCGAACCGGCTGACACTGTCAGCAACTCGACCGGCGCTGCACGCGCCACTTCATCTGCCAGGGGGCGCATTTCAGGACGCAAGGATTGGGTCACGGCGCCTGCCGAAACCACACTGCCCAAGCTCAGCGCAAGCGCGCCGATCAAAACCAAACACCGCATCTTTTTGCCTCATGATCGCTTATTCGCGTTGTTGCCAATTTAGCGACAATTGCCCGACCGATAAAGGGTTCAATCGTGGCGGGCATACTCCTGCGTTTCCGCCCGGATGCGGTCGAGGTGATCGCGCAAGAGCGACACGCGATGCGGACGAAAGCTCTGGTCGGTGACGGTCAGCGCATCCATCCGGTCCAGCCGGAAAATACGGAAATCCTCGCGCAGGTGGCACCAGGACAGCAGCACGTTTGTGTCCTGAAAGTACACAATCCCAAGAGGTTTGACTGTCCGCTCTGTCTGCGCGCCCTTGGCGTCTTCATAGGCAAAGCGCACGCTCACCTCATCCCAGGCCGCCTGCCGCAACTGGCCTACGTCGATGCGCGGCGGCTCGGGCCGCCAGTAGCGGCGCGCATCCAGCACGGCGTGTTTCAGCCGGTGCCCTTGCGCTGGCGGCACGCGCGCCTGGATCTTGGTCAGCGCGGACGTGGCCGCTTTGGCCAGCGCGGGGTCGCCAATCACCGCCACTTCGCGCAGGCCCAGAACCAGCGCCTCAAGCTCGTCATTCTCGAAACCCAGAGGCGGCAGCGTCGCATCCTCGATCAGGGTAAAGCCAAAGCCCGCCTCGCCATCAATCACGGCGCCAAGTTCGCGCAACGTGTCGATGTCGCGGTACACGGTGCGCAACGACACGTCCATCTCATGGGCGAGCGATTGCGCGGTAACAGGCGGCGCCATCCGGCGCAGCGTCTGCATCAACTGGAATAATCTGTGCGTTCGGGACATGGCTATAGCTTAGCACAAGTCCTGCCAAAAACTGACAGCAATGCCGCGTATTCCTGTTCCCATGATTTGCCACAGGAGAAAACGATGCTGACCCTCATCACTTACGCCCCCGCCTTTGGCCAACCCAGTGCCAGCCCCTTCTGCGTCAAGGCGATGTACCTGTTGAATCTCGCGGGCGTGCCCTGGCAGCGCCAGGACACCCATGACCCCCGCCGCTGGCCCAAGGGCAAGTTGCCAGCGCTGCAATCCGAGAGCGAACTGATCGGCGACAGCGACAACATCCGCGCCTATCTGGAAGAACAGGGGACCGATTTCGACGCGGGCCTGAGCGAGGTGCAGCGCGCCACATCCCGCGCGCTGATCCGCATGGTCGAAGAGCACCTGTATTTTCACATTCTGATGGACCGGTGGGGCGACAACGCGGTCTGGCCGACGATCCGCGACACGTATTTCAAGGCGATGCCGCGCCTGCTGCGCAAACCGATCACCAATCGGATCCGCAAGGATGTCCTGCGCGGCATGAATACCCAAGGCATGGGCCGACTGACGGCGGGTGAACGGCTGGAACGGATCGAACCCGACCTGCAGGCCATCACCGCCCATCTGTGGCAGGGTCCGTTCCTTTTTGGTGCGCGACCCAGCGCCGCGGACGCTAGCGTTGGCGCGATGCTCGGTGCGATGGCCGCCACACCCGAAGGCACGGCCCTGTCGCGCCGCGTGCGGGGTGACTTGATCCTGTCGCGCTATATCGACCGCGTCGCCGGAACACTGGGCACCGGTACGGTCCACATCGAACCTAGCGCCTTGTGCGCTTGACCTTGCGCTTGGCCTTGTCCCCGCGTCGCTTGGCCTTGGCCGCCTTGCGGCGCGGACTGCGCCCGGCCGGGCTGCTGCGCCCTTTCGGCAGTGACTGACCGTCCAGCGCCAACAGGTCCAGCGCGATCCCGCCCGTGACGGGCACAGCTTCGGCCAACCGCACGGTGGCGCGCTGTCCCAACCGGATCACAAGCCCCGTATCTGATCCCATCAGCGTGTTTTCCTCGCGGTCGAAGTGGAAATATTCCGACCCGATGGCGCGCATGGGCACCAGCCCGTCCGCCCCGCTTTCGTCCAGCTTCACAAAGATCCCGAACTTGGCGATGCCCGCCACGCGGCCTTCCATCTCGTCGCCCACCCGTTCGCTCAGATAGGCGGCGAGGTAGCGATCGGTCGTATCACGCTCTGCCGTCATTGACCGGCGTTCAGTGTCCGAAATATGCTTGGCGGTCTGTTCCAGCCGCTCGACCTCGTCTGGCGACAGCCCGTCCTTGCCCCACCCATGGGCAGAGACCAGCGCCCGGTGCACGATCAGATCCGAATAGCGGCGGATGGGCGATGTGAAGTGGGCATAGTTCTTGAGCGCCAGCCCAAAATGTCCGAAATTCTCAGGCGAATAGTAGGCCTGCGTCATCGACCGCAGGGTCGAGATGTGGATCAGCTCCGCATCCTCCGTCCCCGCCGCCTGCGCCAGCAAACGGTTGAGATGCGCGGTCTTGAGCACCTGCCCCTTGGCCAGGGTCAATCCCGCGGCTGAGGCGGTTTCGCGCAAGGCATCCAGTTTGTCCTGACTGGGCTCCTCGTGCACCCGGAACAGCAACGGTGATTTCTTGGCCAGAAGCGTTTCGGCGGCGCCGACATTGGCCAGCACCATGAACTCTTCGATCAGGCGATGCGCATCCAGCCGTTCCTTGAACGCGACCGACGACACCGTGCCGTCATCTTGAAGGATGATCTGCCGTTCGGGCAGGTCCAGTTCCAGCGGCTGACGCTCTTTCCGGGCGGTGACCAGCGCCTGCCATGCCGCGTAAAGCGGCTTCAAAACAGGCTCTAACAAGGGCGATGTGCGGTCGTTCGTATGCCCGTCAATCGCGGCCTGCACCTCTTCGTAGTTCAGCGCAGCAGGCGACCGCATGAGCCCACGGTGAAAGCTGTGCGACAGCTTTTTGCCCTTGGCATCCACTTGCATTCGCACCGCAATACAAGCCCGTGGCACACCTTCGTGCAGTGAACACAGATCGCCCGACAACCGATCCGGCAGCATCGGAACGACGCGGTCGGGGAAGTAGGTCGAATTGCCCCGCTTGCGCGCCTCACGGTCCAGCGCCGAGCCCGGCCTGACGGCAGAGGCCACATCCGCAATCGCAACCCAGATGATGTGACCGCCCTCGTTCTTTGGGTCGTCATCAGCATGGGCATAGCAGGCGTCGTCGTGGTCTCGCGCATCCCACGGATCGATGGTGACAAGCGGCAGGTCGCGCAGGTCTTCACGGCCCTTGAGCCCTGCCGGTTTCTGCGCGTCCGCTTCGGCAATCACATCGTCCGGAAAGTGATCCGGAATGCCGTGTTCGTGGATTGCGATCAGCGACACCGCCTTGGGCGCGGAGGGATCGCCCAACCGCGCCACGATCCGCGCGCGCGGCAAGCCGATGCGGGATTTGGGCCCGGCCTGCTCCGCCTCGACCAACTCACCGTCCTTCGCGCCGTGCGTCGCGTCCGCCGCCACCTGCCACTGCTTGTCGCTGCCCTTGTCGATGGGCACGATCCGCCCGCCTTCGGCGCCTTTGCGGAAGACACCCAGCATGCGGCGCGGGTTCGTGCCGATGCGCCGGATCAGCCGCGCCTCGTAGTGGTAATCCTGATCCTTCACCAGCGTCAGGCGCGCCAGTATGCGGTCGCCATCCCCCAGCGCCGGATCGGACGCGCGCGGGATCACGAGGATGCGCGGCTCGACCCCAGTGCCTTGCCACTCCATCGGTGACGCAAACAGGTCCCCGTCCGCATCGGGCGGCAATACCTGCAACACGCTCACCGGCGGCAGGCGGTCCGGGTCCTGATAGGTCTTCTTGCGCTTTTCCAGATGCCCCTCATCCTCAAGCTCGCGCAGCAGGCGTTTGAGGTCGATCCGCGCAGCGCCCTTGATGCCAAAGGCCTTGGCGATGTCACGTTTGGCGGTCAGGGTGGGGTTGGCGGAAATCCAGTCGAGGATCTCGGCCTTGGTCGGGATACGGGTCATGCGGTGCAGGTAGCACGCACGCCAAGGGGCGTCATGGCAAATCGTCGACCGTATCCACATCGTTGAGCGTATCTACCAATGCCAGCCGCCCGGGCAGGCGGTCGCGCGTGTCTGCAAAGGCATGCGCCGTGGACCACCGCGCACCGTCCAGCACATTGTGTCTCAGCCGACCAGGATGGCGCGCCCCGATCAGCCAGAACCCGCCGTCCGGCGATGGCCCGAGGACCGTGTCATTGTCACCCAAAGCGGCAATGGCCCGTGCGATGTGCCGCCGCTCAAGTCCGGCAATATCAGAGCCTATCAGGACGCTTCTGGGCGGAGCCTGTCGCAAGAGCCGGATCATCCGCCGCCCCAGATCGCCTGTCCCCTGCCATGCCTGCAATTCGGAACTACCGGGAATGATGCGCGCAAGTTTGGGCGTGTACCCCGCCACGAGGGTCCAGCGTTCATCCCGCAAGCGGCGCATCAGGTTGGCCGCATGCCGACGATACCAATGTGCGGCGTCCAGCATCCCGATATCGCGGCCAAGCCGCGTCTTGACCTGCCCCGGTCGCGGTTCCTTGACCATCACGATGACGCACGGCTGATTGGCGTACGACCGCAGCAGAGGCTTCAAAGCGCGCGTTCCATGTCGCGATGCGGGATGCCCGCGTCGTTATAGACGGGGCCAAAGGCGGTGAAGCCCAGCTTTTCGTAAAAGCTCAGCGCATGGGTCTGGGCGCCCAGTTTGGCCTTTTCCACACCCGGTTGCGCGCGCGCGACGTCAAGGCACGCCTTGATGATCTCGGCCCCGAGGCCCGTGCCACGCCCTTCTTTCAGAACGCAAACGCGCCCGATCTTGGCCGCAGACCCGTCCAGCAATATGCGTGCGCAGCCCAGAGGTTGCCCATCGCGCGTTGCCAGCACGTGCAGTGCCTCCGCATCGCGGCCGTCACGTTCATCAGCCTCGCTCACACCCTGTTCTTCCATGAACACGACCCGCCGCAGTTCGAGGCACGTGGCGAGGTCGTCCGTCTGTGCAATCGTCCAATTCATTCGAAATAGTCTCTCAAAATGCGGCTGTAGATGCTCTTGAGCTGATGGATGTGATCCACGCGGACGTGTTCGTCCACCTGATGCATCGACTGCCCGACAAGGCCGAATTCGACCACCGGGCAGTGATCCTTGATGAACCGGGCATCGGACGTGCCGCCGGTTGTGCTGAGTACGGGTGTCACACCTGTCTCCGCCGCGACGGCGGCCGCGACAAGGTCGGACAATGGGCCCGGTGGCGTCAGGAAACTCTCGCCCGAGACTTTCACCTTCATTGCGATGTCGACGCCGAAAGCGCCTGCAACAGTCTCTGTTTCGCGCTGCAGCCATGCCGTCAGGTTGTCGCCGGAATGCAGGTCATTGAAGCGGATGTTGACCGCGGCGCGCGCCTCGGCCGGGATCACGTTGGTGGCCGGGTTGCCGGTGTCGATGGTCACGATGGCAAGCGTCGAGGGGTCAAAATGATCGGTGCCACTGTCCAGTTCGTGACTTGCCAGCCTGTCCATCAAACGCGCGAGCGCGGGCAGCGGGTTCCGCGCCCTGTGCGGATAGGCCGAATGGCCTTGCACGCCGGTCGCCGTGAACCACGCCGTCATGGACCCGCGCCGCCCGATCTTCATCATCTCGCCCATGGTGTCGGGGCATGTGGGCTCGCCCACAAGGCACACGCTCATCGCCTCGCCTGCGCCCGCCATGTGATCCAGCAGGGCTGTCGTGCCATCCGTCGCGTCGCCTTCCTCGTCCCCGGTGATCGCAAGGATCACGGCACCATCTGGCGGCGTATCGCGCACGAAATCCACCGCCGCCGCGGCAAAGGCCGCAACGCCCGATTTCATGTCTGTGGTCCCGCGCCCGTACATGACGCCGTCCTGCACCTCGGCCCCAAAGGGTGGATGGGACCAGTCGCCCTCGACCCCGATGGGCACCACATCCGTATGGCCATTGAACCCGAACGTGCGCTTGTGCCCCTTGTCCCCCCACCGGGCAAAGAGGTTGCGGATACCGCCCCGATCCGCCCAAGCACAGTCGAACCCGGCATCGGACAGCAGCGCATGCAACAGGTCGAGCGCGCCCGCATCCACTGGCGTCACGGACGGGCAGCGGACCAACGCGGCGGTCAACTCGGCAGGATCCACAGGGCGCATCGGCATATCCTCAAGGCATGGTTGTGGCGAAAAGGACGCGTTCGTATGCCTCTCGCCGAATTACAGAGTTAACAGGCGGTTAATCGCTGTGCTAGGCTTTGCCAAACAATATGACCCGAGGCAGGGCATCAGCAGTCCGGTCGCCAACGTGTGACCACCAAACGTGCAAAACGCACAATCCGATGACATGGGGCACAACCCCATGCGCTGCGCGTGTTCTGGCCTCCCGAGGTAGGTGGGCAAACAATGGTAGCAGCGTCGGAACTTCCGATTACAACGGTGCGCGAGGGTACGGACGCCGAAGATATGGCAAACGCCATCTTTGGTGATGGTGTTCAGGTCATCACGGCATCCTACAGCGGTGATGTCGACAGTGCCGGGATCTACACGAACGGTGACAGTGTGGCACCGGGCGTCACGCCCGGCGACACCGGTGTCATCCTGTCTACCGGAAACGCCGAAAGCTTCACCAACTCGGCCGGATCCGGCGACGCAAACCAGAATACGAACACCAGCGCCAACACCACGGGCCAGAACAACAATGCCGACTTCAACGCAGCCGCAGGCGCGGGCACACGCGATGCGGCCTATCTGGACGTAGACTTCATCCCCGACGGCGACGTCATGACGATGCAGTTCGTGTTTTCATCCGAGGAATATCCGGAGTTCCAGAACTCCATCTACCAGGACTTTGTCGGGGTCTGGGTGAACGGCAGCCTGGTCGAGATGGAAGTTGGCGACGGCGACACCGATCCCGGCAACATCAACACGACGAACAACATCAACATGTACGTTGATAACACCGGAAGCGACTTCAACACCGAAATGGACGGGTTCACGATCACGCTGACCCTGACCATGCAGGTGGAGGCGGGTGACCTGAACTCGATCCGCATCGGGATCGCGGACGTCGCTGACAGCAACTTCGATTCCAACCTGCTGATTGCCGGCGACTCGATCCAGACATCGCTGGTGGCGATCGGGGACGATATCAACGTCTATCCCCAGGGGACGACGACCCTGAACGTGCTGGACAACGACATCGCGCCCAATGGCAGCACGTTGACGATCACGCAAATCAACGGACAGCCTGTCAGCTACAATCCCGTGACAGGGGTTGGCACGACAGTGACCCTGCCCACAGGCCAACAGGTCACCGTTGGCCCGAACGGAGAACTGACCGTTGTCGGTGACGGCGATGAGGAAGACTTCAACTTCACCTACACGGTCACAGACGGCAACAACACCGACACAGGTTTCGTCAACGCGACGTCGGTGCCCTGCTTTGTGGCCGGAACCCTCATCGAAACGCCGACAGGCGCGGTTCCGGTCGAATCCGTGCGGCCCGGCGATCTGGTGCTGACGCAGGATGACGGGCCACAACCCCTGCGCTGGATCGGGACGCGCACCGTGCCTGCAACGGGCAATTTCGCCCCGATCCACATTCGCAGCGGCACATTCGGACCGCATGGCGACGTGATGGTGTCGCCGCTGCACCGCGTGCTGATCCGCGACAGCCTGGCCGAGTTGCTTTTTGGCGAGACCGAAGTGCTGGTGGCGGCCAAGGATCTGGTGAACGATCATTCCGTGCGCCGGCATGCGGGCGGTGAGGTTACCTATGTTCACCTCATGTTTGACCGGCACCAGGTTGTCTTTACCGAAGGGTTGGCAACGGAAAGTTTCCTGCCCGGACCGCAAACCACCAAGAGCCTCGAACAGGAGGTAGTGGACGAGATTTGCGCGATTTTCCCCGAATTAGACCCTGAAACGGGGGCAGGCTATGGCACCTCGGCCCGCAGAACACTCCGCCATTTCGAGGCCGACCTTCTGAGAAAGGCGCAGGCCGCCGCATGACCTGGATCGGGCTCACCGATCACATGGGCGGACGGTTTTCGCCCTCCGGCCTTGGCCGGGGCAAGCTGATGCACCCGGGCAAGGTCATGGAGCGTGGCACGCTGATGCTGGAGACGTTCATCGCGGGTGAACTGCGTCCGCACGACCTGCTTTCGGTGTCCCAACACTATCCGGCGCAGCGCGAAATTGCGGTGCGGGCCGTTCCCGGCGGCGGCTTTGCATTGGTGCACCAGCAGGCCGACAACCTGACCCATGCCGCGGTGGCATGGTCCGGCGACGGGCGCCCGCATTCGCTGCGGCTGAGCTATTCTTGGGACACGCGGCTCCGGTGGGGGCGGTTGACGCTGGAGCAACCTGAACGCACGCTGGTGCGTTCCAGCACGGTGCCCAATCCCGGCCCGATCCTGACCGACGACATTCGCGACATGATGCTCGGACACGGTGGCCGCAACCTGTCCAAGGAAGTGCTCTTTGCCGCGGCAACCAGCGGTATTGTCCCCATCGGCCCGATGCCGTCGCTGCACCCTTCGACACCGATTGCCACGCCACAGGGCTACCGCGAGGCCGCCACCTTGCGACGGGGTGACGTGGTGGTGACCGACGGTGGCGAGACATCAACCGTACTACATGTCGTGCGTTATACAGTGCCAGCGCGGGGCAGTTTTGCGCCCGTGCGCCTGCACGCGCCCTATTTCGGGTTGCAGCGCGACATTGTCGTGGCGCCGGAACAACGGCTCGTGCTGCGCGGATCCGAGGTGGAATACATCTTTGGTCAGGAGGCTGTGCTGGTGCCGGCCCGGCACCTTGTCAACGGCTATGCCGCCACGTGGCGCCCAACGCAATCTGTTGCGGAATATGTTCAGCTTGTGCTGCCCCGGCATGAAGTACTGCTTGCGGCAGGAACGGCTCTTGAAAGTCTCTATATCGGGCGTATTCGACGCAAACCCGAGTTACATGCGGCCAGTGTCCTCGCTGGGATTTCTGGCCGCGAATTGCCGGAACACGGCGCGCCGGTACATCAGGTCCTGCGCTCGTTCGAGGCGATCACCCTGATTGAAAACCGCGCGGCCTAGGGTCACGGCCCTAGTCAAAAAAGGGCGTGACCTGCGCCACGATCACCGCGTTTTCGTCCAGCGCGCGCTGCATCAATCCGCGCTCTTCGTCGTCGATCTCGTGCCCTTCGGCCACCCGTTCGTCCAGCGTGCCGTAGCCGGTCACATCCAGTGGTGCAGTGTCTGCCTGTTTCAGGATCGCGACGGTCTCGCGCACCGCTTCGGCCTCATCTACGCCGGACGCAAAGCACATCAGCGCAGCGCCCGTAGCCTTGTCCGGCAAACCGTCACCGTCCTTGCGTCCGATCTCGACCAGCAGGGTGTAGACTTGCTGGCGCGAAGGTTTCTTGTCCTTGGTCATGGGCTGGCCGTAACTTGCACACCGCGACTTGGCAAGCATAGGGTGCGGGAACACGCCGCAAACGGAGAGATCATATGAAACGCGTCAAGGATATGGTGGCCGAAGCCAACGCTGCCGTTGCGCATGCGCCAGCCAGCGACATGCTGGATTTGCACGGGCAGGACGATGTGACCTTTGTCGATCTGCGCGACCCGCGCGAACTGGAGCGCGAAGGCATGATCCCCGGGGCCTTCCACTGTCCACGCGGAATGCTGGAATTCTGGATCGACCCGGAGAGCCCGTACGCGAAACCCGAATTCCAATCCGGCAATCAAATAGTGTTTTATTGTGCCTCCGGGTGGCGGTCTGCGCTGTCGGCCAAGACAGCACAGGATATGGGGCTGCGCAATGTCAGCCACGTCGAGGATGGTTTTTCCGGATGGAAAAAGGCCGGTGGCCCTGTTGGGGCCAAACCGGCCAAACCCTGATCAGTCGCGCAGCAACTCGTTGATACCGGTCTTGGAGCGGGTGCGCTCGTCCACGCGTTTCACAATGACTGCACAGTAGAGGTTGATGCCGTTCTTTGACGGCATCGACCCGGCCACCACCCCCGAATAGGGCGGCACTTCGCCGTACATGACCTCGCCGCTTTCGCGATCCACGATCTTGGTGGATTGGCCGATGAAGACGCCCATGCCCAGCACGGACCCTTCGCGGACGATACAGCCTTCGACCACCTCGGACCGCGCCCCGATAAAGCAGTTGTCCTCGATGATTGTCGGACCGGCCTGCATCGGTTCAAGCACGCCGCCGATGCCGACGCCGCCCGACAGGTGCACATTCTTGCCGATCTGCGCACAGGAGCCAACGGTTGCCCAGGTG
>CAZRUV010000085.1:0-15282 GCA_964603315.1 uncultured Rhodobacterales bacterium
ATCAGATCCTCGGCGCGCTGGTTCATGGGGAACAGGATCACCTCGCGGATGTTCTGCTCGCCCGCCAGCAGCATCACGATGCGGTCGATGCCCGCCGCACAACCGCCATGGGGCGGCGCGCCATATTGGAACGCGTTGACCATCCCGCCAAAGCGCTTTTTGACCTCGTCCTTGCCATAGCCCGCGATCTCAAACGCCTTGAACATGATCTCGGGCCGGTGGTTCCGGATCGCACCCGAAACCAGTTCGTAGCCGTTACAAGCAAGGTCATATTGGTAGCCCAGCACCTGTAGCGGATCGCCCTGCAACGCTTCCATCCCACCTTGCGGCATGGAAAACGGGTTGTGTTCGAAATCAATCGCGCCGCTTTCCTCGTCCTGTTCGTAGATCGGAAAGTCCACGATCCACGCAAAGGCAAAGCGGTCTTCGTCAATCAGGCCCAACTCTTCGCCGATCACGTTGCGCGCACGCCCCGCGATGACCTCAAACGCCTTTGGCTTGCCGCCGAGGAAAAACGCAGCATCGCCGACACCCAGACCCAGTTGCTGGCGGATCGCCTCGGTCCGCTCAGGGCCAATGTTCTTGGCCAGAGGGCCTGCGGCCTCCATCCCCTCGCCCTGATCGCGCCAGAAGATATAGCCCATACCGGGCAACCCTTCCTTCTGCGCATAGGCGTTCATGCGATCGCAGAACTTGCGGCTGCCGCCCCCCGGCGCTGGAATGGCGCGGATCTGCGTGCCGTCCTGCTCCAGCAGCTTTGCGAAAATCGCAAAGCCTGAATCGCGGAAGTGGTCGGAGACCACTTGCATTTTGATAGGGTTCCGCAGGTCCGGCTTGTCCGAACCATACCACAGCGCGGCGTCGCGATAGGAAATCTGCTCCCACGTCTCGGGCGCGTCGACTTTCTTACCGCCGCCAAACTCTTCGAACACACCCGCCAGCACCGGCGCAACCGTGTCGAACACATCCTGCTGCGTGACAAAGCTCATTTCCATATCGAGCTGATAGAAGTCGGTGGGCGAGCGATCCGCGCGCGGGTCTTCGTCTCGGAAACAGGGCGCGATCTGGAAATACTTGTCGAACCCAGACACCATCAGCAGCTGCTTGAACTGCTGCGGCGCCTGCGGCAGCGCATAGAACTTGCCCGGATGCAGGCGCGACGGCACGAGAAAGTCACGCGCGCCTTCGGGTGAGGAGGCGGTGATGATCGGCGTCTGGTATTCGCGAAACTCCTGATCCCACATGCGCTTGCGGATCGAGGCGACCACATCCGACCGCAGCTTCATGTTCTCCTGCATCTTCTCGCGCCGCAGGTCGAGATAGCGATAGGTCAGACGCGTCTCTTCGGGGTATTCCTGATCGCCGAACACCATCAGCGGCAATTCACCCGCATGGCCCAGCACCTCGAGATCGCGCACGAACACTTCGATCTCGCCCGTCGGGATCTTGTCGTTGACCAGGCTCGCGTCGCGCGCCTTCACGTTGCCGTCGATGCGAATGCACCATTCGCTGCGCACCTTCTCCATCTCGGAAAACACCGGGCTGTCGGGATCGCACAGCACCTGCGTCACGCCGTAGTGGTCGCGCAGGTCGATAAACAGCACGCCACCATGATCGCGCACGCGGTGAACCCAGCCCGCAAGGCGCACGGTATCACCCACATTGGCCGAAGTCAGAGCGGCACAGGTGTGAGAGCGGTATGCATGCATGGAAACGGCCTTTCAGATGCGGTTTGGCAAGTCGGCGCACATACACCTTTCAGGGCAGGATAAGTCAAGCGCACCGGCCCTTGCCACAAAAGAAAAACGCGAGCCCCGAGGGGCCCGCGTCCTGTTCAGGCTGGAGTGGTTCAGGCGCGCAGGTCGAACCGGTCGGCGTCCATCACCTTGGTCCAGGCAGCGACGAAGTCGCGGGCGAATTTGCCTGCGTTGTCGTCCTGGGCATAGACCTCGGCATAAGACCGCAGGATGGAGTTCGAACCGAACACCAGATCGGCGCGGGTCGCTGTCCATTTGACATCGCCCGACGCGCGGTCGCGCAATTCGTACTCCCCGTCGCCGACGTGGTGCCAGCTGTTCGCCATATCGGTCAGGTTGACGAAGAAATCATTCGTCAACTGTCCTTCGCGGTCGGTGAACACACCATGCTTGGTGCCGCCATGGTTCGTGCCCAGCATCCGCATGCCGCCCAGCAGCACGGTCGCCTCGGGCGCGGTGAGGCCCATCAGCTGCGCGCGGTCGATCAGCATGTCTTCGGGGCTCTTGCCGGTGTTGCCCTTGTCCCAGTTGCGGAACGCGTCGGCCACAGGCTCCAGCACGTCAAAGCTGTCGGCATCGGTCATCTCGTCCGTTGCATCGCCGCGACCGGGCGCGAACGGCACGGTGATGTCGTGGCCAGCCGCCTTGGCTGCCGCTTCGACACCCACATTGCCCGCCAGCACGATCACATCGGCGACCGAGGCACCGGTGTCCGCCGCGATGGGCTCGAGTGCGGCCAGAACGGTTTCCAGGCGCTCCGGCTCGTTGCCCGCCCAGTGGCGCTGCGGTGCAAGACGGATGCGTGCGCCGTTGGCTCCACCACGCTTGTCAGAGCCGCGGAAGGTGCGCGCGCTGTCCCAGGCGGTGGCGATCAGATCGCCATGGCTGAGGCCGGTGGCCGCGATCTTGGCCTTCACGGCTTCCACGTCATAGGACGTGGACCCAGCGGGCACCGGATCCTGCCAGATCAGGTCCTCACTGGGCACTTCGGGGCCGATATAGTTCGCCTTGGGACCCATGTCGCGGTGGGTCAGCTTGAACCACGCGCGGGCAAAGGTGTCGCGGAAATAGGCCTCATCCGCCATGAACTTTTCGCACACCTCGCGATAGATCGGATCGACCTTCATCGCCATGTCCGCGTCCGTCATCATCGGCATGGTGCGGGTCACGCCATCATGGGCGTCCACGGGCATGTCCTCTTCCTTGATGTCGACGGGCTTCCACTGGTTGGCACCCGCTGGCGACTTTGTCAGCTCCCATTCATAGCCGAAGAGCAGCTTGAAATAGCCCATGTCGAACTTGGTGGGGTGTGTCGTCCACGCGCCCTCGATCCCGGACGTCACCAGCGTGTTCGCCGCTTCCGTCTGGTTCGGGTTCATCCAGCCAAAGCCTGCATCCTCGATGCGCCCGCCTTCGGGCTCCGGGCCAAGCTGGCCTGCGTCGCCATTGCCGTGCGCCTTGCCGACCGTGTGCCCACCACAGGTGAGCGCCGCCGTTTCCTCGTCATTCATCGCCATGCGGGCAAAGGTCACGCGGATATGCTCGGCGGTGCGTGCCGGGTTCGGATTGCCGTTCACACCCTCGGGGTTCACGTAGATCAGGCCCATGTGCACAGCCGCCAGCGGGTTCGCCATCGTGGTCGCGTCATCAAGGTCTTCATAGCGGTTTTCCGACGGCGCCAGCCATTCGGTTTCCTCACCCCAGTTGATGTCCGTTTCGGGCGCCCAGATGTCCGCGCGGCCAAACCCGAAGCCGAAGGTCTTCAGACCCATCGATTCGTAAGCCACATTGCCCGCGAGCAGCATCAGGTCCGCCCACGACAGCGCGTTCCCGTATTTCTTCTTGATCGGCCAGAGCAGACGGCGACCCTTGTCGAGGCTCGCGTTGTCCGGCCACGAATTCAGCGGTGCAAAGCGCTGGTTCCCGGTCGAGCCGCCGCCGCGCCCGTCTTGCGTCCGGTAGGTGCCCGCCGCGTGCCACGCGAGGCGGATCATGAGACCGCCATAGTGGCCCCAATCCGCCGGCCACCAGGGCTGGCTGTCCGTCATCAAAGCGGTCAGATCCGCCTTGACCGCATCATAGTCCAGACCCTTGACCGCTTCGCGATAGTCAAAGTCCGCGTCCATCGGGTCGATCCGGGCACCGTTTTGGTGCAGCACATCGATGTTCAGCGCTTCGGGCCACCAGTCCTTGTTGGTGCGTCCCCCAAACGTGCTGGCAAGGCTCTTGCCGTGCATCACGGGGCATTTGCCGACGTCATTTCCATCCATGTTCTTGTCTCCAATCAGTGCTGAATTTCGGATCCGGTCAGAGGGCGATCTAAGCCAGATTTTGAATCATTCTAGACTTGTTTCGCCTTTCTGCAGGCCGCGCGCCAGTCGAATCGGAAATCCGGACGACGGACGGCGATTACAGGCTGTTTAGCAGCGCATCGCGATAAGAAGAATTTGCAATTTTCTATCACCACAATAGATTTTACCTATGACAAATCTCACTCTGAAACAGCTTCGCTATTTTGAAGCAGTCGCGCAGGAACAGCACTTTGGCCGCGCCGCAGATATCTGTGCGGTGTCGCAACCCGCCCTTTCGGTGCAGATCCGGGATCTGGAGGCGACGCTGGGCCTTGCGCTTTTTGAACGTGCGCCGCGCCGTGTCCGGCTCACCGGGTTCGGCGCAGAGTTCCGCGAACGCGCGCGGCGCATTCTGCACGATGTGGACGCGTTGGATGATCTGGCGCGCGCCGCCCGAGACGGGCGCGCGGGGCGCTTGCGTCTGGGCGTGATCCCGACCATCGCACCCTATCTTCTGCCCGCTGTCCTGCCCGCCCTTGCCACGGCGCGCCCCGGCCTTGATGTGCATATTCGCGAAACGGTCACGCCCCGGCTTGTGCAGGAACTGCTGGACGGCAAGCTCGACGCGGCGATTGTCGCGTTGCCCATCGACGAACCTGCCCTGCGCGAGGTGCCGCTGTTCGAAGAGGACATGGTCCTTGTCCGCCCCGATGCAGATGCCGCGGCCCCGGTCCCCGCCCCGGACCAACTTGGCACCCAACGTCTGTTGCTGCTGGAAGAAGGTCACTGTTTTCGCGATCAGGCGCTGTCGTTCTGCAATCTGGGAACCACCGCGCGCGAAGGGCTGGATGGCAGCGCGCTGTCGACCCTGGTGCAGATGGTCGGTGCCGGGCTTGGCGTCACGTTGATCCCTGAAATGGCGGTTCCGGTCGAAGCGCGCGCGGCACGCGTGAACATCGCCCGGTTCGCGACACCTGCGCCCAAACGCAGTGTCGGAATTGTATGGCGCAAGACCAACCCGATGGCTGACCATCTGGCCGAAGTGGCAGGGATCGTGGCCTCTGTTCAGCCGGGCAAGGCGCCCGTGAGCACATAGCGCAGGATTTCGACCACCTGTCCGGGTTCTTCGGCGACGGCCAGTGCGGCGGCATCCACCTCTTTCAACGCATGGGCATGATCGGGCCCGTGCAATATGATGAGCGACTTGCCCAAGGCCGCGGCATAGCCCGCGTCAAAGGCCGCGTTCCACTGTTTGTACTGATCGCCGAACCGCACCACGACGACATCCGCATCGGCAATACCCTTTCGTGTGCGGATCGCGTTGACCATGGCACCCTTGTGATCGTGCCAGTACTTGTTCGGCTCCTGCCCGAGGATCGCCACACCACAATCGTCGCTGGCCGCATGATCCGTGACGGGTGCCGAAAACTGCACCTCCAGCCCTGCGGCCCCGGCGATGATCTGTTCGCGCCAATCGGTGTGAATTTCACCTGACAAATAGACGTTGAGCATGGCGGGCCTCCTTGTTCCGGTTCCGCCACACCTACGCCGCAGGCAGGTTTTGGCAAGCTCAAACCTTGCGTGCCACCACCAGATGGTTTGGCGGTTTGGCCGGATAATTCCCGGTTTCCAGAATCTCAAAACCCGCCGCCGCAATGTCCCGCGCCAATTCTGCGGTCTTGAACCGGCGCACAAACGGCGCCTTGCCCAGGCGCTGCATCACCGGCAGCACCATGCGCAACAGGCCGAATTTCAACCCAAGTGAAGGTTCGCCAATGCATGGCGTTTTCGAGATGAACAATCCGCCTTCGGGCAGCAGGTCGTGAATGCGGGCAAATTCGGCACCCGCATCCGGAACCAGGTGAAAGAGGTTGAAACCCAGCACGACATCAAAAACACCCGGCTCCAGCCGCGCGTCAAACACGTCTGCCGCCATGAACGTCACGTTCGGCGCCCCTTCACGCATTTCGGCCTGCGCGATCATGCCGGGCGAAAAATCGGTTGCAACGATGCTGTGGGCGTGCGGCGCAAGGCGCAGGGCGGTGCCGCCGGTGCCACAGCCCAGTTCCAGAATGCGTGCGCTTTTCGGCAGATGATGTACGACGCGGTCCAGGGTTTCGTCATAGGCCTGCGTGTTCGAAATCGGTTGCTGGCGGTATTTCGGGGCCAACCTGTCCCAGAAGTCTTTTCCTTGTGTCATTGCAATTCTCCTTTGCCAGCGCATATATTGCAGGCGGTATTTCCCTAAAATCCCCTTGAGACGCAGGTTTATCATGCAAAAACGCATGGATTACGATTTTGACTGGACTCGGCTGCGCGCGTTTCTGGCCACAGCTGAAACCGGCTCCTACTCAGCCGCAGCCCGCGCGCTTGGCCTGACCCAGCCCACGCTGGGTCGGCAAGTCGCCGCTCTGGAAGAAGAGTTGGGCCTGACCCTGTTCGAACGCTCGGGCCGTGGGTTGAGGCTCACGGATGCAGGCCAAGACCTGCTGAAGGACGCCCGCGCCATGGGCACCGCCGCCACCCGCATTTCCACGTTGGCGCAAGGCCGCGCGCAGGCCCTAG
This sequence comes from uncultured Rhodobacterales bacterium, assembly GCA_964603315.1. GTDB lineage: Bacteria > Pseudomonadota > Alphaproteobacteria > Rhodobacterales > Rhodobacteraceae > Tateyamaria. The sequence goes on from CAZRUV010000085.1 coordinate 6,614, forward strand.
ACGGGCAGATCAAGGTCACGGCCAGCGACCTGACCAGCGCCTATATCCTGCCCGAGGTTCTGACGCATCTGCGTGCCATCGCCCCGGGACTGCGCATTGATCTCATTTCCTCCAATGACATCCGCGACATTCTGGGGCGCGAGGCGGACATTGCCATCCGCCATGTGCGACCGTCCGAACCGGACCTGATCGCGCGCTTTGTGCGCAACGCGCCAGCACATCTCTATGCCGCGCGCAGCTATATCGCGGAACGGGGGCGGCCCGAAACACTGGAGGATCTGATGGAGCATGACTTCATCAGCCTCGGCAATGACGCGGGAATGGTCGAAGGGATGCGCGAACGCGGCCTTCCGATCAACCCGGACAACTTTCGGGCCGGTTCCGACAGCGGGATCGCGGTATGGGAACTGGTGCGCAAGGGCTTTGGCATCTTCCCGATGTCCGACCGTATCGCCAGGGGTGACCCGGACCTCGTGCCTTTGCTGGACGGCGTCACGGATCTGACATTTCCCACATGGCTGGTCACGCACCGCGACCTGCACACAAGCCGCCGCATCCGTCTCGTGTTTGACCATCTCCTCGAGGCGATGCGCGCAGACTGACAGCGCGTCGCTGCCGGTCAGAGCGTTGGGGGAGCCGCGCAAGCGGCGGGGGCGCAGCCCCCTGAACATGTCGTCGCGGGCTTGCCCGCGTCCGCAGGATCAACCGCGCAACACGCCCCGCGTGGCTTTGGTGACCTTTTCGATCACCTTTTGCCCAACCGCTTCGATCTCGGCCTCTTTCAGCGTGGCATCGCGCGGCTGCAACCGCACCGTGATCGCCAGAGACTTCTTGCCTTCGCCAAGGCTGCCACCGATGAACTCGTCAAAGACGCGCACATCCTCGATCAGCGCCTTGTCGGCCCCGAGCGCAGCATTGACCAGCGTCAGCGCCTCCACATCCGCATCGACGACAAAGGCAAAGTCGCGCTCGACCGCTTGCAGATCGCTGATATCCAAGGCCCCGCGAGAGGCGCCCGAATTGCGCGGCAGCGGGATTTCAGCGGGCCACAGGGTAAAGGCCATGGCGGGTCCCTTGATGTCCATCGCGGTCAGCACCCTGGGGTGCAACTCGCCAAAAACTCCCAGCACCTTCTTGGGCCCGAGGCAAATCTTGCCATGCCGCCCGGGATGCCACCAATCCCGCGCACCGCGCAGGATTTGCACACGCGCCGGGGCGCCCAGTGCGCTCAGGACAGCCTCGGCATCGGCCTTGACGTCGTAGACATCAACCGCCCGCGCAGCACCATGGGTGTCCTTCGGTCCCGTCCGACCCACCAGCAACCCCGAAATCAGCGTGTGCTGCTCGCCCGGCTCGCCGCCGTGAAAGACCGGCCCAACCTCGAACAGCGCAAGGTCCATGAACCCGCGCGCCTGATTGCGGGCGGCCGCCTGCAACAGCCCCGGCAACAGCGCGGGGCGCATGTGGCTCATGTCCGACGAGATCGGATTTTCCAGCATCGTCGCATCGTCTCCGCCACCAAAAAGCGCAGCCGAGGCCTGATCAATAAAGCTGTACGTAACGCATTCGTTGTAGCCCAACGCCGCCGCCGTGCGGCGCGCGATCTGCTCGCGGCGCTGCATCGGCGTCATCACCGGCTTCGGGACGCCTTCGGTGAGGCGCGGCAATGGTTTGCCCTGCAGCTTGGTGAGCGAGGCCACCCGCGCGACCTCTTCCACCAGATCCGCCTCTCCCATCACATCGGGCCGCCACGACGGCACGTGCGCCATGTCACCTTCCAGACGGAAGCCGAGGCGTGTCAGCGTCTGGCGCTGCTCGCTTTCGGGAATGTCCATGCCCACAAGGCTGCGCACCCGTTCGGCATTCAGCCTGTAGGCGCGCGCCGTGTTGGGGACCGCGCCCGCGCTGATCACATTGGACGCCGTGCCGCCAGCATGTTCGAGGATCATCGCACAGGCGTGATCCAGTCCCACCGGCGTAAATGCAGGATCGACGCCGCGTTCAAAGCGGTAGCGCGCATCGGAATTGATCTTGAGCGCGCGGCCCGCATAAGCGATCTGCACCGGGTCCCAATAGGCACTCTCGACAAAGACGTTCACCGTCTCTTCGGTGCATCCGGTGTCGAGCCCCCCCATGATGCCCGCAATGCTTTCCGGGCCATTGTCATCCGAAATGATCATCTGACCGCGCTGAAACGCATAGGTTTTTTCATCGAGGCCCACGATCTCTTCCCCACCTGCCGCACGGTGGACACGCAGGTTGCCCGCAACCTTGTCAGCGTCAAAGACGTGCAGGGGCCGGTTCTGATCGAAGGTGAAAAAGTTGGTCACATCCACAAGAAACGAAATCGGGCGCAACCCGATGGCGCGCAGCCGATCCTGCAACCACGCCGGGCTGGGCCCGTTTGTGACCCCGCGGATGAGCCGCCCGTAGAAGGCCGGGCATCCGTCGAGCGTATCCGCGTCGATGCTGACCGAAATGTCCGAGACAAAGCCGCCCTCGACCACGCTGTCCGGGTAGGGTTTGAGGCTGCCGAGCCCACGCGCCGCGAGATCGCGCGCGATACCCCGCACGCCCAGTGCATCGGGTCGGTTCGGCGTAATGGCGATTTCGATCACCGGGTCGACCTTGGCCGGATCGTTGGCCGCCAGCCAGTCGACAAAGCGCTCGCCGACCTCGCCCGACGGCAGTTCGATGATACCGTCATGCTCGTCGCTCAATTCCATCTCGCGTTCCGAGGCCATCATGCCGAAGCTTTCGATGCCCCGGATCTTGCCCACGCCGATGGTGGTGTCGATGCCGGGCACGTAAACGCCCGGCTTGGCCACGACGACGGTGATCCCTTCGCGCGCATTGGGCGCGCCGCAGATGATCTGCTTGGTGCCTTCGTCAGTGGCCACCTGACAAACGCGCAAGCGATCGGCATCGGGATGTTTTTCTGCGCTCAGCACCTTGCCGATGGTAAAGTCGCTTAGCGACGCACCGCGATCCTCGACCCCTTCAACCTCGAGCCCGAGGTCGGTCAGAGCGTAACAGATTTCGTCCACCGACGCGTCGGTGTCGAGGTGATCCTTGAGCCAGCTGAGCGTGAATTTCATTGGAATGACCCTTTATCGCAGCAGGGCCTCCAATGACAAAACGCGCGGCTTTGTGCAAGCGCGGGGACGCAGCTTGGGGTCTGGACCCTAGCCCTTGTCGCCGACGTTCTCGGCAAAGGCGGTCTTGAACGCCTCTTGCTGCGCGCCGGTCGCTTCGGTCTGGTGGTTGGCTTTCCACTCGGCCATCGTCATGCCGTAAAAGGTCTCGCGCGCGGCGTCCTTGCTGATCTCGATGCCCTTTTCGGCGGCGGCTTCCTGATACCAGCGGCTCAGGCAATTCCGGCAGAACCCGGCGAGGTTCATCATGTCGATGTTCTGCACATCGGTGCGGTCTTCCATCAGGTGCTGGCGCAAGCGGCGGAAGGCGGCGGCTTCGATTTCGATGCGGGTCTGGTCGTCCATGAGTGCGGTCCTTTTTTCGAGGGTTGGACTGGGGCGCTGCCCCAGACCCCGGAGTTTGTCTGGCAAGATGAAGATATGGATCAGAGATTGGCGTCCATGCGCGCGGCTTCAAGGTGGGTGGCCAGTGTCTCCGCCCATTGGCGCTGTTCCATATCCGTGTCGATCAGGTCCTGGCGCAGTTCCAGCAGCACGTTGGGGCGACCCGGGCCGTGGGCGTGGCGGGTGAAGCTGTCGCCGGGAAAGAAACCGGCATAGGGTTCGTTATCGCCGACCGGACTGTCGAGGGCCGCGCTCAGATGCCGGATCAGCGGATTTGCGATGCGCCTGTCCTGTGCCGACAGAACGCCGACTTCCCAGGGGCGCGGCGGTCGATCCTTGAGTTGCGGGGTGAAGCTGTGCATGGCGACAAAGATCACATCGCGATCCTGCGCCTGTGACGCAATCGCGTCGTGATAGGGGTCATAGAGCGTGTCGATGCGCCGCTGACGTTCGCTGACGTCGAGGCGACGGTTGGCCGGGATGATCGTGCCATCGTAAAGCTGCGGGATCAGCGTCGGATCATCCGCACCACGGTTCGGGTCGATGACCAGACGCGAGAAATTCGATGCCACGACGGGTGCGTCCAGCAGTTCACCCAACGCACAGGCAACGCCCAACGCGCCGATGTCAAAGGCGATGTGACGCGCCATTTCATCCTGCGGCAGGCCAAGATCACCACCTGCCACATGCGGCGGCACCGTGTTGGTCGCGTGATCACAGGTGATCACCCAGCGTCCCCTGCGGGCCGCACCGTCTATAAAACAGGCGTCATATGTCATGTTGCCCTTCCCATTCCTGCGCCACGTTTAGGCCAGTTGCCACGCCATGTGAATTGGGCAATAAGGGCGCCGTTAGCGATATCACCAAGGGGCTTTGTCATATGCGACGGATGCGGAACGTGAAAGTCGTGGCCACTTTGGGCCCGGCCTCCGACACCTACGAGACCATTCGGGCGCTGCACGAAGCGGGCGCGGATGTCTTCCGCCTGAACATGTCGCACGGCAGCCACGAAGAGATCGCGGAAAAGCACGCCCATATCCGCAAGATCGAAGCGGATCTGGGCTCGACCATTGCCATTCTCGCCGACCTTCAGGGCCCCAAGCTGCGCGTTGGCGTCTTTGCCAAGACCGAAGGTGAGATGCTTGAGGATGGCGCGTCCTTCCGCCTGGATCTGGACCCGGCCGAAGGGGACGTCACCCGCGTCTGCCTGCCACATCCGGAAATCTTTGCCGCACTGGAAGCGGGTGCAACGTTGCTGGTCAATGATGGCAAGATCCGCCTCAAGGTGACGGCCTGCGGCCCGGATTTTGCCGATTGCACCGTCATTGCGGGTGGTGTGATTTCCAATCGCAAGGGCGTGAATGTGCCGGATGTGGAATTGCCGCTGGCCGCGCTGTCCGAAAAGGACCGCGCCGACCTCGCCTTTGTCGCTGAACTGGGCGTCGACTGGATCGCGCTCAGCTTTGTCCAGCGACCTGCCGACGTGATCGAGGCGCGCGAACTGATCCGCGGCCGCGCCGCCGTCCTGTCCAAGATCGAAAAGCCGAACGCCGTGGAACGGTTTGACGACATTCTCGAGGCCAGCGACGGCATCATGGTGGCCCGCGGCGATCTGGGTGTCGAACTGCCGGTCCAGAACGTGCCCCCGATCCAGAAGCGCCTTGTGCGCAAGTGCCGCGCGGCGGCCAAGCCGGTGATCGTCGCCACCCAGATGCTCGAATCGATGATCGAAAGCCCGATGCCCACCCGCGCCGAGGTGTCGGACGTCGCCACCGCCATCTACGAAGGCGCTGATGCGGTGATGCTGAGCGCCGAAAGTGCGGCGGGCAGTTTCCCGATCGAGGCCGTGACCACCATGGACCGTGTCGCCGCCGAAGTCGAACAGGACCCGACCTATACCCAGATCATCGAGGCCAGCCGCAGCACCAACGGTGCCACCGTGGCCGACGGCATCGTCGCTGCTGCCCGCGAAATTGCCGAAACGGCGGACATCAAGGCAATCTGCTGCTTTACCCAATCGGGCACCACCGCATTGCTGGTGGCGCGCGAACGCCCCCGCGTTCCGATCATCGTGCTGACGCCCCTCACAGGCACCGCCCGTCGGATGGCGCTGAGTTGGGGATGCAACTGCGTGACGACCGAGACGGTGGACCGGTTCAAGGGGGCTGTCGTCGCCGCCGTGCTCGCCGCGCGCAAACATGGTTTTGCCACGGCGCAGGATCAGGTCGTGGTCACCGCAGGCGTTCCGTTCAATGTCACGGGCACCACCAATATCCTGCGCGTCGCTCCTTGCGATGAACGTTTGATTTACTCAACCGATCCAGAGTAACGTCCCGAAAATCTGGCGCGGGACGTTCCAATGGATCCGGACATTTTCCTAGTACTGGGCATCGTAATTGCAGGGTTCTCCATTCCCTCGATCCTGTCTGCGATCATCGACGGCCGCGCCCCGCGTGCATCAGCGTTGACGATCCTCATCGCCGGGGGCCTCGTGCTCTTTGCGGTTCAGACAAAACCAGGCGGCTATGCCCTTGGCGATATTCCCGACGCGTTTGTCCGTGTGGTCGCTCAGTTCGTGCCATAACGGCGAAAACCTCTTGCGCTTTGCGCGTCCGCGCTCTACACGCCCATCTCGTTCCGCGCGTCCGGCCCAAGTGGCATGCCGAGTCGCGCATTGACCGAACTCAAAAGACTGGAGACGGAAATGCCCAAGATGAAGACGAAATCGAGCGCCAAGAAGCGCTTCAAGGTGACAGCCACCGGCAAGGTGATGTCCGCGCAGGCCGGCAAACGCCACGGCATGATCAAGCGCACCCGCAAATTCATTCGTGACGCCCGCGGCACGACCACCCTGTCGGCTCCCGACGCCAAAATCGTCAAGGGCTACATGCCCTACGACCGCTGATCGGAGGAAAGACACATGTCCCGCACCAAAGGTGGAACCGTCACCCACGCCCGTCACAAGAAGGTCATCAAGGCCGCCAAAGGCTACTATGGCCGCCGCAAGAGCACGTTCAAGGTTGCACGTCAGGCCGTCGACAAGGCGAACCAGTACGCCACGCGCGACCGGCACAATCGCAAGCGCAACTTCCGCGCCTTGTGGATCCAGCGGATCAATGCTGCTGTCCGTGCGCATGACGAGGCACTGACATACAGCCGCTTTATCAACGGCCTGAACCTGGCCGGTATCGAAGTGGACCGCAAAGTGCTCGCCGATCTTGCCGTCAACGAGCCGGAGGCGTTTGCTGCCATCGTGGATCAGGCCAAGGCGCAACTGGCCTAAGCGCCAACGCACCAGAATTGCAAAAGCCGCTCCTGTCGGGGGCGGCTTTTTTCGTGTCCGGCTGTTTTTGCAATGGCCTGAGCGTTCAACCGGACCAGTTTGGCGCGCGGTCGCCCAGTGACCAGACGGACACGCACGCCAGCGGAACATGCGCAGGATCGTCCGGGCCCAGCACTTGTCGCAATTCCCGTGCGGCCTCAAGCGTTGCGATCAGACCAAACTCGGTCCTTTGAACCGCAGGTGGCGTCATGTCGGGGCGCGCAGCGTCAAACAGTGCGGACTGCAGGTACATGTCGACAATGTCATATCCCATGAATGATGCATCCATGGCCAATGTCTCGGCGCTCAGACCGTTTTCTGCCAGCATCGCAAGGGGGAGATCGGCCTCCAGCCGGTCTGCATCTTTCGGATCCAGCGCCAATGCGACCAGATGCGTCGCCACGGGCAATGGGCGCAGATGCGCCGTCAGATCCTCTATGTCGTCCCACAGGTAAAACGCTTCCCAAAAGGGCGCATCGCCGGGGTCCAATCCGATCCGGTCAGGCCGTGCCGCGTCCTCGCCTTCGGCACGCGGTAGGAAAACGCTCGGCCAGACACCGAAATCCGCTGACGCGCCAAATGGTGCTTCGGGCCAGAGGGAGAACGCAGCGGCCGGAGCACGCGCCTGCGCTGCGACCGCGAGGTCGATGCGCAAATCGATGGCCAGCGGCAGGTCGGGGATGTCGGTCAGTTTTGCCATTACCGCACGCGTCTATCACGAATGTCATGGCGACGGATGGAATGCAGTATGCGAGTCATGCACCGATACGCGCGGGGCAGTCGCCAAGGCGGCAAAGAAATAACGGCCTGCTCTACGCGAGGAGCTGGCCGCACGTGTCAATTCCGGGCGAGCGTGTCGGTGACGACTGTGCCTTCCGGGACCAGCATGAACTCGACCCGACGATTTTCCGCCTCGCCTGCTTCGGTGCCGCTGAGGTTGATGGGGCGTGTCGCGCCAAAGCCCTGCAGTTCGAATTTCGCGGTCTCGAACCCTTCGGATTGCAGCTGTTTGATCACCGTTTCGGCCCGGAACCAGCTGAGTTCCTTGTTGATCGCCGGGTTGCCGCGCTGATCGGAGTGACCTTCCACAACCATTTTCACGTCCGGACATTGCGACAGGGCCGTGGCAATATTGCGGACCCGGGGCATGTCGGCCGCCTGCGGCACGTTGCTGCCCAGTGGAAAGCGGACTTCGGTGATTTTTGCCAATGTGTCGAGATAGTCGATGCAGCTTGGCGCCTGAATGCGTTCGCCCAGCGGGACAGGTGCGCGCACCGGTTCCGGCGTTGCAGCGGGCAGGTTTGCGCTCAGCAGGTCGACGCTGGTCCGCGTGACTTCGGTCTCGATTGCCGCTTCCTGAACTGGGTCCACAGCGACCGCCGCCGCGACCGGTTGGGCGACCACAACAGGTGCGGGTGGTTCATCCAGCGCCATGCTCGCCTGAAGTGCCCGCACGTCCCGCGATTGCACGAAAAGAAGGGTGGATGTCACCACGAGGGCCGCGAACATCGCCAGAAACAGCAGGCCGCCCCCGGCGATCACCCAGATCGGCACACGTCGCTGTGGTGGCTGCGGCGGTGCAAAGGCGGCGCTTTGTGGTGGCATCCCGCCTTGTGCATGCATTGTCAGTCTCGTCATCCCTTCATCCCCCAGAATTCACCCGAACCATTCGTCCGTCCAACGCGTGAGCTGGCGCATGCTCATTGCTTGATTGCACTTTTGTCGGCCCGAACCTTGGCAGCGATCTGGGCCCCGCATCCACCTATACGCAAAAACCATACATAATGTGTTTCACATGACAACAGCCT
>CAZRUV010000086.1:0-4627 GCA_964603315.1 uncultured Rhodobacterales bacterium
TCTCTTGCGAGACCATGTGCCTGGAGCCGCCCTTGCCCTTGGAATAGCCGCCCTCGCGACCCGTCAATTCGGCCATCACGCCATTGGCGTCCATGCCGCAGGCGAGCATGTGACCGTGGTCGCGATAGGAGGTGATGCGCTTGTCGCCTTCGTCGGCGGCCGCTTCGAGGCCGACAACCACGGCTTCCTGACCGATATATAGGTGACAAAACCCGCCGATGAGGCCCATGCCGTAAAGCTGGCCTGCCTTTTCCTCGAAACGGCGGATGAGCAGCATGTCGCGGTAGTAGCCCTTGAGCTCGTCCGCGGACACGTTCGGTTTCTTGCTGGTCTTGCGCGCGGCCATCTCGGCGCCTCCTCCTGAGCAGATAGTTTAGCGTTAAACTATCTGTTACAGCATTCTCCCCCTTTTCGCGAGTGGCAATCTGCCGCAACGTCACCGACAGCCCCGTACGATGCCGTCGAGTAGATCGCTCAAGGCCAAGAAATGGTTTCAATTCAATAGTTTGCGTGTTACTTCACGAAAACACATGGCTGGTATGCCGGATGCGCAGTTTGATGCCGGGAGACGGCCCAAAGCGCAAAGCAGATCAGGCCGCGCGACCCGACGGATCAGCGAATGACGATTTCGTCGCTGCGCAACATGCCCAGAAAGCTGCGCGCCTGTTCGTCCAGCAGATCAAGGTCGAGATATTCGTCTGACAGCCGCTTGGTCAGGTTTTCCATGCGGGCCACGTCGGCCTGTACGCGGGCCAGTTGCTCGGACATCGCGCGTGCCTCGGCATCGATTTCGGCGCGTCGGAAGAGGCCATAGTCCCCTTGGACGGCGGCAAAGGTAAAATAGATGCCGAGCGCAAAGGAAATGGCGAAAAACGCGATGGTGCCAACGGGGGCGCGATTGTTACGGGTCATATGCTCTGCCTGCCTGCGGCCTCTTTGCGGACCGTCTGGCAAAGACTATGCCATAACTGATTCGGCCTGTGAATCCCCTTTGCGTCGGAAAAGCGCAATTAATTCAGTGTTTTCCCATCATTTGGGCCGCGATCCGCGTGGTGAGGCCGCGTGGCGTAACCCGTGGTAGAAACGCAAAGACCTTGTTGAGGAAACCGGGCACGACGATGCGCTTCCCGATGCGGGCCTGCAACCAGCCGAGTTCGGCCACCTGAAAGGCGTTCATCGGCTTTGCCAGCTTGAGCAGACGCACGCTGTGCATGTCTGCGGCGTCAAAGAAGCTGGTGGCGGTGGCGCCGGGGCAGAGGGCCGTCACTGTCACCGACGAGCCGCGCAATTCCTCGGCAACAGCTTCGGACAGCGACAGGACATAGGCCTTTGTCGCGTGATAGACGGCCATGTTGGGGCCCGGTGTGAAACCTGCGACAGAGGCCACATTGAGGATGCGCCCCTTGGGCAGCGCGTTCATATGCGGGATGGCAAGTTTCATCAGCCGGGTGAGCGCCAGCATGTTGACGTTGATCGAACTCAGCTCGCGCGCCCAGCCCTGACCGTCCGCAAAGGGTCCGTTGTACCCAAGGCCCGCATTGTTCACGAGCACGTCGATCTCGCGGCCATCGCTGGCCTCGGTCCAGAGCCGGTCAACTTCGTCCAGGTCGGCAAGATCGGCCGGGATCACGACCACATCAACCGTGTCGGACCGCAATTCGGCGGCGACCGCATCCAGCTTGTCCCTTGAGCGCGCCGCGAGGATCAGATTGCGCCCTTCACGGGCAGCGATGCGCGCAAATTCGACGCCCAGCCCTTCGGACGCACCGGTGATCAATGTGTATGCGGTCATGGTTTCCCCCGTTGTCGATGCCATCCCTCAGTCTAACGCGCTGACGGATGGCGTGGGTCACTATTGCGAGAGGGCGGCAACACCGGGCAATTCCTTGCCCTCCATCCATTCGAGAAACGCGCCACCCGCGGTCGAGATATAGGTGAAATCATCCGCAACACCGGCCTGATTGAGCGCGGCGACCGTGTCGCCGCCACCAGCGACGGTGATCAGCGTACCGGCCCTGGTTGCAGCTGCGGCGGCTTTGGCAGCGACAACGGTGGCCGTATCGAAAGGCGGGATTTCAAATGCGCCAAGCGGCCCGTTCCAGATCAGTGTGGCCAGTGTTCCGATGATGTCCGACACCTCTGCTGCGGCGCTGTCCCCGGCATCGAGAACCATCTGATCCGCGGAAAGCGTCGTGTCAGGGCCAAGGCCGATGACCTCGTGCGCCGCGCCGGCGGCGAATTTGCGCGCGACGCGCCCGTCAGAGGGCAGAACGACACGACACCCGGCAGCCTCTGCCGCCGCAAGGATCTCGCGAGCGGTGTCGTGCAGGTCCGCCTCCTGCAGCGACGCACCGAGCTCTGCGCCCTGGGCTGCGAGGAACGTGTTGGCCATACCGCCGCCGATGATCAGCACATCGAGCTTCTGGACGAGGTTTTGGAGCAGGTCGAGCTTGGTTGACACCTTGGCCCCGCCAACAACTGCGCCCACCGGACGCTTGGGCGTTGAAAGCGCGGCCTCCAACGCCGACAATTCGGCCTGCATGAGCCGACCTGCGCAGGCAGGCAGCAGATGTGCGACGCCTTCGGTCGATGCATGAGCGCGGTGCGCGGCGGAAAAGGCGTCATTGCAGTAGACATCGCCGAGCGAGGCAAGAAACTGCGCCATCTGCGGGTCATTTGCCTCTTCCATCGCGGTGAAGCGCGTGTTTTCGACCAGAATGATCGCGTCGCCGGGTTGTGCGTCAATCCAGTCACGGCTGGGGCGTTCGACAAAGGTGACGAGCGTGCCGAAGGCCGCCTCAAGGGCCGGAACAAGGCGGCTCAGCGACATGTCCGGGTTGGGCTGGCCCTTGGGTCGGCCAAAATGCGCCAACAGGACGGGGCTGCCGCCAGCGGCACGAATGTCGCGGACGGTCGGCACGATCCGCTCGATCCGCGTGGCGTCCGTTACGGTGTCGCCGTCCATGGGCACGTTGATGTCGACGCGGGTCAGCACCCTTTTGCCCATCAGATCCATATCATCGAGAGTTTTCCAGCCCATGGGGTGCTCCTGTCTTGCGGCGATGCGCCTTGCATTGCGTCAAACGGGCATCTCGTCAATGCGTGACTTGTCCCATGGGCGGCATCCGCATAGGAAGGTCCCCAATCAGAATGACAAGGAAGGCAGATATGGCCGACATCAAAGACCCCGAGAACACGATCCTGCTTGAGCTGAAAGGCGGCACCGTAACCATCGAACTGCTGCCCGACGTGGCGCCCAAGCATGTGGAGCGCATGAAGGAACTCGCGCGCGCAGGCGAGTACGACAACGTGGCCTTCCATCGTGTGATCGACGGGTTCATGGCGCAAACCGGCGACGTGCAGCACGGTGACATGGAAGACGGGTTCAACATCCGCATGGCAGGCACGGGCGGATCGTCGCTGCCCGATCTGCCCGCCGAATTTTCCAAGATCCCGCATGCGCGCGGATCGTTGGGCGCGGCCCGCTCTGCCAATCCGGACAGCGCCAACAGCCAGTTCTTCATCAACTTCAAGGACAACGACTTTCTCAACGGTCAGTACACTGTTTACGGGCAGGTGGTGGCCGGTATGGAACATGTGGACGCCATCACGCGGGGCGAACCGCCTGCCGAGCCTGACCGGATGATCAGCGTCAAGGTGGCCGCCGATGTGGCGTAAGCTGGCGGCAGCGTTCGTGGTCGCGGCAGGTCCTGCCGCAGCCACGGGCATCGAGATCACAGTGGCGGGCGAGGGTGGCAACGGCGTCATCGCCGTCGATTTGCTGGAAGACACCGCACCGCAGCATGTTGCCCGTATCACGGCGCTGGCGTCCGGTGGCGAATATGACGGGGTGGCCTTTCACCGCGTGATTGACGGCTTCATGGCCCAGACGGGTGATGTGCAGTTCGGAGACACGAGCGCGAACTACGATGCCCGACGGGCCGGGACCGGTGGGTCGAACCAGCCGGACCTGCCTGCGGAGTTTTCCGACATCACCTTTGATCGGGGCGTTGTCGGCATGGCGCGGTCGCAAAGCCCGGACAGCGCCAACAGCCAGTTCTTCATCATGTTTCAGCCGGGTCCGTTTCTGGACGGTCAGTACACGGTTGTCGGGCGCGTGACGTCCGGCCTGGATGTGCTCGACCAGATCAAGCGCGGCCACCCGCGTTCGGGCGCCATCACCGGCGCGCCGGATCGCATGGTATCGGTTTCGGTGACCGAATAGCGGCGTTCTGCGCGGCAGAGGCAAGACATGAAAAAGGGCGCCGCGGAGTTCCGTGGCGCCCTTTGCTTTGGAGTGTTCGAGACCGGTTTGGCTTACTCGGATGCGGCCGGCGCACCGGGTGCGCCTTTGGCGCCGGAGTTCAGCGGGTCGTCCTGACGCTGCACGGAGCCTTCGAAATGCGCGCCGCTTTCGATTGCGATGGTCTTGTGGATGATGTCGCCTTCGACACGTGCGGTCGAGGTCAGGCGCACCTTCAGGCCGCGCACGCGGCCCACGATGCGGCCATTGATGACCACGTCATCGGCGGTCACCTCGCCCTTGATCGTCGCGCTTTCGCCGATGGTCAGCAGGTGGGCGCGAATGTCGCCTTCGACCGTTCCCTCGACCTGGATGTCACCGGTG
>CAZRUV010000086.1:4656-15089 GCA_964603315.1 uncultured Rhodobacterales bacterium
GTCTGCCGACAGGATCGAGGCGGGCGGCTTGGCCTTGGGGGCGCTGGCCTTGAACTCGCTTTGCGGTGCCGGTTTGGACGACGGGGCAGGGGCTGCCGAAGCAGGTGCAGCAGGCTTGCTGCCTTCGCTCGCGGACCCGGGTTCGTTGATTTTGCTCTTAGAAAACATCGTTTGCTGCCTTGATATAGATCATCGGGTTTACGGCTTTGCCGCCGACGCGGACTTCGTAGTGCAGATGCACGCCGGTCACCCGTCCGGAGGCTCCCATATCACCAATATGATCCCCACGCGAGACTTTTTGCCCAACTTTCACGCGGAGTTTTGACTGGTGCGCATAGCGCGTCTCGATGCCGAATTCATGCTGGATTTTGACAAGGCGGCCATAGCCGGATTGCCAGCCTGCATGGGTCACGACACCGTCAGCCGTTGCATAGAGCGGCGTGCCCACACCGGCCGCGAAATCGACACCGTTGTGCATCCGGCGCCCGCCGGTCTTGGGGTCGCGGCGCGGGCCAAACGCGGACGTGAACCGAAAGCTGTTTTTGACCGGGGTCGCGAAGGGCGCTTTTTGCGCGGCGATCCGGTAAAGGTTCAACCGGTCCATCTGGTTCAGGATGCGATTGGCGCGTTGCGTGTCAGGGCTGGGCTCTTCGCCACGGGTCGAAAAGCTGAGGGGCGTCAGCGGTCCGCCTTGCCCGGAATAGCCGCGGCGCACCTGTTCGATGATGCGGTCCGTGGGCATGCCAGCCGCCCGGAACATCTTGTCGAGCGGCGCGACCGAAACGGTCATGGCCTCCTCCAACTGGCGGAAGATCTGGTCGTTCTGTTCCTGCATCAGGGCAATCTGTGTTGCCATCTCGTCTGCCGCCAAAAGGGCGTTTTGCGCGTCTTGGACAACCTGATCACGTTCGGCGGCCGTTTGCGCCAGTGCTTCGGCCACGAAATCCATGGGCGCACCGCCGCTGGCCGTGTTGTGCGTTGTGGTTGCTTCCCCGTGTTCTTCGAGGGCCGCCACCTGACTGCGGGCCGCTTCACGTTCCTGCATGGTGTCGCGCAGCGTGGTCTGGATCACCTCGATGCCGGTTTCCAGTTCCCGGCGCCGCGTTTCCGAGGAGAGAAGTTCGGACTGCATGACAGAGATTTGTTCAAGCGCCGCATTGAAGCGTTGCTGTGCGGCCAGCGCCTCTTCGGCGCGGGCGTCCCGCTGGCCTGCAAGATCGTTCAGCCGCGCCTGGTAGGTGCGCTGATCCCGCTTGGCCTGTTCGCGAAAGTTGCCGGACCCGATGCTGTCCATCAGCAGGATCGCCGTAGCCACGATCGCCCATGCCACCACAAAGGAACTGCCCGCAAAGGCAATCAGTTGCGTGGCCGGTCTGAGCCGGATGAACCGGGTGTCGTTGTCGGACTTGAGAAACACGCGGCGCTCCGGAAAGTAGTGTTCCAGTATGGCGTGTACTTTGATCGCAAGGCGTGTGCGCAACAGCCTGATCCCCTGTATCGTCCCAGTTTCAAGTGCCTTTGTTCCCCAACACGGCACCTTTGGGAACAGTGTCTAAGGTGCATGCAGGATGGGGGCAACCCTCTTGGGGATAAGTCGGTGCACGAGATGCCGAAAAGACTCGGATCGGCGGAAGATCGCCGGGCGATTCCATACGGTTATGCACGGGTTCAATCGGCAACCGCGAGCGGCCAGTAAAAGTCGGGTGGCAGCCCGGCTTCGGCACGCTTTTCCTCGTTGAAGGGCGGTTTGAGCGGGCTGTGAAAATAGGTCTGCACAAGGTTGTGAAAGGCCTCCTTCGGGTCCCGGTTTTCGCGACCGCACAGGAAGTGGAACCATTTCGATCCATAGGCCACATGCGCGACCTCTTCGGCGTAGATGGTTTCGAGCGCGGCGACGGCCTGATCTGCACCGGCCTTGCGAAACACCTCGATCATGCCGGGGGTGACGTCGAGCCCGCGCGCCTCGAGCACCATGGGTACAACGGCAAGGCGCCCCATGAAATCGGTTGCGGTGTCTTCGGCCGCGCGCCACATCCCAGCATGGGCGGGCAAAGCGCCATAGTGGCTGTCCATGGCTTCAAGGCAGTCGCACATCAGATTGAAATGCTTGGATTCTTCGTCAGCGGCCTTGACCCAGTCATCGTAGAATCCGGTGGGCATGTGCACATGGGCGAAACGGGCAATGATGTCCCAGTGCAGGTCAACGGCGTTGAGTTCGATATGCGCCACCGCGTGCAAGAGCGCGATGCGCCCGGCCGGGCTGCCGGGCCTGCGGCGCGGCACGTCGCGCGGGCTGAGCAGTTCGGGTGCCGCGGGCCGGGCCGGGTGGTCCGGCGGAGTGGCGGTGCCGATCTCCGGCACCGTGCCCGTGGCCCGGGCGGCCTGCCATTCCGCGGCAAAGCGACGGGACAGCGCCGTTTTCTCGCGCCCGTCGCCGGCGCGCAGCACTGCGTCGGCCATCTGCGCCAGTGGCAGCATTCAGAGCGCCTGCACCGCAGCCAGCACCGCTTCTGCATGGCCGGGTACCTTGACCTTGGGCCAGACCATCGCGATGTCGCCGTTTGCATCAATCAGAAAGGTGGTGCGTTCGATCCCCATATATGTCTTGCCATACATGTTTTTCTCTTTCCAGACGCCGTAATCCTCGCACACCGTGCCATTCTCGTCCGAGAGCAGCGGCACGGACAGCTCTTTCTTTTTCGAGAACTTGGCGTGGCTGGCTAAGCTGTCCTTGGACACCCCAAACACTTTTGCGCCCTCCGCTTCGAACGCGGAGAGGTGTTCGGAAAAGGCAATGGCTTCCTTGGTGCAGCCCGGCGTGTCGTCGCGCGGATAGAAATACAGCACCACAGGCCCCCCCTTGAGCGCGGACAGGGTCACATCCGTGCCGTCCCCCTGGGGCAGGGTGAAATCCGGAGCGGGGCTGGAAATATCGAGCATGTCAGGGCCTTTTTACAGTCTGTGAAAGATGTGACTGGCATGATAGGGCTGGTCGGACAAGAATAAAGACATGAGCAGCGCAGATCCCCCCTCTGACGCGCCCAAAGCGCGTCGCAAGGCCACGTGGCGGCGTCACGGGCTGCCCAGCCTGCTGTCTTCGCTTGTCTTTGCCACCGTGATCGGCGCGTTGCTTTATGTCCTGATCGGGCGACCGGTGTCGGCGCCGGACTGGTTGCGCGAACGGATCGAAGCGCAGGTGGCGCAAGGGATCGAAGACGCGACGCTGACCTTTGACACGTTGAACTTTGTGGTCGAAGAGGCGCGCTATCCCCGTGTGCGCATGACCAATGTGCGCATCCTGTCGCCAAGCGGCGCCGAGATTGTGGGCTTTGCCGAATTGCGGGCGGGTTTGTCGCTGAGCGCGCTTTTGTCTGGCCGCATTCAGGTCGACACGATCAACGTGAGCGGTGTTTTTGCGAACCTGCGGCGCCTCGCGGATGGGTCGGTCGTGCTGTCGGGCGGCTATGACCTGACCGCGCCTGCCGAGCAGGCCGCAAGCCTCGGCGCTTTGATTGAGCGCATTGATGGCCTGATCGAACGCCCGGCGCTGGCCGGGTTGTCGAGCGCCGAGTTGCGCGCGCTGACCCTGCGGCTGGAGGATGCGCGCACCGGTCAGGCCTGGACCATCGACGGTGGCAGGATCAGTGCCACGCGCAATGGTGATACATTGCGGCTTTCGTCTGACCTCGCGCTGCTTAGCGGCGGGCAGGGTGTGGCCACCTTGCAGGCCAATTACGAAAGCGACATCGGCTCGACCGCCGCGCAGTTCGGGGCAACGCTTGCCGATGTCGCGGCGGGCGACATCGCGGCCATCGCGCCGCCCTTTGCGTGGCTGGACGTGCTACGCGCGCCCATATCGGGGGCGATGCGGGGCGGTGTGGCCGATGACGGGTCTCTGACGCCGCTGTCTGTGACCTTCTCCATTGGCGAGGGTGTGATCCAGCCCACGGACGCGACGCGCCCGGTGCCATTCTCCTCAGCGCGTTCCTATTTCACGTTTGACCCGCGGCTTGGTGTGTTGCGCTTTGACGAATTGTCAGTCGACAGCGCGTGGATCAGGACGCGGATCGAAGGGCAGGCAGCCCTGAACGTGACCCAGGCGGGCGCGCTTGATGACATCGTGGGCCAGTTTTCCGCCACCACGCTCACGGCCAATCCTGCGGATCTCTATGAGGCGCCCATTTCGATGGACGCGGCCAACATGGATTTCCGCATGTCGCTCGCGCCGTTCACGCTCGAGATCGGGCAGATGCTGCTCGAAGATCAGGGCCAGACGATGCTGGCGCGCGGGACACTTGCCGCGGAGCCCGAAGGGTGGCGCTATGGCCTTGATGCGCAGATGGACGGGCTGGCGCCAGATCGGCTCCTCGGCCTGTGGCCCGAAGCGCTGGTGCCCAAGGTACGGGATTGGGTTGCGCAAAACCTCGTCAGTGGCGAGATGCGCAATCTGGATTTCGTGCTGCGGGATGGACCGAACACCAAGCCCGACGCCTTTTTCAGCTTTGACTTCGATGGCGCAGAGGTGCGCTATGTGAAAACACTGCCGCCCGTGACGGGCGCGCAGGGCACGGCGAGCATGCTCGACAACCGGTTTGTCGTCTCTGTTGACCGCGGTCAGGTGCTGGCACCGGAAGGCGGCGTGATTGATGTGAGCGGGTCGTCCTTCATCATCCCGGATGTCACGGTCAAGGGCGGTGCGCCCGCTGTCATCCGCCTGCAAACGCGCAGTTCCGTGACCGCTGGCCTTTCGATCCTGGACCAACCGCCATTTGAGGTCATGTCCCGCGCAAACCTCTCGCCTGACCTTGCCGACGGGCAGTTGCAGGCGTCAGGTACGTTGTCTTTGCCTTTGAAAAAAGGGGTGACGACGGCGGATGTCACCTATGCCGCGACGGGTACCGCGCGTGACGTACACAGCGACACGCTGGTCGCGGGGCGCGAGATTCTGGCCGATACGTTGCGCGTCACGGCGGACCAGGCCCGGGTCGAAGTGTCGGGGCCGGGCACGATTGACGGCGTTCCATTTGACGTGGTCTGGGCGCAACCCCTTGGGGGCGGGCCGCAAGCCAGTTCGGTGCGCGGCGACATCGAATTGTCGGCCGCTACCGTGGACGCTTTTGACATCGGATTGCCGCCGGGCATGGTCAGCGGGCGGGGCATTGGCGATCTGGTGATCGACCTGCCGGTGGGTGGCGCGGCGCCCCGGTTTTCGCTGGCGACCGATCTGCGCGGTGTGGGGCTGTCTTCGCCCCCTCTGGGCTGGCGCAAGGGACCGGGCACCGCCGGGTCCCTGCAGTTGAGCGGCGCGCTCGGGCCGACACCGCGTGTCGAAAGCCTCGTTCTGGATGCGCCCGGACTGCGCGCGCAGGGTGCGATTTCTCTCACACAGTCGGGCGGGCTGGAGCGCGCCCGCTTTTCCGAAGTGCGCATCGGCGACTGGTTGCGCGCCCCGGTTGATCTGGTCGGGCGCGGCGCAAACCAGCCCCCCGCGGTTGAAGTGCGCGGCGGTACGCTGGACCTGCGGCAGGCGGATTTCGGTGGCTCGGACACAGGTGGCGCGCAGGGCGGTGGGCCACTGTCGCTCGCGCTGGACCGGCTGCAGATCACCGACACGATCGCCATCGACAATATTCGCGGCGATTTCAGCATGGCACGCGGTATCGACGGGCGGTTCACCGGACGCGTGAACGGGGGCGCGGCTGTCGAAGGGCAGGTGCTGCCGCAAAACGGCCGCAGCGCCGTGCGCGTGCGGGCAACGGATGCGGGTGCCGTGTTTGCCTCGGCGGGTCTGCTGAAACAGGCGCGGGGCGGAGACATGTCGCTGACCCTGCTGCCTGTGGGCGCGGCAAGTTTTGACGGCACGCTGAAGGTCAACAACACCCGCGTGCAGGACGCGCCGGCCATGGCCGCGCTGCTCAATGCGCTGAGCATTGTGGGGCTGCTGGAACAGGCGGGCGGCAACGGGATTCATTTTCAGGAGGTTGAAGCCGCGTTTCGCATCACGCCCACGACAATGGTTTTGACCGAAGCCAGCGCAGTCGGCCCCTCAATGGGCCTGTCGATGGATGGCGTCTATGACGTGGCGAACGCGCGGCTCGACATGCAGGGGGTGATTTCGCCCATCTATCTGCTCAACGGGATTGGCAGCATCTTTACCCGCCGGGGCGAGGGCTTGATCGGTTTCAACTACCGGCTGCGCGGCCCTGTTGCCGCCCCGCAGGTCAGCGTCAATCCGCTCTCGGCCTTCACCCCCGGCATGTTCCGCGAGATTTTCCGCGCGCCCGCCCCCGAACTGCCGGACGTGCAGGGCGGGGCACCGGCGGCTGCCTTGCCCGAAGCCTTTGCCGCAGAGCCGGAAGAGGAGGCGGAGACTGCGTCGCAACGTCGCCGCCGCGAAGCGCAAGAGGCGCGTGACGATCGCTGACCGACCGACTAGACGCGCCCCATGAAACTCGACGATTTCGATTTTGACCTGCCCGAGGACCTTATCGCGACGCGGCCCGCCGTGCCGCGATCCTCTGCGCGGCTGCTGGTCGGGGCGGGGGATGTGATCCACGATCAGGTGGTAACGGATCTGGTGGACTGGCTGAACCCCGGCGACCTCCTGGTGCTCAACGACACGCGCGTGATCCCGGCGCGTCTCTCCGGCACGCGGACACGTCAAAGCGCGCAGGGAGAGACGTCGGCACGGATCGAGGCGACACTGCTGGAGCCACGGGCGGATGGGACGTGGAGCGCGCTGCTGAAGCCGTTGAAAAAGGTCAGACCGGGCGAGACGATCACCTTTTCCGCCCACCTGTCCGCCGTGCTGGAAGGGGTATCGGACGGGCAGGGGCAGTTGCGGTTCAACCTGTCGGGCGACGACTTTGATGCCGCGCTGGCAGAGGCCGGTGCGATGCCGTTGCCACCATACATTGCCGCGAAACGGCCCGCCGACGCGCAGGACAAGACCGACTACCAGACGGTCTGGGCCCGCAATTCAGGCGCTGTGGCGGCCCCGACCGCGTCGCTGCATTTCGATGATGCCTTGCTGGCGGCACTGGATGCGCGGGGCGTTCGGCGCACATTCGTGACCCTGCATGTGGGCGCGGGCACCTTTCTGCCGGTCAAGGTAGAGGATGTGACCCAACACAAGATGCATGCCGAATGGGGTCAGGTGAGCGCGCAGGCCGCGCAGGCCATTGCGCAGACCAAGGACGCAGGCCACCGCGTGATCCCTGTCGGCACCACGGCGCTGAGGCTGATCGAAACGATGGGACGGGATGTCGGTCTGGCCCCGTGGGAAGGCAACACGGATATCTTCATTTACCCCGGTTTCGACTTCACGGTCGCGGACGGGCTGATGACCAATTTCCACCTGCCGAAATCCACGTTGATGATGCTGGTTGCGGCCCTGATGGGCCAGGACCGGATCGCGCGCATCTATGATCATGCGGTGCGTGGCGGCTACCGGTTCTTCTCCTATGGCGATGCGTCGCTTTTGTTGCCGCAATCGAGCGTTGCGAAATCGACATGAGCGGCGTCGTATTTCATTGCGACTCAACCCGGTTTCTGTGCAACCGCTGAGCCGTGATTCCTGTCAGGGAGACGACCCGTGTTCCAAGTCCTACGCAGTGCCTGGGCGCTTCTGTTCGGCATGTTCCTGTTGATGATCGGCAACGGCATGCAGGGCACCTTGCTGGGCATCCGGGGCGAGATCGAGGGGTTTTCGACCCTCGAGATGTCCATTGTCATGTCTGCCTATTTCGCGGGCTTCCTCGGGGGCAGCCGGATGGCACCCGGCATGATCCGTCGGGTGGGTCATGTGCGCGTCTTTGCGGCGCTGGCCTCTCTGATCTCGGCGGTGATGATCCTTTATCCGACCTTCGCAGACCCGTGGGTCTGGACACTGGGGCGGGTGCTGATCGGGTTCTGCTTTTCGGCTGTCTACGTGACGGCGGAAAGCTGGTTGAACGATGCGGCGGACAATTCCAACAGGGGCAAGGCGCTGTCGCTTTACATGGTGGTGATGACGGTCGGCATCGTTGTCGCGCAATATCTGCTGCTGACCGCCGACCCGTCGGGCTTTGTCCTCTTTGTCATCCCCTCGGTGCTTGTGAGCCTTGCGGTCACACCGATCCTGCTGTCGATCAGCCCGGTGCCGGCCTTTGACACCACCAAGCCCATGACTTTGCGCGAACTCTTCACCGTGTCGCCATTGGGCTGCGTCGGCATGTTCCTGCTGGGCGGCGTCTTTGCCGCGCAATTCGGCATGGCACCCGTTTACGGGACCGAGGCGGGGCTGAGCGTGGCGCAGATCTCGGCCTTCGTTTCGACCTTCTTTGTCGGCGCGGTGCTGCTGCAATATCCGATCGGCTGGCTGTCCGACCGCTTTGACCGGCGCTTGCTGATCCTCGCCGTGGCGGTGATTGGCACGGTCGGTTCGGTCCTCGGGCTGGTGCTGGGCGGCGTGTTCACGCTGCTGCTGGTGTCGGCCTTTGTGGTGGGGGGCATGTCCAACCCGCTCTATTCGCTGCTGCTGGCGCACACCAACGACTTTCTGGATCACGACGACATGGCCGCCGCATCCGGCGGACTGGTATTCATCAACGGCCTGGGCGCCGTCTTTGGCCCCCTTATCGTTGGCGCGCTGATGGAGCGGGTCGGGCCATCGGGTTTCTACATGTTCACGGGTGTCCTCTTTGCGGTGCTTGTCGGCTACGCCGCCTTCCGCATGACGCAACGCCCGACCATCTCGGTCGAGGATACAGGGGCGTATGTTCCGATGGCGCAGGCCGCCATGACGCCCGTGGCTATGGAAATTGCACAAGAATACGCCATTGATGTCGAATTGGAGGCGGAAAACCCAAGCGATGCCGCATAAGGGCGCGACCTTTCGTCCCGACCCGCTTGTGGGAATGTGTCGGTGTTGTTGTATTTCGTGATTAGCGCGGCACGCATGTGCTGTGTAACGCTGAAGAAACGGGCCATGGTGAGGAGAATGGGCGTGGTTGGACCGGACGAGATTTTGGCATTCTGGCTGGACGAGTGTTCGCCGGAACAGTGGTATGCCAATGACCCGGAGTTTGATGAGTCGATACGGCAGCGTTTTGGTGCCACCTGGCAGGCTGCACGCGAGGGCAGCTTTTCCATGTGGCTCACTTATCCGAGCGGGGCCCTGGCCTATATCATCCTGACGGATCAGTTCTCTCGCAACATGTTCCGTGACGATCCGCGCGCCTTTGCGCTGGACCGTGCGGCGCTGGCGGCGGCCAAGTCCGCGATCAAGAAGGCGTGGGATCTGCGCATCGACGAACCCGCGCGCCAGTTCTTTTACCTGCCGCTCGAGCATTCGGAAAACCTGTGTGATCAGGACCGCGCCGTGCGGTTGATCTGCGAACGCATCGAGGACCCCAAGGGGTTGCTGCATGCCCGTGCGCACCGCGAGGTGATCCGCCAGTTTGGCCGCTTTCCGCATCGCAACGCGGCCTTGTCGCGCAAGACGACCGGGCCCGAGCAGGCGCATCTTGATGCGGGTGGTTACGGTGCCGTTGTGCGGTCACTGGAGCAAGCCAAAGCCGCTTGACCTATCGTCAGTCGATTTGTCGCGCCTCGTTCGCGTTGAGGCATCGCCAAAACTAGTTTAACACTAAACTAGTTTTGGATGACACCTGCGAGGACTATCCCATGGCGGCGAAATCATTTGATGTGGTTGTGATCGGCTCCGGCCCCGGTGGCTATGTGGCGGCCATTCGTGCGGCGCAACTGGGCCTGAACACCTGCGTCGTCGAGCGGGAGCATCTGGGGGGCATCTGCCTGAACTGGGGTTGCATCCCGACCAAGGCGATGCTGCGGTCTTCCGAAGTGTTTCACCTCATGCATCGGGCCAAGGAGTTCGGCCTCAAGGCTGACGGCATCGACTATGACCTTGACGCGGTCGTGGACCGGTCGCGCAAGGTTGCGGGGCAATTGTCGGGCGGCGTGCAGCACCTTTTGAAGAAGAACAAGGTGACCGTGATCATGGGCGAAGGCACGATCCCCGCCAAGGGCAAGGTCAGTGTCAAGACCGACAAGGGCACCGAAGACCTGACAGCCAAGAACATCATCCTGGCCACCGGCGCGCGAGCGCGCGAGTTGCCGGGCCTTGAGGCGGATGGCGAACTGGTCTGGACATACAAGGCCGCGCTGACGCCAAAACGGATGCCGAAAAAGCTGCTGGTCATCGGGTCGGGCGCCATCGGGATCGAATTTGCGAGCTTTTACAACACGCTGGGGGCCGACACGACCGTCGTCGAGGTCATGGACCGCGTGTTGCCCGTTGAGGATGCCGAGATCAGCGCCTTCGCCAAGAAGTCGTTCGAAAAACAGGGCATGAAAATCATGCAAAAGGCGATGGTCAAGCAGCTTGACCGCGCCAAGGGCAAGGTGACGGCGCATATCGAGGTGGGCGGCAC
>CAZRUV010000087.1:0-14816 GCA_964603315.1 uncultured Rhodobacterales bacterium
AAGGCGAAGGCACGATGCAGTGGCAGGACTGGCTTGAGGACGAAGATGCCGATCAGGCTGCCGACTACGAGGCGCGCGACGAATTGGAAGTGCGGCGCGAGATGCTGGCCGAAGCGCTTGAGGTGCTCAATGAGCGCGAAAAGGACATCCTGACCCAACGCCGCCTGTCGGATCAGCCCGTGACGCTCGAGGACCTGTCCGGCGCCTACAACGTCAGCCGTGAGCGGATCCGCCAGATCGAGGTGCGGGCGTTCGAAAAGCTGCAGAAAAAAATGCGCGAGATCGCCAAGGCCAAGGGCTTGCTTGCCCCGGCCTGATCTGATCGCAACGCAACGAAAAGACCCCGCCAGGTGGCGGGGTCTTTTTCTGTTCGGGCACCGCATTTTGAGGAGCCAGGACGCAGGAAAGCGCGCGGTTCGGCGCTTTTGTCACGAGCCCTGTGGCGCTAGGCTGCGCCGATGAGTGAGGTCGTCTTTCATGTGCCACGGTCGTGGTTGAGCCTGGGCGGGTCCGGATTGCACCGGTTTTACCTGCGCGTGACCGAAGGGCTTGAGGCGCGGGGTATCCCGTTTGACGTGACAATCCTCGACCGGGAAACCCTGCACGAAGCGGTGGAGGCCGATACCGCCATTCATGTGGTCCATCACGGACGGTTTGCCCACGCGCGGGCGCGGAATACGGATGTCGCTTATGTCTATCCGTTCTGGAATTTCGATCCCAAGGGCATCCGCGCGTTCTCTTCGATTGCAGACACGCCTTTTCTCAAGGATGACATTGATCCGGAGATCGCCCGCCCGTTCTTTCGCCGGTTGCGTCAACGGATCGTGGGCAAGCGGACCTCGCGATACGCCCAACCCGAAGCGGTCACGCAGATCGGCGCGGTGAAGGCGGCCGTGTTTTTGCAGTCCGAGTGCCACAGGGTCGTTGGCGAGACCTGTCACCTGAACCGCTGGGAGATGGTGGAGGCAACCTGCGACGCACTGGATGGTCCAGTGGTCGTCAAACCGCATCCACGGGATGCGGACCCCGCGACGCGCGAGCGATTGACGGCCCTGCAGGCGCGCTACCCGCATTTGCATGTGAGCGACGGCAACATTCATGACCTTGTCGCGGCGGCGGATCGGGTGGTGACGATCAACTCTGCTGTCGGGATCGAGGCCTATTTGCACCGCAAACCGGTCATCCTGTGCGGCCAGTCGGATTTCCATCATGTGGCCGATACGGTGCGCAATGCAGATGCGCTGAAAGGGGCACTTATACGCCCGCCAAAACGACGCGCCTACGACAAGTTCATCTGGTGGTACTTTGGGGATCAATGCCTAGACGTCGGCGCGCCGGACCTCGTGGACCGGTTCTGTGCCCGGTGCGGGCTCTAGTTCAGTCGATCACGCAAGACGCGAACCATGTTGCCGCCCATCACCTTGGCGATGGTGGCATCGTCCAACCCGGCCTCGCGCAAGGCGTGGGTGAGCGTGGCCAGTTGCGCGGTGTCAATGGGCGTGCTGACCGACCCGTCGAAGTCCGAGCCCAGTGACACGTGATCCGCGCCGACCGTTCTGATAGCCTCGACGATCATGGCGGCAATCGCCGCGGGCGTTGCATCACGGCACAGCACATCGCCCCAATAGCCCAGTCCGATCGTGCCGCCAGATGCGGCGATCGCCTTCATGATGTCATCTTCGAAATTCCGCGTGACCGGGCAAAAGCCGTGCAACCCGGTGTGGCTGACCAGCAGCGGCATATCCGTCATGGCCAGCACGTCGCGGGCCACAGCAGGGCTGGAATGCGCAAGGTCGAGGATCATGCCACGCGCCTCGATTTCGCGCACGACCGCACGGCCAAAATCCGTGAGACCCATGGTCTTGGTCCCGTGCAGCGAGCCACCAAGTGCGTTGTCAAAGAAATGGTGCAGGCCGATTACGCGGTGACCGGCGGCCTCGAGCCGGTCCAGATTGGCCAGATCGCCTTCAAGCGCGTGTGCCCCTTCGATCCCGAGCAGGCCCCCGACCGCCACGCTTCCGTTCGCGCGCGCCGCCAGATGCGCATCGAGCTCTGCGCGCGAGGTGATGACGGTCAACCGGTCCGGCATGCGCTTGGCCACGCGGTGCAACCGCTCGGCCTGATAGATCGCGCGCTCGGCGAGGGACGTCCACGTGCGCGGCGGCCACAGCTGACCAATGGCCAGTGGCGTGATGTTGTCGAACGCGTCCGCGCTGTTGGCTTCGTAGTTTTGCCCCGCAGGCGATTTGGTCACGGCAGCAAAGACCTGCAGCGCCACGCCCCCTTCGATCAGGCGTGGGACGTCCACGTGGCCCCGGTTGCCGCGCTTGCCGATATCGCGCTGCCACAACAGGCTGTCGGCGTGCCAATCGCCAATCACCAGCGTGTCGTGCAGCGATTGCGCAGCATCGGAAACCGGAAAGGGGCCACCCGGAACAATGCCGTTGCGCGACCGTTCCACATAGCCCGGCGCAATCGCCAGAAAGGCACCGACGCCGACGATCACCACGACCAGCAGGGCGAGGCCCAGAGCTTTGATGATGCGCATGCGACGTCTCCCTTTGGTTGCGAAGCACTCTAGACAACCGCACCCACCTCACGCCACCCTGACCCGGCGGCACAGAGGGAACGGAGGACGCAAAGATGGCAGCGGTCAGATGGGGCATATTGGGTGCGGCGAAATTTGCACGTGAGTTCATGGGGCCTGCGATCCATGCCGCGCGTGGCGCCGAACTGGCGGCGATTGCAACGCGCGACCCGGCCAAGGCAGCACCCTTTGCCGCGTTCTGCCCGGGCCTGACCGTTCATGACAGCTACGATGCGCTGCTTGAGGATCCCGGTATCGATGCGGTCTACATCCCGCTGCCGAACCACATGCATGTGGAGTGGACGATCAAGGCGCTCGCGGCGGGCAAGCATGTTCTGTGTGAAAAACCGATCACGATGCAGGCGTCCGAGTTCGACCAGTTGATCGCTACGCGGGATGCGGCGGGCAAGCTCGCGGCCGAGGCCTACATGATCGTGCACCATCCGCAATGGCAACGCGTTCGCCAGATGGTGGCCGATGGCGCCATCGGCCGGGTGCGCCACGTCACGGGCGCGTTCTCTTTCGACAACCGGGCGGATGTGGGCAACATCCGCAACAAGGCCGAGACGGGCGGCGGCGGTCTGCGCGACATCGGGGTCTATGTCTTTGGGTCGGCCCGCTATGTGCTGGGGGCGGAGGCCACGGACATCACCGCACAGGTCACGCTCGAGAACGGGTTTGACACGTTTGCGGATGTGCGCGCGAAGTTCGGTGATGTGTCCTATGCCGCCTATGTGTCGATCCGGATGCACCCCTATCAGGAGATGTGCTTTCACGGGGAAGGCGGGCTGATCCGGTTGACAGCGCCGTTCAATGCGCGCGTGTTTGGCGAGGCGCGCATCGAATGGCACAAGCCCGGTCTGACGGTGGAGACGATCCGCTTTCCAGCGGACAATCATTACGTGCTGCAGGTCGAGGCGTTCTGCCGGTCGGTTCTGGACGGGGACGCCTATCCCTGTCCGCTGGAGTTTTCGCGTGGAACGCAGGAGATGATCGACCGCGTACTGGACGTCGGGACGTGAGAATATTTGCGTGTGATCAACGCATTAGAGCGGAAACGTGATCCGGTTTATCAGGTGTTCATGTGTGTTAGTCTTCAAGTCGGCGGTATGACGATCGAGAGGGATTATGGCAGGTGGATGGGCCAAGGACGGGGCCGTTTCTGAACAGATCGAGGCATCAGTGTCGGATGAGTTGGCGCGCATGCAGGCGCGTCGGCGGCCCGTGGGCGAAAGCCTGCGGTATTGCGCCGAATGCGAAGAACCTATCCCCGAGGCGCGCAGGCAGGCCCTTCCCGGGGTCAAATTGTGCGTGGATTGCGTGGCCGAGCGTGATGCGGCCTACCGGGTGCGGGGCGGGATCAACCGGCGTGGATCAAAGGACAGCCAGTTGAAGTAACCAATGGCCTGCGGGGACACGTGGCCGTCGGTGACACGCCTTACTCCGTTTCAGAAATCGGGTTCGGCCCGGTGTAGCGCCACCGGTAGCGAGGCGGGGTCGGGCCCTTGTTGCGGCCGCCCTGTTGCATCTGCTCCCACCCATGCGCGATCACCCCGACCGACCGCGAGAGACAGAAGAGCCCGCGCGCCAGTGGACCGGCAAAGCCGAGTTCTGCATAGATGACCGCCGTCGCGCCATCGATGTTCATCGGCACCGGCTTGCCCTTGCGCGCAGCGAGCGTGTGTTCGACGGACCGTGCAATCCCGGCAAAGCGACCACTGACAACGCCGCGAGCGGCGGCTTCATCGACCAGACCCAACAGGCGCGGGGCGCGCGGGTCGGTGGGAGTGTGAAAGCGGTGCCCGAACCCCGGCAGGTAGGCACCACGTTCCGCTTGCCATGCGTCGATCCCGTCCTCGGTTGCCACGGCCAGCGATTGCCCCGCCTGAACCGATGTGTCGATCCGCTGGTAAAACTCCACGGCCTGCTCGCCCGCGCCACCATGCACGTCGTCCAGCATGTTGACGGCCGAGGCCATCGCGCCATTCAGGCCCAGACCGCATGTCACTGCCATGCGCGCGGTGGCGATGGAGGGGGCTTGCGGGCCGTGATCAACCGCGGCCACAAGCGCACATTCCAGCAGCGCCGCCTGATCTTGGCTGGGCATCTCCCCGCGAGTCATCAGCCAGATCATCTGGGAAAAGCTGGCGGTGCCAATCAACTCCTCGATGGGCATACCGCGCAGGCGGATCTGACCGGGTGCCATATCGATGATGTCAGTGGTCCACCAGTCGGACACGTCGTTTCGGGTCCCGCTCATATGACGTCCTCGTCTCTCAGGGATTGCAGTTCGTCCGGCGTCAGGCCCAGACTGCTCCAGACCGCGTCGTTGTCCTGGCCCAGTTGCGGCGGGGGCGCGTCGACACAAGGTGCCGTGCCGTCCAGTTTGATGCCCGTTGTGGCGATCTGGATATCACGCCCGACGCCCGGCACGTCCCGGTAGCTGCGCAGAAAACCGCGATCCGCAATTTGCGGCATCTCCAGCACTTCGGGCACGGTGAGCACAGCCCCAGCCGGCACGCCGATGCGGTTCAATTCCCTCGCCCAGTCTCGGGCCGGTCGGGTCGCAAGCACCGTCTCCAGTTCGGCTTTCAGGGCCATCCGGTTGGTCTTGCGCGCCTCACGTGTGGCGTAGTCCGGGTCGCCACACAGATGGCCAAGGCCCAGATGATGGGCCAGCGCTGTCCACTGTTCGTCCTTGTTGGCGGCAATATTGATCGGTCCGCCCTGCGCCATGAACGTGCCCGACGGGGCCGAGGTGACGTTTTCGTTGCCATGCGCCGCGGGTGTGACGCCCGCAATGAGGTGGTTTGATATCACCCACCCCATGGTGGCAAGCACGGATTCCAGCATCGAGACGTCGATGAAACTGCCCCGCGGCTTGGCGTTCAATGCCGCTGAAATCGCAAAGGCCGCCGTCATGCCACCCACCGTGTCCGCAACAGGATAGCCGACGCGCAGCGGTGCCGTGTCCGCGTCGCCGGTGATCGACATCACGCCGGACGCGCCTTGGATGATCTGGTCATAGGCCGGGCGGTCCACCCAGGGCCCGTCCTGCCCAAAGCCCGAGATGGCGCAGTAGATCAGCGTGGGATTTGCGGCCCTGAGCGTGTCATAGTCCAGGGCCAGCCGCGCCATGACACCGGGGCGGAAATTCTCGACCAGCACGTCCGCCGTTTCGACAAGCCGCATCAGCAACGCCTTGCCTTTGGGATGTTTGAGGTCAAGCGTGACGGATTTCTTGCCGGCATTCTGCGCCAGAAACGAAACGCCCATGCCACGCGCGCTGAGCGCCGGATCCGCGCCCAGTTGCCGCGCGAGATCGCCACGCACACGGGCCTCGACCTTGATCACCTCGGCG
This sequence comes from uncultured Rhodobacterales bacterium, assembly GCA_964603315.1. Taxonomy (GTDB): domain Bacteria; phylum Pseudomonadota; class Alphaproteobacteria; order Rhodobacterales; family Rhodobacteraceae; genus Tateyamaria. The sequence continues at coordinate 5,949 of CAZRUV010000087.1, forward strand.
CCCAGATGCGCCAGCTGGTGGCAGCAGAATGGCCCGGCCAGCACATTTGTCAGGTCGAGAACCCGAATGTTTTTTAGCGGTTTTGACACATGACAACTCCGTTGTGTCCGCGTGGTTTTGGGTCAGCTTATCGCGGGATGCACAGGGGCGATACGGCCGTTATGATCAAACGCGGTGCTGCCTGCCTACGCACGCAAACCGAACCGCTTGCCTGAATCCGCCCAAAATTCCCGAAAGGATTGCGGGTTGTCGCAAACGCGTTAGGCTGAGGCGATACACCCGCCAAAACGCAATCCAGAATGGAGCACACACGCATGTCGCTCACACTCAATCGCCGTGGTTTTCTTGCCAGTACCGCAGGTTTCATTGCCCTCCACCCGTTTTCCGCCAATGCCGCGACCAATCAGGCGCATCTGCGCATCATGGAAACAACCGATCTGCATGTGCACGTGTTTCCCTATGACTACTACGCGGACAGGCCGCGTGACACGGTCGGGCTGTCGCGCACGGCAAGCCTGATTCAGGCGGTGCGCGATGAGGCGTCGAACGCGCTGTTGATCGACAATGGCGACTTTCTGCAGGGCAACCCGATGGGCGACTACATCGCCTATGAGCGCGGCATGAAAGAGGGCGACACGCACCCGATCATCAATGCCATGAACACGCTGGGCTTTGACGCCTCGACCCTGGGCAATCACGAATTCAACTACGGGCTGGATTTCCTGATGAAGGCGCTTGCGGGCGCGGATTTCCCCGTGGTGTCGGCCAACGTGGCGCTGGAGATGGGCAGTGACCCGACCAGGGACAAGACGTTGATCCCGCCGTTCGTCATTCTGGACCGCACAGTGACGGATGGCGACGGCACCGCGCATCCGATCAAGGTCGGCCTCATCGGCTTTGTGCCGCCACAGATCATGAACTGGGACCGTCGCCACCTCGAAGGCAAGGTGCAGGCGCGTGACATCGTCGAGACGGCCAAGGCCTATATCCCGCTGATGAAAGAGCAGGGCGCCGATATCATCGTCGCGCTGTCACATTCGGGTATCGGTGCTGCGGATGCGAGCGACGGTATGGAAAACGCGGCTGTCCCGCTTGCGGGCCTTGACGGTGTGGATGCGATCCTGACCGGGCACAGCCACCTCGTGTTCCCGTCCCCCGGCTACGCCGATTTTGCGGGTGCTGACGTGGATGCCGGAACCCTCATGGGCACGCCCGCAACCATGGGCGGGTTCTGGGGCAGCCATATGGGCCTCATTGACCTGCTGCTGGAAAAGGACGGGTCCGAATGGCGCGTGGTGTCCGCCACGTCCGAGGCGCGCCCCATTTCCAAGCGCAACGAAGATCGGTCCGTCACCGCGCTGGTTGAGGACGATCCGGCGGTGCTTGCCTCCGCGCAAGTCGAACATGACGCGACGCTGGCCTACGTGCGTCGCGCGGTCGGCAAGACGGACGCACCGCTGCACAGCTATTTCGCGCTGGTGGCCGATGATCCGTCTGTTCAGATCGTGTCGATTGCACAGCTTTGGTACATCGAACAGATGATGAAAGGCACCGAGCATGAGGGCCTGCCGATCCTGTCTGCGGCGGCGCCGTTCAAGGCGGGCGGGCGCGGTGGGCCCGAGTATTTCACGGATGTGCCGGTGGGCGACGTGGCGATCAAGAACGTGTCTGACCTGTACCTCTATCCCAACACCGCGCGGGCGGTGCGGGTGACGGGCCAGCAGGTCAAGGACTGGCTGGAACGCTCGGCGGGGATGTTCAATCAGGTCGAACCCGGCGCGCAGGACGTGGTGCTGCTGAACCCGGCCTTCCCGAGCTACAATTTCGATGTGATCGACGGGGTGGAATACCAGATCGATCTGTCCCAGCCGTCGAAATACGACCCCAAGGGCGAATTGATCAACGCCGATGCCAGTCGGATCGTGAACCTGACCTACAATGGCGCGCCGCTGGACATGGAGGCCGAGTTCATCATTGCGACGAACAACTATCGCGCGGGCGGTGGCGGCAACTTCCCCGGGGCCAGCACCGACACCACGATTTTCGAAGGTCCCGACACCAACCGCGACGTCATCGTGCGCTACATTGTTGAAAAGGGCACGATCAGTCCGCGTGCCGACAACAACTGGTCCTTTGCGCCAATGGGCGGCACGACGGTGCTGTTTGACACCGGGCCTGCGGCTGCGGCTTACGTGGATCAGCTGGACATGGACATCGAGGATGCGGGCGAGGGGCCGGACGGTTTCAAGCGGTACCGCATCGCGCTCTGATCCCTCACCGCTGCGTGTGGTCGATTTCAGAAATCGGTGCGTCTTTTTCAGAAATCGGCGCGCCGATTGCGACCCGGTTTGGTAAGGGTGCTCCAACGCGGGACAGGAAAGGGTGCTGCACATGATGTATCTGGACCTCGCCGTGCGCGGCGGAGCGATCACGGTGCTGGTATTGCTGGCAGCGCTGCTTGTTCGCGCCCCGATCGGATGGGAAGGACGGCTGTCTGTGGCGGCTGTTGCACTGGCAGAGGCCGCGTTTCTGATCACGACGACGGCCCTGCCGCTGGAATTTCCACCGCTGGTCGATGCCAATCTGACCCTGATCGCGAGCCTTTCGCCTGCCGCGATCACATGGTTGATCGTGACCATCTTTCTGGACGCGCCGGGGGTGCGGTGGCCGTGGATAGCGGGGGGACTGGCGACATCGGTATTGCTTTACGCCGAAAACGTGTTTCCCGATCTCGGAATACCGTGCCTGCCCTTTGCCATAGCTCTTTACGGCGCGCTGGTGCTGTTGGCGCTCTGGTCTGCACGGGATGATCTGGTGGAGTGCCGCTGTCGCGCGCGTCCCGCCTTTGCCGTGGCGATTGCAGGATTGGCGCTGTTTTTGACAAGCACGCAGGCATTGGGCTGGATCGAGGACTCGTCACTGACGTTGGCGCTTCTGCACGGGATCGGCACCTTGGTCGTTTCGATTGCCTTTGCCGTGTGGCTGTTGCGGCCCGATGTGGGCCGCTGGCCCGGCGAGACGATGGCGGTTATGAATAAAACCGCGCCGCCCATGCCTCAGGACAGCGTGGATGCAGCACTGATCACCCGGATCAAGGCGGCGATGTCCGCAGGGATCTGGCGAGAGGAAGGGCTGACCATCGGTGCGCTCGCCAATCATCTGGCGGTGCCCGAGCACCGCTTGCGCCGCGCGATCAATCAGGGGCTGGGGCATCGGAACTTTTCCAGCTTCATCAACCGTGCCCGGATCGAAGCGGCCTGCGCGATCATGAGCGACCCGGCGCGGATGAACGTGACCGTGCTCGAAGTGGCCTATGATGTGGGCTTTGCCTCCGTCGGGCCGTTCAACCGGGCGTTTCGCGCCGAAAAAGGCGTGAGCCCATCGGAATACCGCCGCCTTGCCCTGTCAGGTGACATCGCCGATTCCGGGAATTCCGCGCCGATCCCTGCAAATCTGCACTGATTTTCAAATCCGGTGCGCGACCGGCGCCGCCACAGCCCATCTCTGAAGCGTCTTTGAGACGCAAAGGAGATATCCGATGAAAGAGATTGCACTGACCATTCTGATCGCCGTGGCCCTTCAGAGCCCCGCGCAGGCGCAAACCGTACCATCGATGCCGACCCTGTCATATCCGGAGCAGGGTGTGTTTTGCGGCTTCATGACCATGTGCACCCCAAAGGCGGTTGCGCCGACGAAGCGGCGATAAAACGGTAGCCGAGGCAATTCTGGGACGGATCGTTTTTTTGTGTGATGTTCCACGCCACGACATCCATGTGCTTTGACTGCGCGAAATGAATCCTATTTTTTAGTGCCGAAATGAATCTCTCTGTGGCAGTTGGGGCATAGTGCCATAGTGTTACAGACCGCATCCTTGCCTCCCTTCGATAGAGGTTGAATATGGTGGACTTCCAAGTATGGAGCGTTCGTTGACTTACTTATGAAAGGTGCACAGTTACCGCATTTTTGACATTTGCCGTTCGCTAATTCTAGCCTTTGTGCCACGACATCCGGGTTTCGACGGAATTCCAAGATCTCTTTAACAAATGCGGGTGGGTAAGCTGGTGCGTTTTCTAGCCTTCTCATACGTATTTCCCGCGAATCCTGTAGGCTCTTCGCCTCTAATTCTTGTCGTTCAGTGGCCTCCTTCGAAGGGCTCGATATGATGGTGAAGCCAGCTTTTTCGAAGTTTGTTCGGGTCACCGTCGCATTGGGACAAGCATTTTGATCAAGCCCAAAGACGATTCCGTAGATCGCCTTTTGAGGGTAGAGCTCGTCCTTTTCCTCCTCCGGGTGTTTCAGCCAGTATTCTCTTGCCGGACCATATCCGCTTGGATGCCCGTCCCTTTCGTACTTTGCAATTGCTTTGAGCACGTTCTCTTTTGTTAGCTGCATTAAACTGTTTCCCACGTCAGTCATCCTTCCATCGCTTCAAGCTCGTCGATGAAGCCCGAGATCATGCTGAGGCCCTTGTCCCAGAATTTGGGGTCAGAGGCGTCTAGGCCGAAGGGGGCGAGGAGGTCTTTGTGGTGCTTTGAGCCACCGGCCTTGAGCATGTCGAAATACTTGTCCTCGAAGCCCGGCGTGCCTTCCTCGTAGACGGAATAGAGCGCGTTCACGAGACCATCGCCAAAGGCATAGGCGTAGACATAGAAGGGCGAGTGGACAAAGTGCGGGATGTAGGACCAGAAGGTCTCGTAGCCGTCCATGAATTCAAAGGCGGGCCCGAGGCTTTCGCCCTGCACGCTCATCCAGATGGCGTTGATGTCCTCGGGGGTCAACTCGCCCCCCCGCCGCGCCTCGTGCAGTTTGCATTCGAAGTCATAAAAGGCGATCTGGCGCACAACAGTGTTGATCATGTCCTCGACCTTGCCGGCGAGCAGGACCTTGCGCTGATCCTGCGTCTCGGCCCCGTCCAGCATCTTGCGGAAGGTCAGCATCTCACCAAAGACCGACGCCGTTTCGGCCAGCGTCAGAGGCGTCGATGAGAGCATTTCGCCCTGGCCCGCGGCGAGCACCTGATGGACACCATGGCCCAATTCATGCGCCAGCGTCATCACGTCGCGCGGTTTGCCGAGATAGTTGAGCATCACGTAGGGGTGCACATCCGTGACGGTCGGATGGGCGAAGGCACCAGGGGCCTTGCCCGGCTTCACGCCGGCATCAATCCAGCCCTTGGTAAAGAACGGATGCGCCAGTTCGCCCATGCGCGGGTCAAAGGCGTTGTAGGCGTCCATCACCGTCTGTTGCGCCTCGTCCCAGTTCACGATGCGCGGATCTTCGAGCGGGAGCGGCGCGTTGCGGTCCCAGACCTGCATCACGTCGAGGCCGAGCCATTTGCGTTTCAGCTCGTAGTAGCGGTGGCTGAGTTTGGGATAGGCGGCAACGACAGCGTTGCGCAGGGCCTCGACCACTTCGGGTTCGACCTGGTTCGACAGGTGCCGACCCGTCTGGGCCGTGGGCATACCGCGCCAACGGTCGAGGATTTCCTTTTCCTTGGCTTGCGTGTTGTGCACGCGGGCAAAGGTTTTCACATTGTCGCCAAAGACATTCGCAAGTTCGCGGGCCGCCGTTTCGCGTTTGGCGCGGTCCGGATCGGTGAGGAAATTCAGCGTGCCTTCGATGTTGAGGCTCTCGCCGTCGATATCGAAGGTGAGCCCGGCAATCGTTTCATCAAAAAGTCGCTCCCATGCGTCACCCACCACCCCGAGGTCGTGCAGGAATTTTTCCAGTTCATCGCTCAGCTGATAGGGCTTCATCGCGCGGATCTTGTCGAAAATCGGTTTGTACCGCGCAAGATCGCCACTTTGCGCCAGAAGGGCATCAAGGTGGTCATCCTCGAGCCGGTTGAGTTCAAGCGTGAAGAAGACGAGCGGGGTCGTGTAATTGGTGATCTTTTCCTGCGCATCGGACATGAACTTGGCCCGGCCCGCATCGGTGGTGAGCTGGTAGTAGCGCAAGCCAGCGAAGGACATGATCCGGCCCGCGACCTGATTGATGCGCTCCTGACGCTGGATGCAGGTCAGAAGGCCCGGCGCGTCCAGCGCGTCGAGCTTGCCTTCGTAGTCGCTGGCAAAACTCTGGCAGGCGTCTTCGAGCCAGTCGAGATCGCGTTTCAGTTCGGGTGCGTCCTCGCCGGTGTAGAGGTCATCGAGGTTCCATTCGGGCAGATTGCCCAGGGGCTCTCCTCCGGCGCTGGCATTTGCATCGCGGACGGGGAAGGGGAGTTGGAACATGTGGGGCACCTTTGATTGCGTGTTCGGGCATAGGTATGAGGTGGCGTGGGCCGGGGCAAGTGGTTCGCCGCATCTGCATGCGGCGACCAGCCGGGAGGGTTTGTTTGTCACGCGGGCGCGAAGAGCCTGTCCGGGTTGGTGACAAAGATCTTTTGCTGTTCGTCAGTGCTGGCGATTTCCATGACGATGTCGGCGAGATCGGCGGCGCGCGGCTGGTGGGCGTCGCCGAGCATGATGTGCGGCCAGTCCGATCCCCAGAGCACCTGATCGGGGTTTGCAGAGATCAGTTTGCGCATCAGGGGCTGTGCTGCGTCGATGGTATGGGTCAGGCGGTTTGGGGCGGAGAGTTTCACGTAGACGTGCCCTTCGGACAGAAGGGCGCAAAGTGTGTCGATGGCGGGGATGTTGGGGTTCAGCGTCGTGGGCCAGGCGCAATGGTCGATCACCAGCGGGACGGGCAGGGCGCGGATGTCATCCGCAAGATCGGCAATGTGCTGATCGGCGTGCAGAAGCATCTGGATGTGCAGCCCATGATCGGCGAGCGCGGGCGCCATTGCCCTTGCGCCGTCCCAGCTGAGCACGCCGCCATGCACGTAGTTCAGCCGCACGGCGACAATACTGGCGTCGGCGAAAGCCCGGATTTCGTCGGGGCCCGCACCGTCAGGCAAGAGGCCCACACCGGCAAAGCCTGCGCCCATGGCCTTGACTGCAGCCAGCGTCACCGTGTTGTCGGTGCCATAAAGGATCGAATGCACGATCAACCCCTTGCTGCATCCCAACGCGTCAAGATGCGCACGATACATGCGCAGCCAACCGCCGAGGTCGATGCCCGGTGCGGGGTCTTCGACGCGGGTGGGCGACAAGGGATGTTCCGGACCGCCAAGCAGGTGCGCATGCGCGTCCCAGGCTCCGACGGGCAGGGGGCGTTTCGGTGCAGAAGGCGGGGCCGGTGGTACGCCTTTATCCATAGGTGCGCAGCATGTCGTTGAGGTCGTCCATCGTGTTGGCCTCCTGTGCGGATTTGTCGTGACGCCATCGGCTCATGCGGGGAAAGCGCAAGGCGACACCGGATTTGTGGCGGCTCGAAGCCTGAATGCCCTCGAAAGCGATCTCGAACACATGCTCAGGCGTGACAGAGCGTACCGGGCCAAAGCGTTCAAGGGTGTTTTTCTTGACCCACGCGGTGATCTGGCGAAATTCTGCGTCCGTGAGACCGGAATAGGCTTTGGTGAACGGCACGAGATCATTGCCCTTCCACACCGCGAAAGTGAAGTCGGTAAACAGGTTCGCGCGCCGTCCGTGCCCGGATTGCGCGTAGATCATGACCGCGTCGATAGTGAGCGGATCGAGCTTCCATTTCCACCAATCGCCTTTCTTGCGCCCCGTCAGATAGGGGCTTGCGCGGCGTTTCAGCATCAGCCCTTCGGCCTGGGCGTCGCGCGCTGTGCTGCGGATGTCGGCGAGCGCGTCCCAATTGTCGATTGGAACCAGCGGGGCGAGCTTGATGGGCGCATCTTCGGGCAGATCGGCACACAGGTTTTCCAGACACTCGCGTCTTTCCGCGAGTGGTCGCGCCCGCAGGTCCGCGCCCTGCCATTCCAGAAGGTCGTAGGCGTAAAGGATCACCGGGGCTTCTAGCAGCAGCTTTTTGGGCACCGTCTTGCGCCCGATCCGCGGCTGGAGCGCGTTGAAGCTCTGCGGTTGCCCGTCACCCCAGGCGAGAATTTCACCGTCGAGGACAGTGCCGTCCGGCACGAAATCCAGCGCGCGGGCAAATTCGGGGAAACGGTGGGTCATCAACTCTTCCCCGCGCGACCAGACATAGTGTTCGCCCCCGCGCAGGATCAGTTGCCCGCGAATGCCATCCCATTTCCACTCGGCCTGCCAGTCCTTCGGATCGCCCAAAGTGTCCGGCGCATCTTCGAGCGCGTAGGCCAGATAAAACGGGTAGGGGCGCGAGGCATTGGCGGCCGGGTCGTCCTCTTCGATCAGGGCGGCCCAGGTGATCGTGGCCGGGTCCCAATCGCCCATGAGCCGGTGCGCCAGTTCCGCCTCATCCCGATCCGTGGCGCGGGCCAGTGCGCGGGTCATCAGCTTTTGACTGATCCCGACGCGAAACCCGCCCGTCAGCAGTTTGTTGAAGAGAAAGCGCTGGGCCGGCAAAAGCTGATCCCAGGCCGCGCGCACAAAGGCCTTTTTGCTGTCCTCGTCCTGATCAGCGAGGCTGCGCAATTCCGTGATCCAGTGGGTCAGACTGTGATCGCTTGACTGTGACGGTGGTGGCAGGACAAGGGCAATGGTTTCCGCCAGATCGCCGACAATGGGGTAGGCCTCTTCGAAGAGCCACAGGGGGATGCCCGCCTCTTCAGCGGCCCATTCGCGCAGTTTCGTTGTGGTGACGGCACGTTTGGGTCGGCGGCCGGAAAAAAGCGCGATGGTCCAGATCCGGTCCGCTTCCGGTGCGTCCCGGAAATAGTCGGCGAGGGCCGCGACCTTCACGGTCGTCTTGGTCGACTGGTCAATGGTTGCAAAAAGCGCGGCAAAACGGTTCATGCCGCGTCTTCCTCGTCCGTACCGAACTCGGTGGGGATAACTTTGGCGGTCCAGCCGTTTTCATTCAGGTAGCGGCTGAAGA
>CAZRUV010000088.1:0-14680 GCA_964603315.1 uncultured Rhodobacterales bacterium
TTTATATATCCATATAAGCAATTCCAGGAAATCGGCAACAATAGAGAAGGGGTGGAGCGGAAGATCACGTTGAAGTCGGGAATGTCGCGCTTGTCGCCCTTCTCGAATTCAAAGAACCCGGTCATCGAATTCGCGATCACCTCGTAATCCGCGCCCACATATTCCGGACGGCTCAGAATCTCGACAGCGGCGGGGCGGTTTTCGTTGTCGTTTTCATCCAGCCACATGGCCGCGCGGATCAGCGCCTTGGTGACGGCCAGCGTGGTGTTGGGGTTGGCTTCCGTGAATTCCTTGGTCAGGCCAAAGACTTTCTCGGGGTTGTTCTTCCACAGTTGGTAGTCCGTGATGACCGGCACGCCGATGCCCTTGAACACCGCCTGCTGGTTCCACGGTTCGCCCACCGCATAGCCATGGATCGTACCGGCTTCGAGCGTTGCGGGCATCTGCGGCGGAGGTGTAACACTCAGAAAAACATCAGCATTTATCTGGCCGCTGATGTTTTCGGGGCTGTAGTAGCCGGGGTTGATCCCGCCCGCAGCCAACCAGTAGCGCAGTTCGTAGTTGTGGGTCGAAACGGGAAAGACCTGACCCATGTTGAAGGGTTCGCCGCGGCTGTTGAAATCCTCCACGACGGGTACGAGGGCCTCCGCACTGATCGGGTGTTGCGGGCGGCCGTCATCCATGGACGGGATGTTCGGGCGCATCATCTCCCACACTTCGTTGGACACTGTGATGCCGTTGCCGTTCAGGTCCATCGAGAAGGGCGTCACGATATGCGCCTCGGTGCCGTAGCCGATGGTGGCCGCCAGCGGCTGACCGGCAAGCATGTGCGCGCCATCCAGCTGTCCACCGATCACACCGTCCAGAAGCACCTTCCAGTTGGCCTGCGCTTCCAGCGTGACGAACAGGCCTTCGTCCAGAAAATAGCCCTGCTCGTAGGCCACGGCGAGCGGCGCCATGTCCGTGAGCTTGATAAAGCCAAAGGTCAGCTCGTCTTTTTCCAGATCCAGCAGTTCCGCAAAGGAGGGTGACGCCAGCGCGGTGGAGGCCACAAGCCCAAGGAGGAGGTTTTTCATTATCATATCCCTTCGATGCGCCCTGTCCGGGAGGAGATGGACATGGGCAAAAGAAAAAGGCCGACCACTTTCCGCCGGCGTTTCGGCGGAGAGTGAGCGACCTTGCTCAGACGTTCCCTGTCAGTGGGAAGAATTACGGTGCTGTCGCGCCATTGCGACTGCGCCCTGTTGATGCCGCATCGCAGCGTGCGCTGTGAACAGGAATTCTTTACTCAGTTGTGCTATCAACGGGATTGGCACGTTTACTGCACAATTTTTGATCACCTAAACGGCACTTGGATCAAAAATCCGGTCATCAAAGAACCGATTGGGCAGCAGGGTCAGCCCTCCAGCGGCCGAAGCGACAGCCGTTGCGTGGCGAATCGCGCCTTCCACCTTTTCCGACGCGCCGGGCAGATCCGAGCCGACAGCACCAAGGTGCATCCGGTGCAAATCCGCCCGGAACACGTGCGCTGCGGCGCCGATGTCGACCTGTGCTCCCGACCCGTGGGAGCGACGCAATTGCTGGGCGATCCACTTGGCCTGACTGCGCCACGGAAAGCTCGCGGCACCGGCGTGGAACTCGACAAAACCTTCGACATGCCTTTGGTCCCCGCGCGCGGATATCGTCAGATGCCCGGACAGCGCGCGGTCAACCAACTCGGGCGAGATATCCAGATACGCCTTGCGCGACAGCAATTCGCTTGCCGTGGCACGGACCTGCGGATTGGCCAGCCACCGGCCCGCGCGCCACGTGGCGCGCATCACACGGCCGATGAGGTCCGGCTCGGTTTCGGCCCATTCCGTGCGCACGGCCAGCACCTTCTCCGGCGCAAAGCTCCAGATGGCACAACCCGGCAGCAACAGCGCGCCCGCGCCATCATCCACCGCGACGGACCCCCACGGCTCGCCCACACAGAACGCATCGACATCCCCGGCGGCCAATGCCTTGGCCATGAGGGGCGGCGGAACGGTGCGGATGACGATACCGTCCGGCCCCAGAGCGGTCGCACGGCTCCAATAGCGCAACAGTTCGACATGCATCGAAAAGGGGAACGGCACGCCAAAGACAATCGGGCCGTCGCGCACCTGGGCCAGCGCATCCGCTGCCAGGGCGGGATCGGCAAAATCGAAACCGTAGCCCATGTCGCGCAACCGCTCTTCCAGCGGTCGACCGACACCGATCACATTGCCATTCACCGACAGGACGGACACCGCAGACAGCGCGGTGGACATACCGCCAAGGCCCATCGCCATGGCCACCGGAACCGGCGACAGCATGTGTGCCGCATCGACCCGGCCAAAGGCGAGCATGTCGCGCACCGACGACCATGACGGCGCCGCAATCAGATCCAGCGCGATCCCTTCGGCCTCGGCGAAGCCCATTTCCTGAGCCACGATCAGCGGCGCCGCATCCACCAGCGGCATGTAGGCGACGGGGACGGTGACATGTTTCATCCCAGCAGCCCCGATGCCGTGACCAACGCCTCGGCCACATCCGCAACCTTGCGGCCCTGATCCATCGCCGTCTTGCGCAGCAGGGCATAGGCCGCGTCCTCGTCAATGCCCTTGGCCTTCATCAGAAGACCCTTGGCGCGGTCAATCACCTTGCGTTCTTCCAGCGCGCGCCGCGTCTCGGCCAATTCGTTGCGCATCTGGCGCACCATGGCAAAACGGGCGATGGCCGTGTCCATCACCGGCTTGATCCGCGCGGGCGACAGCCCGTCCACGACATAGGCCGAGACACCTGCTTCGATCGCTGTCTGTGCAAGACCACCCGCAGCCCCCGACACGAACATCGCAACCGGACGCTCCATCGGGCCGGAGGCGAGCGTCAGTTCCTCCATCATGTCGCGGGTCGGATTGTCGATGTCGATCAGCACGATGTCCGGCGCATGCGCAGCGATCTTGCGTGCCAGCCCGCTGGCATTGCCTATGACAAAGACGTCGCAGTCACTGGCATCCTTGAGCGCATCGACAATTGCGATCGCACGATCCCGGTCCTCTTCGACCACAACGACGGTGAGCGTCTTATCCATACCGTGCGGCATGCACCGGGGACCAAGGTCAGGCAACGCCGCGTGGGGCACTTTCCGCGCGGGGATGCGAGCAACAGGGGTAACGTCCGAAAACTGCTTACTTATTCAGCATGCACGCACAGCGAACCGGCACATCGCGGATGCGCGGCGCGGTTGCCGGTCAGGCTTGTGCGTTGCGCCGCGCGTGCAGCACCACAACGGTGATGGCAACTGCCACGGCTGGCACCCAGACAACCTCGGCCCGCGCCATCACCAGCGCCGCCAAACCCAGCCGCAGCGCAATCTCCCACGCGGGCAATGCGCTCCGGTCAAAGGCGGCCAGCGCAGACGACAGAAGGTAAAGCGCCACGACCAGCCGCCCCAGCAACAACAGGAACGCCACCGGGTGAAAAACTCCGTCATAACCCGGCAAATACCCGGCCCCGCCCCCGGCATTGGGGTCAAGAATGGCTTCGTTGATCAACAAAAGCTCGGGGTAGTAGGCAAAGATGAAGGGCACGACAAACATCACGATCCCGGATTTAACGGCAGAGAATCCGGTCGCCATAGGCTCGGCCTTGGTGATCGTGGCGGCGGCAAAGGCGGCGAGTGCGACGGGCGGGGTGATCGCGCTGGCCACGGCAAAGTAGAAGATGAACATGTTCGCCGTGAAGAGTGACAGCCCCAGCCCCGCGAGCACCGGGCTCATCAACAGGGCCGCGTTGATATAGGCGGGCACCGCAGGCATCCCCATGCCGAGCAGCACCGCCAGCAGCATCGTGAGCAAGAGGGCCGTGAACTGAAAGAAGGACGACCCACCGTCGCCAAAATTCAGGCTGTTCAGCCAGGCCAGCACATCCAGCGACAGAAACACAGGCAGACCGGTGAATGACAGGCAGAAGTCGATGATCGAAACGGCGAGAAACATCAGGTAGAGGGTCGAAATGAGGACGCCCGCATCGGACAGGGCGTTGATGATCCTGACCGGCGCGGCCCGCACTTCGGGATCAAGAAACAAAAGACCCACCAAAAGCATCACCGCCCACCAGCCCGCCGCACCGGCAGCACCGGCGGCGTTCTGAACCGCGCTCAGAAACCAACTGAGGCTTTGCACCTGACAGCCGGTATCGGTGATCAAACGGTCCGCGCCAAGCAGTCCGCCCAGCAGACCGCACCCCACGGCATCCTTGGGCGTCAGCAGCAAGACAAGGATCAGCAGAATGGGTCCGAAGATCATGCACAGATTGAGGTAGTCCTGCCGCTGCAGGTGCATGTCTTCGGTCAGCTCGCCAATGGCGGTGATGTTCTGCTTGCGCGACTGGAACACTGCTGACAGGAACAGGCAGAAGAAATAGGCGATGGCCGGAATGATCGCCGCAATGATCACACTCGAATAGGGCACTGCGGTCAGCGACGCGAGCACAAAGGCCGCAACCCCCATCACCGGCGGCATGATCGATCCGCCCGAAGACGCCGCCGCCTCGACCCCTCCGGCAAAGACCTTGGAAAACCCGCGTTTCAGCATCATCGGTATGGTCAGCACGCCCGTCGACAGCACATTCACAATCGGTCCGCCCGAAATGGTGCCGAACATCGCCGATGACACGATGGCCGCATGCGCCGGTCCGCCGCGCAAGTGCCGTGTCCAGCGGAACGCCAGCTTGATCAGCGACCGCCCCCCGGCGGAACTGCCGAACAGGGACCCCAGAACGAGGTACGGAAAGATCGTGTTCAACACGATGTCCATGAACCGCCCGAGCAAGCCGGACGAATTGTTGACCAGGATGTCATGCACGCGCGGCCGCCCGTCCGCCAGCAGGCGCGGCTCGCCCGCCAGCTTGGTCACAAGATACTTGTTCACGTCGTCCGCACCGTAAACGTACCAGACCAGCACGGTGATGATTGTGTAGGCCGAAATCAGGATCGCGACGAGGACGAGCGGCAGCCCCCAGACCTTGACGTTGTAGGACAGGAAAATGACGACCGCGACGCCGACGATCAGCACGAGCCAGCCGCCAGTGGTGTTCACACATTGCGGATCCTCGACCGTCGTCGGCGCCGACAAACCAAGCGTTGCGGCAAATTCGGCGGCGGATTTCAGGCTTTCCGCGATCAAACGCGCCCGGTCTCCGGTCATACGGTCGACAAGGCACACCGCCTCGATCTCGACCAGATAGGTCACGGAAATGACAACCGCCGTCACCACCAGCGACACATCCATGAAGAGACCAAACCGCCGCCGCGCAGGCAAACGGTCTTTCCAGTCCAGCCACATCGAATGCTTGAGCGCGACGATCAGCATCATCAGCGCAAAGAAGGCAGGATAGAACCACTCGAACGGAAACTTGCGCAACTGCGCGCCATCGCGCCCCGTCAGGCTGGCCACAAGCGCATCATAGCCCGGAATGCCCGGCGTTGCGTTGAACAGGCCGATGATGACCATCCCCACCGACAGAACATACAGCAAGCGACCAGCCTGCCAGTGCGCGTTTTTCACCTGTTGGGATGTCTCTGCCATGCCTGCCCTTGGCGAACGGCCTGACCGGTAAGGATCCGGTCAGGGCGATGCACTACTTGGCGCAGTCGGGGATGGTGTAACCCGCCTCTTCCCACGCGGCGACAGCACCCGGATGATATTTGATCGGGTTGTTGCCGCACATGTCGGTCAGGGCGATATCCGTTTCGCCGTGCCACGATCCGGGCATGAACGGCGCCTTGGCAAAATAGATGTCGTCCAGATTGGCGATGAACGCTGCCGTCAGCGCCTTGGCCACGTCAAAGTCCATGTTGACGTTGACCAGATCGCCGCCAACCGTCCCGGGCCCGCGGAACATGTCATCCTCGGACACGATGGTGACGTCGTCGCCATAACCCATGTCCGCGACCGGGATCTCAACTGGAACCGTCCCCGGCAGCTTGCCAACATTGCCAAAGGCCTCACCGTCAAACACCTCGTTCGACACCGAAAAGATCGTCATTTTGCCGGACGCAATTGCCGCTGAGACACGTGGATCCGGGAAGGCCATGGGCAGCACAAACGCGTCCGCAGACCCATCCTGAATGGTCTTGACGGCCTGACCCCAGTTCACCTGCACACCGGTGTAGCCTGCACCCTCTTCCATTCCGGTGTTCAGCTTGATCAGCAGCCGCGCATTGGTCAGCGCCGCCCCTCGGGGTGGGCCGTTGAAGATGGTCTTGCCCTCCAGCCCGTCCCAGCCACTGATATTCGCGCTGTCATAGGCATAAAGCCCCTGCACCGAAATCCGGTAGGTGTAGAGAACGGCCAGATTCTGGACCAGCTCCGCCCCCTTCTCTGCGCCGAGACCCGCATAAGGGCCAACGCCGCGCGACATCAGGAAGGGCAGGATGAAGGGACCCGCTGCAATGTCGGTCTTGCCTTCGGCAACATTCTGCACCGAGTTTGTGAGCGTCTGACCGGATGTGACCTGAATGTCCGCCACGCCTGCTTTCGCGGCCGCCTCGGACAACGATATGATCGAAATACCGGGGGCCGTATTCGGCGATGCCGTTTCGGCTGTCAAAATGGTTTGGGCGTGGGCAGCCGTGGCCAGGCACGCCACTGTTGCCAATCCGGCAATCAGCGCTTTCGACATGTTGTCCTCCCTAAATGTCGATTTTTTATCTATGCTCCTTCGGAATACCTATTTTTGCAAGACAATCTTCGACGCCGGAGGACCCCTATGCCGCACCTCAAACTTTTTGTCTCCCCCGGCAGTTGCGCCCGCGTTCCCACCATTGCGCTCGAAGAGATTGGCGTGCCCTTCGAAACCGAGTTGCTGCGCGTGGTTCTGAACCAGCAGAATTCGCCCGAGTTTCTGGCCATCAATCCCAAGGGCAAGGTGCCGACGCTTTTGATTGACGGTGAACCACTGACCGAGAATGTGGCGATCCTGACCTGGCTGCACCAGACGTTTCCGTCTGCGCATCTGCTGCCCACAACGGGCACCCCGCTCGACATCAGCCGCCAGACCGCCGATATCGCGTTCTTTTCGGCCACCGTTCACCCGACTGTCACGCGCATCGCCATGCCGATCAAGTTCATTGACGACGCGGACCTGTCCTTTGACATCGTGCGCCCGAAGGGGGTTGAGGCGATGCACACCATCATGCGCATGATCGAAGACCGGCTGGACCCATGGTGGTACGGCGACACGTGGTCGATTGTGGATGGCTATCTGTTCTGGGTGTGGTGGCGCATAACAGGCGTCGGTTTCCCCGGCGACGGTTACCCGAAACTCCGTGCGCATGCCGAGCGCAGCATGGAACGGCCAGCCGTCCAGCGCGCCATGGCGCGCGAGGCAGCAAATGTCGAAACGCTTAAAGCCGAGGGCACCTATCGCGCGCCGCGCTAGTCGCGGATACGGCCGAATGTGGACAGCCGGTTGATCTCGTTCAGCCGGTCAAGGTTCACCACCGTCGCGAGCATCAGGCGGTCCTGGCTCCAGTCTCCGGGCCGCTGGATTGCCAGTGTGGTCAACGCGACGACGGCGACCAACGGGACCACCAGGGCAGCGAATACCAACCGCTCATAGGCGAGTTTGCGCATCTCCAGCACCGACAGGATGCGCCGTTCCAGAAAGCTGCGTTTGCCTTTGATCAGCGACCCGCGGTCCGCCGTCACAAGCGTGACCTTCGGCACTGCAATCACAAAGGAACGATCACGCCGCAGCGTGTTCTGGCACACCGACAGCAGCGTATCGCAATAGGCACGGGCGTCGATCCGGCCCTTGGACAGCACCTGGCTGTCGCAATTGAATTCCCGCAACGCTTCGACTTGCCGTTTCCAGGCGTGATAGGCCGGGTTCAGGAAAAACAGCGGCTTGAGCGCCTCGAGCACGATCTCCCACTCCAGATCGCCTTGCCGGATATGCTGCAACTCATGCGCGAGGGCAACCTGCAGCTCGTTCGACTGGCTTAGCATATGCGAGGGGATCACCACGTAGTAGCGCCGCCAGCCGCGCGTCGAAAACGGGACCAGTGTGCGGTCGGACAAATGGATACGCACCCGTCCGATGCTGCGCCAGCGGTATGACTGCAACACGATCCGCCGCAGGCAGTAGAACGAATAGGCCAGCCTGACCAGACCCACGGCAAAGCCCGCAACAAAGACAACGATGGCGGCCTTTGCGACAATCCCTGCCCCGGTCAGCACGTTCAGGATGAACGTGTCGCGCATCAGGATCAGACCCTCGAATTCCGACGCCTTCATCTCGAAACCGCCATTGAGGTAATAGGCGACCACCATGTCAGAGAGGTTCAGGTTCACCCCGCCGGCCACACCTGCACCCTTCAGCAGACCATATCCAAGCGCCAGCAAAGGCGCCGCAAGGATCATCAGGAACACTGTGTTAAGCAATCGCAGTTGCGTGCTGTAGGCATAGCGCAGCCCGATCCGGCACATCGCCGCCCTCAGCACGATCCACAATCCGAACGCCACACAAATCAGAACATTGGCGTTTACAAAAGCGTCTAGCAGCGCTTCACCCGTCCTCATTCTTCAACCTCCGATCAACGAGCGCCCGGATTTGCCCCAATGCTTCTTCGGTCAGTGCGTCATCGTCCACAAGCCGCGCCACCAAGGACGCTGGCGTGTCGTCAAACAGCTTCATCGACAGGTCCCTGAGGGACCGCGACTGGTACGTGTCCTTGGCCAGCGTCGGGCGATAGACATGGCTTTTGCCTGACTTGCGGCTGGTCACGAACTCTTTCTGTTCGAGGATACGCAGGATCGTGGCGCCCGAGGTATAGGCAAGCGCCCGCTCTTGCGGCAGCCGATCCAGGACGTCACGCACAGTCCCCTCCCCTATGGCCCAGAGTTCATTCATGAACTCCAATTCAACCTCGGTCAGCAGCTCGCTTTTCTTTTTCTTCATAGCCGTCTCACTTGCGGCAACCGCATACACACCTGCAGCGCCAGTAAATAACATGCGCACCCGTTTCCAAAGCGGATTCTCACACCTTGCGGAAACAGAACGTCCCCCACGCAAGGCTCAGTCCCAATGGCCACCACAGCGGTTGCCCGAACAGCCCCAGCCACGCGAGGAAGATATAGGCCGAGCCTAAAAGCGAAATGAACAGCCGATCACCCAACGTTGTCGTGAGGCCAAGAACGCCTTTCCGCTCGATGCCGTCACGGTATTTGAACCCTTCGAGCACCCCGATGATCGCGATGGCGCCGAAGATGCCGCAGAACAGGGCAAAGGTCGCGGGCGTCCACGCCATCCAGAAGCTGGGCCACAGCGGGTCGGTCCAGGAAAACCCCTTCTCCTCCTGCTGCTGCGCGACATTGCCCCAGCCTTGGGCCAGCGCCGGTGTTGGCACCAGAAGCCACAAAAGTCGTTTCATCACACCCTCCCCAGGGCAAAGCCCTTGGCGATGTAGTTGCGGACAAAATAGATGACGATTGCGCCGGGGATGATGGTCAGCGTTCCGGCAGCCGCCAGAAGCCCCAGTTCATAGCCCGCCGACGAGGCAGTCTTGGTCATCTCCGCGGCGATGGGCTTGGCCTCCACTGCCGTCAGCGTCTTGGCCAGCAGCAACTCAACCCAACTGAACATGAAGCAGAAGAACGCGGCCACACCGACACCCGCCTTGATCGTCGGCAGGAATATCGTGACGAAAAAGCGTGGGAAGGAGTAACCGTCCACATAGGCCGTTTCATCCAGTTCCTTGGGCACGCCGCCCATGAACCCTTCGAGGATCCAGACCGCGAGCGGGACGTTGAACAACGCATGTGCCAGGGCCACGGCGATGTGAGTGTCGAACAGCCCGACCGAAGAGTACAATTGGAAAAACGGCAGGGCAAAAACCGCTGCGGGCGCCATGCGGTTTGTGAGCAGCCAGAAGAACAGCTGTTTGTCCCCGAGGAACCTGTAGCGGGAAAAGGCGTAGGCCGCAGGAAGGGCCACGGCGACCGAAATCACGGTGTTCAGCGACACGTAGATGATCGAGTTGATATAGCCCCAATACCAGGACGGCTCGGTGAAGATCACCTTGTAGTTTTCCAGTGTGAAGGTCTGGGGAAAGAGGCTGAAGCCCGACAGGATCTCGTTTGTGGTCTTGAAGCTCATCGAGACAAGCCAATAGATCGGCAGCATCAGGAAGGCGATGTAGAGGATCGGGATGAGGGAGCGTTTACGCATAGTGCAGTCCCCTGCCAGACGCCTGTCTCAAAGCGAATAGGGCATGCACGCCGCGCGCGACATCTGAACAAAGCGCATAGTTCATTTCGCATCATCCTTCGTCATCAGCGTGTAGAAGAGCCACGACACCAGCAGCGTGATCGCAAAGTAGATCAGGCTCATCGCAGCCGCGGGGCCGAGGTCGAACTGCCCCAGAGCGATCTTGACCAGATCAATCGACAGCAGGGTCGTTGAGTTGCCCGGCCCGCCACCGGTCAGCACGAACGGCTCGGTGTAGATGTTGAAGCTGTCCATGAACCGAAGCAGGATCGCGATGGTCAGCACGGTTTTCATCTTGGGCAGTTGAATGTAGCGGAACACCTTCCACGGGGACGCCCCATCAATCTTGGCCGCTTGATAGTAAGCATCGGGGATCGACACGAGACCCGCATAGGCCAAGAGAACCACAAGTGACGTCCAGTGCCAGACATCCATCACAATGATCGTGATCCAGGCCGCAAGCGGATCCTGCGTCATGTCGTAATTCACGCCCAGAACGTCATTCATGAAGTACCCAAGGAGGCCGATCTTGGGCAGGGTGAAGATGTTCCACATTGCCCCAACCACGTTCCACGGGATCAGCATCGGCAGCGCCATCAACACGAGGCACACAGGCACCCACATGCCCTTGCGCGGCATGGACAGGGCAATGATGATGCCCAACGGCACCTCGATGATCAGGATCAGGAAGGTGAACAGGAACTGTCGACCCAAAGCTGCGTGAAACCGGTCCGAGCGCAGGATCTGTTCGAACCAGTCCAGCCCCTGCCAGAAGAACACGTTGTTCCCGAACGTCTCCTGCACCGAATAGTTGACCACCGTCATGATCGGCACAAGCGCGTTGAACGCGACAAGCAGCAATACCGGCAGCACAAAGAACCACGCCCTTTGGTTTTCCGTCTTCATGCGCCTGCCTCCGTCGCGATCCATCCATCCCGGTAAAGCCGCGTCTGATCCTGCCGGAAGGCGAGGTGCACCTCAGCGCCCTGCTCGACCTCCGCATGATCCACCACAGCTTTGACCGCGACATCACCCACCATCGTCTCGACCACCGCGTGCCGTCCAACGTCAGACACCTTGCGCACTCGGGCCGGGACACCGCTGCTCGCAAGCGAGACAAATTCAGGGCGGATGCCCAGTTGCGTCTCGCCGCCAGACCCTGTCACGGCACCTTCAAGCGCGATGGGTTGCCCTTCGAACACAACCTGCCCGGCCTCTTCGACCGCAGGCAGGATGTTCATCCCGGGCGATCCGATGAAGTGGCCGACAAAGGTATGCTGCGGCCGCTCGAACAGTTCGACGGGCGTGCCGATCTGCACCACTTCGCCTTCCTGCATGACGACAACCTGATCGGCAAAGGTCAGCGCTTCGGTCTGGTCGTGGGTCACGTAGATCATTGTCGCCTTCACGCGCTGGTGCAGCTCTTTCAGCTTGGACCGCAGCTTCCACTTGAGATGCGGGTCGATTACGGTGAGGGGCTCATCGAACATGACGACGTTCACGTCATCCCGCACAAGGCCCCGACCCATGGAGATCTTCTGTTTGTTGTCCGGGCTCAGGTGGGCCGCGCGCGTGTCGAGCATATCAGTGACTTCGAGCATTTCGGCAATCTCGGCCACGCGGGTGGCGATCTTGGCCTCATCAACCCCGCGGTTGCGCAGGGGAAAGGCAAGGTTCTCGCGCACCGTCATCGTGTCGTAGATGACGGGGAACTGGAACACCTGTGCGATATTGCGCTGATCCGGCGGCAACGCGGTCACATCCTGATCGTCGAACAGGATGCGCCCCTCGGATGGCACCAACAGCCCCGAAATGATGTTGAGCAGGGTCGATTTCCCGCAGCCCGACGGGCCCAAAAGCGCGTAGGCGCCGCCATCCTTCCAATCGAGGTCGATGGATTTCAGCGCATAGTCCTGCGGACCGGACGGGTTCGGCAGATAGGAATGACGCAAACTGGACAGGGTTATCTTTGCCATCAGGCCACAAGGCTCCCATCTGGGGCAAAGTAGAAGGCTTTGCTTGGGTCCATGTAAAAGTCGTGGTCTTCACCGACCTCGTATGGGTGCACGCCGTGCGCGAGCGACACCCAGCCGTCTTTTCCCATCTGGAAATGCGCGCTCGACTCCGATCCGGAAAGTTCCGTCACCTGCACCACGCCCTTGAGCGCTACGCTCTGCGTTTCAGTCTGTACCGGAGTGACATGGTGCGGCCGAATGGCCATGGTGTACTGCCCGTCAGCTAGATCGGCGGCAGCGCCTGCCATCTCCCACGTGACACCGGTGGGCAGCTGCGCCCGGGTACCGGTCTTGGTGATTTCGGCGGCATTGATCGGCGGATCAGAAAACACCCGCGCCGCCGTCAGAGTGGCGGGTTTGCGGTAGATCTGCGCGGTTGGGCCAAATTGCGTGACCACGCCGTCGTCCATGAGAGCCGTGCGCCCGCCCAAAAGCAGCGCCTCCTCGGGCTCAGAGGTGGCATAGACGACCACGGCACCCCGTCCCGCAAAAAGCTCCGGCAGTTGCTCGCGCAATTCCTCACGCAGCTTGTAGTCGAGATTGGCCAGCGGTTCGTCAAGGAACACGGCCCGGCTTTCCTTGGCAATGGCGCGGGCCAGGGCGCAGCGTTGCTGCTGGCCACCGGACAGCTCTTGCGGGCGTCGTTTCAGCATCGGGGCCAGTTGCAGGATATCCGCGGCCTCCTGCACGCGGCCGTCGATCTCGGACTGCGCCATGCCTGCAACCCGCAGAGGGGAGGCGATGTTGTCGAAGACCGTCATATGCGGGTAATTCACGAAAAACTGGTGGACGAGGCTGATGTTGCGCTTCTGCGTGCTCAGCTTTGAGACGTCGATCCCGTCCATGATGATCTGGCCCGAGGCCAGCGGGTCAAGCCCTGCCATCAACTTGATCAGAGAGGTCTTGCCTGCACCCGTCTGGCCCAGAAGCACGTTGAAGTGCCCGGTTTCCAGTGTCAGGGATGTCGGCTTGATATGCGTGATGCCGCGCACGTTTTTCGTGGCGTCGATCAACTCGATGGACATGGGGAACCCTTCATTATGCGTGGTAGGGTGGGGTTAAACCCCACCCTACGGATGCATTTGGCTCAGAACTACTGGTTCCAGCGCGCGACCAGATCGTCGTAGTTGACGGTCTCGCCCTGCGGCTTTTCGTTCTCCAGCGGCGGCTTGGCGCCCCCGTTGGCGAACCACCATTCAGCATCACGCTCTTCGTTCAGGCGCGGGCCGCAGCCGCCATAGACACCAGCCGCCTCGTCAGCCTGCTGCATCCGGGCCATGGTGATGTCCATCTCTTCGGCGAGACGGTCCATCGCCTGCTGCGGCGTGAACGCACCCGAATTCACGTCACCGATCTGCTGCCACCAGATTTGCGCGAGCTTGGGGTAATCCGGCACGTTGATGCCTGTGGGCGACCAGCGCACACGGTCCGGCGAACGGTAGAACTCGACCAGACCACCCAGTTTGGGCGCGCGCTCGGTAAAGCTCTCGTGGTTGACCGAACTGTCGCGGATGAAGGTAAGACCCACATGAGACTTCTTCACATCCACGGTCTTGGAGGTCACGAACTGCGCGTAGAGCCATGCGGCCTGTGCACGGTCGCTGGGCGTGGATTTCAGGAAGGTCCACGACCCCACGTCCTGATAGCCAACCTTCTGCCCTTCGGTCCAGTATGGGCCATGCGGGCTGGGCGCCATCCGCCACAGCGGGTTGCCATCCTCATCCACGGTGTTGTTGCCCTCGGACTGCGGCTTCACCATGTCCGCAGTAAACGCCGTGTACCAGAAGATCTGCTGTGCGACGTTGCCCTGGCTCAGTGCAGGCAGCGACTGGTAGAAGTCAAACGATGCCGCTCCGGGTGGTGCATACTGGCGCAGCCATTCGTCCCACTTGCGGATCGCATAGACCGCTGCAGGCCCGTTGGCGCCACCACCACGGGTCACGGATGCACCTGCGGGGTTGCACGAACCGGCTTCCATCCGGATGCCCCATTCGTCGATCGGCACACCGTTGGGCTCACCCACGGAACCCGCCCCGGCCATCGACAACCAGGCGTCCGTCATCCGCCAGCCAAGGTCAGGCGCGCGTTTGCCATAATCCATGTGGCCGTAAATTGTGGTCCCGTCGATTTCCTTGACGTCCTCGCTGAAGAATTCGGCGATATCCTCATAGGCCGACCAGTTCACCGGAACGCCCAGGTCATAGCCATACTTGGCCTTGAACGCCTCTTGCAGGTCTTCGCGATCGAACCAGTCCTTGCGGAACCAGTAGAGGTTCGCAAACTGCTGGTCGGGCAGCTGGTACAGATTGCCATCCGGACCGGTCGTGAACTGAATGCCCATGACCCACGTATTGAGGATACCGCGCGGATCGAACTGGTTCCGCAATCCT
>CAZRUV010000089.1:0-9267 GCA_964603315.1 uncultured Rhodobacterales bacterium
TTTCGCGTTCTCCGACAGGAACCCATAGCCGGGATGCACAGCCTGCGCGCCCGAGGATGTGATCGCCTCCATGACCTTGTCGATCACGATGTAGGACTGGTTCGCGGGTGGCGGGCCGATATGCACCGCTTCATCCGCCATCTGCACATGCAGCGCCTTGGCATCGGCGTCCGAATAGATGGCGACCGTCTTGATGCCCATCTTGCGGGCTGTCTTGATGACACGGCAGGCGATCTCGCCCCGGTTGGCGATCAGGATTTTGTCGAACATGATGTCCCTCTTCTTGGCGTGCAGGCACGCAAAACGCCGCCACGACTGCGGTCGAGGCGGCGCCTGGTTGGTTTGATTTCGGTGTCTGTGGCGGGTCTAGCAGTTGCCGATGTCGAGTTCGCAGGCCACGATGTTGCCTGCAGCACCCACAGCGGCACCGGTGACAAGGCTACCGCTTGTGACGGCTGCGGCCCCCGCGCCGACGGCGCCGCCGATAATGGCGCGGTCCGCGACTGTGTCACCGCACGCGGCAAGCCCCAATGCGGCGCTAAGGGCAAGGGCAACTGGCTTGATAGGCATGATGCTGATCCTCTTTTGGTGTTTTCTTTCCACATGGGAACAACACCGCAAGGGTTCAATTGGTTCCGCACCGATGCCGGAACATGGGCAACGGACCGCCACCGATGCAGCCCTGCATCGGCAGCAAACCGCTGAATCGGGTTAACAATTCGCGTCGAATGCCCTGCAGTAGACAAGGCCGCCCACCGCGCCGACAACCGCGCCTGTGCCCACGTCGCCGTCGAGGATCGCCGTAACGCCCGCGCCGACAACCGCGCCGGACAGGGCTTGTTCACCAACGGTGTTACCGCACGCGGCAAGCAAAAGCGGGGTCGCAAGGACCAGACCAAGGACTGTACGTGCCATTTCTCAAGTTCCTTTCTGTAACATGATACAGAATTAGGAACCAATTGGTCCAAATTAAACGTCACTCCAGACGCAATGTCGTGAGCTTTTGTAACACGCAGGCTTGCGCGCAAAAAAATGGTGAGCAGCGGGTCACGGTGTCGTGCAAGCTGCCCACCAGGGGAAGGGGTACGGAAATGGTACACAGAACCGGAAAGTCTCTGGGGATCCGATCCTGCCCGGTGAGCGTTGCATGGCGCGTTGGATGGCGCAAAGGCGGATGTGCACGCACTGCGGGAATGAGCCGTGTTTTGCCGCATTGCCCGGGGGCCCGGCAGGGTTCCGCTCATGACCGCCTGCGTCATGGCGTCCAACCGGGGTCAAAGGCGTCCGGAAAGGACGCACGGGCCACGGCCTCGTCAATGCGCAACAACGCCTCGTAATCCGCTGGATCAAAAGGATCTGTTGCCGCAACGACTTCGCGCCCAAAGAGCCAGGACAGGCGCCCCGCATCTAGGTTGCCCCGCTCAAAGGGTGCGTCCCCGAAATGCGCCCAGAGCGCCGCCAGAAAGGCGGTGTCAGCCTTGCGGTCGGCCGGACGCCGGTCGCGAAAGCGTTCCCGCCGGGTGAGCGGCGTCACCCCCTTGGGGTTCGGTCTGCGAATGGTGAACTGGAAATCGGTGCCCGGCAGTCGGCCGGGGAAACCACGATGTTTCAGCATGCGCTGCCCCCCGTGGCCCAAGGGGGTGTCAGGGCGGGCTGAAACGCCCGCCCTGCGGTATTACTTGAATTTGCCTGTGCTGACCGGCTCAACGCTGATCGGCTCGGGA
This sequence comes from uncultured Rhodobacterales bacterium, assembly GCA_964603315.1. Lineage (GTDB taxonomy): Bacteria > Pseudomonadota > Alphaproteobacteria > Rhodobacterales > Rhodobacteraceae > Tateyamaria. The sequence continues at coordinate 1,725 of CAZRUV010000089.1, forward strand.
TCCACGATAACAACTTCTTCGTTGTTGCCGCTGCTGCCGCATGCTGCGACCAGAACCATGAGGCCAAGCAGGCCAAAAACTTTGATGCTCTTCGACATCGGTCTCTCCTGTAGTCAACGTTCGGATGCAGACGCATCCGCTGCGAGGTGAAGGCGCCTTGGGGGCCCCTTCCCGTCCGTATACGGGATTTGGCGATGAAAGGATACGGGCGCCGAAACCCTTGCGCAGGTTGTGGCCACAATGCCGCATATGCAAAAAACCGCCGCATCCTCAAAAGTCCTGCCAGACACAGGCGCCGTTCTCGAGCCGGAAGGTTTCAAAGAACTGCGTGGCCTCCGGGTCTGCCTGCCCAAACGGCACCTCACGGTCCATCAGCGAGACGACAATGACATCCGCCGTGAGGTCGTATTCGGCCAGGTACGGCAGCGCGACCGTGTCGCACAACGCGGCAAAGTCACTCTCGGCCTGCGCATAGGTGACCGCATCCGCGCCCTGTGCGATTTGTGGTGCGAGAAACCGAAAGCGCAGCCAGGCCTCGGCGCCAACCTCATCGATCAGCACCTCGTTCAGCGTCACGGACTGGCCGGAGGGCACGTCCTGTGCGGCAGCGCTTGTGGCAAGTGAAGGTATCAGTGCGCAGCCCCGGACCCAAGTCCGCAATGCGGTTCGGGCTCCTCCCTCCGGGGCTGCTGTGCATTGGGTCTTCTCCCCAGGCACTGTTCCATACGGCGCCGTATAGCGTCGGTTATCCCCAATCCAGCATCTCACCCGTTGATTGTAAAGGGATGAAGTGGACGTTGGGTCATCACATGGCCCGTTCTTTCCACTTCCGATTGCATTCACCGCGCCAATCTCCGCCTCAGCGGGATTTTTTACCATTTGATCAAGGCGTTCAGGGCATCTCATTGCGTCCGCCCTCCCCCGGCATGGCGTGACCAACGCGCCCTGTTTTCCGGGTTTTCAAGGACGTTTCGCGCCAGCGACAGGTGCGTGTCCGTGACGTTGCCCAAAGCGCGGCCGCCGGCGGTCAGCGCCCATCCCGAACCGCATGGTGTCAGGCGAACGACCGGCGAAAATCCGCGCAGGTTTTGCAGCGCGCGCCAGAGGTCCTGCCGGACCTGATGGGCAAGGCGCACGGCGTTGCCCGGACCCAGCGTCGTGCGCACGGAGAAGTCGAAGCGCGGCGGCAAATGCCGCGCCAACGTCAGCCCACCGTCCGCGCGCAGGATATGCCAACGATGGCTCATCGCTCACGCTCTTCGCTGGTGGCGGGTCGGCGGGCGATGCAATCGATCTCCACGAGGGCGCCGACGGCCAGCGCCGTCACGCCAACCGTGGTTCTGGCGGGGCGACGGTCTTCGGGAAAGAACGTCTGGTAGGTGTCGTTGAACGTGGCGTAGTCCCGTTCGAATTCGGTGAGGTAACACCGGCACTGGAGCACGTGGCTCAGGTCCAGCCCAAGGCCGTTCAGCACGATCTCGAGGTTCCGCATGACCCGGACAGTCTGCGCCTCGATCCCGGATGGCAGAGGTGCGTCGGGCGCGTCAGGGTCCGTCGGCATCTGCCCGGTGAGCATGACCCAGCCGTCACTTTCGACGGCATGAGAGAAGGGGGCGACGGGACGTGGGGCGTCGGGGAGGACGTGGAAATTAGACATCTTCGTCCTCAAAATCAGCTTCGTTTCGCCAATCACTCAGAGTGACGTCGTCATAAAGCCAATATGCCGGCCCAGCGAGGCTGGTCCAGTTTTTGCCATTCTCACGAGCAACCACCATAGCAGCCGCAGACAGACTCAAAATTTGGCCGCGAAAAAGCACCTTTCTTTTGTCATGAACATAGCAAACCGTCTCTGGATCAAACACAGACTGAAGTTCGGCGCCCGGCTTTACAGAGATCATATCAAAAGAGAAGTTGATCCGCCGCGATCTGGCTCGATCTAGCGACTTCTTGTCATCCTCGTCTAAAACTGCGTCTTCGCCAGGCGTAACGTTTCGAATGCCAAATGCCTTCAGAATTGCCGTAGGCTGGTCCGGCGATAGTCGAAAAAACTCTCTTTTTTCTCGCAATCGATGGTCCCCGAACGCCAAATGCAATGCACGCTCGGCACCAGCTGCATCAGCCACTTCCCAAGCGGAAAAGCACTCAAATGACAAAGGCAAACTCGTGTTGTCCGGGCTTTTGACTCGATCCAAAATAGGGCCCGACGTTCGGCCAATTTTGACAATGCCCGGCATAGACTGGTTTGTGAGAACGTAAACGGTTTCCGACATGTCACAACGGAATATTGTCGTGCTTTTTCCACGGCATCTGCGTCTTCTTCGTCCTGAGGGACGCAAAAGCGCGGGCCACGCGTTTGCGGGTGCTGCGCGGCTGGATCACCTCATCGATGAACCCGCGTTCCGCGGCCACAAACGGGTTGGCAAAGCGGTCTTCGTAATCCCTGGTGTGCTGCGCGATCTTGTCCGCGTCGCCAAGGTCCGCGCGGTGGATGATCTCCGTCGCCCCTTTGGCGCCCATCACCGCAATCTCGGCTGTGGGCCACGCATAGTTGAAATCGGCGCGCAGATGCTTGGACGCCATCACCACATAGGCCCCGCCATAGGCCTTGCGCGTGATGACCGTGACCTTGGGCACCGTCGCCTCGCCATAGGCAAAGAGCAGCTTGGCCCCGTGCTTGATCACGCCGCCATATTCCTGGCTCGTTCCGGGCAGAAAGCCGGGCACGTCGATCAGCGTCAGGATCGGGATGTCAAAACAATCGCAGAAGCGCACGAACCGCGCCGCCTTGCGGGCGGAATCGATATCGAGGACCCCCGCCAGCACCATCGGCTGGTTCGCGACCACACCGACCGTCTGCCCCTCAAGCCGGATGAAACCGGTGATGATGTTCTTGGCAAACTCTTCCTGCAGTTCGTAAAAATCGCCCTCATCCGCGAGCTTGGTGATCAGCTCCTTCATGTCGTAGGGCATGTTCGGGTTGTCGGGCACCAGCGTGTCCAGGCTGGCCTCGACCCGGCCCGGATCGTCAAAGAAGGGCCGCACGGGCGGCTTGTCGCGGTTGTTGGAGGGCAGGAAATCCACGAGGCGCCGCACCTCGGCCAAAGCCTCCACGTCGTTCTCAAAGGCCGCGTCAGCCACGGAGGACTTCTTGGTGTGGGTCGAGGCGCCGCCAAGCTCTTCGGCGGTGACCTGTTCGTTGGTCACGGTTTTGACCACGTCGGGGCCGGTGACGAACATGTAGGACGAATCCTTCACCATGAAGATAAAGTCGGTCATTGCGGGCGAATAGACAGCGCCGCCCGCGCAGGGGCCCATGATCACGCTGATCTGGGGCACCACGCCGGACGCCATGATGTTGCGCTGGAACACCTCGCCGTACCCCGCCAGCGAATCCACGCCTTCCTGAATACGCGCGCCACCGGAATCGTTGATGCCGATGACGGGTGCGCCATTTTCGACGGCCATGTCCATGATCTTGCAGATCTTGGCCGCATGGGTGGCCGACACTGACCCGCCCAGCACCGTGAAATCCTGGCTGAAGATGTAGACCATGCGCCCGTTGATCGTGCCCCAACCCGTCACGACGCCATCGCCAGCCGGTTTCTGGTTTTCCATGCCGAAATCGGTGCAGCGGTGGGTGACGAACATGTCGAACTCTTCGAACGACCCCTCGTCCAGCACAAGCTCCACCCGTTCACGTGCCGTCAGCTTGCCGCGCGCATGCTGCGCATCGATGCGTTTCTGCCCCCCACCCAGACGGGCGGCGGCGCGGCGATTTTCGAGTTCGGTGAGAATGTCGGTCATGGGCCCCTCGGTGTCTTTGGGGCGCAGCATACAGGAGCACACGGACCATACGAAAGCGCCAATCGGCATATTTGCAAACTGTTTGCATCTATACATTTGCAAATTGCAAATTCGCAAAACGCCCCAAAGGCGCAGCCCCCTGTGCAGGGCCGCACTGGACACCCCGACGGCCTGCGCCTAACAGCATCACATGACCAAGCCCGTTCAGGTCAAATTCCTTGACCGCGAAACCCCGCCACACATCCTGACGCTGATCCTGCTTGCGGGCGTGTCGGCCATGGTCATGAACATGTTCCTGCCGAGCCTGCCGAACATGACCGCCTATTTCGACACGGAATACCGGCTCATGCAATTGTCCGTCGCGCTGTATCTGGCCGTATCCGCTGTGATGCAGACGATCATCGGCCCGGTGTCCGACAATCTGGGGCGGCGCAAGGTGCTGATGTGGGGTGTGGCGCTCTTCATGATCGCCACGCTTGGCTGCATCTTTGCGCCGAATGCAGAGGTGTTTCTGGTCTTTCGCATGGGCCAGGCGATCATTGCGGTCGCCATGGTGCTGAGCCGCGCGATTGTGCGTGACCTTTACGATCAGGACCAATCCGCATCGATGATCGGCTACGTGACGATGGGCATGGCCGTGGTGCCGATGATCTCGCCGGGCATCGGCGGTCTGCTCGAAGAGGCGTTCGGCTGGAAGGCGAACTTCTGGCTGTTCCTGATCATCGGCGCGCTGCTGTTGTGGCTGGTCTGGGCAGATGTGGGCGAGACCGCGCAGCCCTCCGACAAGACCGTGATGGGACAGTTCCGCGAATACCCCGAACTGCTGCGAAGTCCGCGCTTCTGGGGGTATTCGGCTGCGGCGGCGTTCTGCTCGGGCTCGTTTTTTGCCTATCTGGGGGGTGCGCCATTTGTCGGGACAACGATCTTTGGCATGGGCGAAGCCGAGCTTGGCTTTTACTTCGGCGCCCCGGCGATCGGCTATTTTGTCGGCAACGGGTTGAGTGGGCGTTATGCGACCCGGTTCGGGGTGAACCGCATGGTGCTGTGGGGCAGCATTGCGAACCTCTTCGGGACCACCCTGTCGCTGGCCATCTTTGCGGTCGGTGCGGGCACGCCGATCAGCTTTTTCGCCATGATGACCTTTGTCGGCCTTGGCAATGGCCTCGTGATCCCCAATGCAACGGCCGGCGCGCTGTCGGTGCGACCACATCTTGCGGGAACGGCGTCGGGTCTGGCGGGTGCGATCATGATCGGCGGTGGCGCGGCCCTGTCGGCACTGGCAGGCTTTTTGCTGACACCGGAAACCGGGGCGTTTCCGCTGCTTTACATCATGGTGCTGACCGGCCTTGCCGCGCTGGTCGCCATTTCCGCCGTCTACTGGCGCGAACGCAGGCTGCGCCTCGCCTGACCGGGCTTGCGTTGGCGGATTTGCAAACCTAGTCTCGCGCGACTGCAAAGCTGCAAAGGTTCGCCATGGCCGCCCCGAAACTCTATGCCGGTGCCAAGCTGCGTGAGGTCCGCACGCGGATGTCGCTGACGCAAAAGGAGTTTGCGGGCAAGCTGGGCGTGTCCCTGCCCTATCTCAACCAGATGGAAAACAACAACCGCCCGGTCAGCACAACCGTGGTGCTGAGCCTTGCGCAGGAATTCGGGCTGGACGTGACCGAACTCAGCGCCAGTGACGGCGAACGCTTGGTGTCAGACATGCGCGAGGCCCTCGCCGACCCGGTGTTTTCCGCAGATATGCCCGCGCTCGCGGACCTGCGCCTTGCGGCCTCCAACGCCCCCGCGCTGGCACACGCCTTTCTCGACCTGCACCGGGCCTATCGACAGACGCAGGAGCGCCTCGCCTCGCTTGACGAGGCACTGGGGCGCGAGGACGCGCGCGCACAGCCCAGCCCGTGGGAAGAGGTGCGCGACTTCTTTCACTATTGCGACAACTACATCGATGCCGTTGACCGCGCCGCCGAGCATTTCGCAACCGCCGAGGGGCGCCATGGCAACATCCGGGTGAGCGCCGTGTCGACCCTCGCCAACGCGGGCGTTCAGGTCGCATTCGATGACAACGACACTTTGCGCCGCCGCGATGGCGACACGCTGCACATTTCGACACGCGCCACACCGGAAACCCAGACCTTCCAGCTGCTGCTGCAAGTGGCGCTGACAAAACAGGACCCCCTGCTCGAGGCAACGCTCGACCTTGCGCGGTTCAAAAGCGATGAGGCCCGCGCCATCGCCAAGATCGGGCTTGCCAACTACTTCGCCGGGGCGGCGCTGATGCCCTATACGGCGTTTCAGGAGGCCGCACAGGGCACACGCCATGACCTCGAACAGCTGGCCACACGTTTCGGGGCCAGTATCGAGCAGGTGTGCCACCGGCTCTCGACGCTCCAGCGTCCGGGTGCCAAGGGCATCCCGTTTTTCTTCGTGCGGGTGGATCAGGCGGGCACGATCACCAAACGCCATTCGGCCACGCGGCTGCAATTCGCCCGCTTTGGCGGCGCGTGCCCCTTGTGGAACGTGCACCGTGCCTTCGAACAACCGGGCCAGTTCCTGCGCCAACTGGCCGAAACGCCCGACGGCGTGCGATATATCAGTCTGGCGCGGGACGTGTCCAAACCGGGTGGGCGCTTTGGGGCGCCCGTGCGCCGCTACGCCATCGCCCTGGGGTGCGAAGTGCGCCATGCACCCGCGCTGGTCTATGCGGATGGGCTCGATGTCGGGCGCGCCGAGGCGTTTGAGCCCATCGGCATATCCTGCCGCATCTGCGAACGCGACCGCTGCCACCAACGCTCGGTGCCGCCGCTGGAACGCAAATTGTCCGTCGATCCAGACGTGCGCGGTGTGTTGCCCTACACCGTGCGCTAACGCCGCGCGGGCCGCCAGCCCGCGGCGCGGGCTTCTGCCGCCGAGCAAAACCAGCGCTCACCGCGCGCCTCGTTTATGCCGGTCTGTTCGTAATATTCCTGTCCCGGCACGTGATAGATATGCCCGTTGCCCGACACGTTGCCCTTGATCCGGCAAGCCGGGTCCGGCGGGATACGTCCCTTGGCGCGCGTCTTGCGGAACCACGCGGGCGATTGCACGCGCAGACCGTGCAGGCCGCGACCCGCGACATAGGCCGCCTTTTCCTCCAGATCATAGTCGAGGCCATAGCGCCGATAGGCAAAGGCCCAGCCTTCGGCCACAATCTCGCGCCCCATGTCCTCGCCGCCGACCGCGCATGTTGCAACGGTGCGGCCATACCGATCCGTATCACGCCTTGTGCAGACCGCCTGCCGCCCCTCGAAACGTGCACGCACCTGCGCCGTCACCCATGCGCCGCAGTCGAACGTGGTCCCCTGTTCGGTCTCGCACCCCTGATCCAGTTCGGGCGCATCAATGGCGTGCAGGCGAATGCGCGTGCCCGCCACGTCAATCGTGTCGGCATCTATCACAATCACGGGCCCGCGCAGTTCGGCCATAGCCAACGTTGGCAGGCAGAGCAGAACAATCGCCGAACAAATCCTTAACATACCGTTAATGTGCGCATGGGTCGGCCCGTAATCAAGGGCCGCGCGCATGGTCGGTTAACGCTGTGCCGTCTCCCAGTTGGGATGCACCCAGGGCGTGTCGTTGCTGGCGGCAAGCGGGGCGCGGCCCAGGATATGATCCGCCATCTTTTCACCGGTCATGATCGACGGGGCATTCAGGTTTCCGTTGGTGATCCGCGGAAAGACCGAGCTGTCCACCACCCGCA
>CAZRUV010000089.1:9367-14664 GCA_964603315.1 uncultured Rhodobacterales bacterium
GACCGCATGGGGCCGGTATGGGCCTGAAACCCGTGCCCCTCTGCGGCTGTCTTGCCGTCATAGCGCACGGCGATGGGCAGAAAGTGGAACTGTATGTCCGGATAACTGATCCCGGCACGACTGCGGATGAACCCGCAGCTTTCAAAATTGTTCGATGCCCCCAGTCCGGTCTTGGTAAAGAGCCACTGCGCCCCGATCACCGCCTTCGAGATCAGGTTCCAGTGCTTGTAGAGCGTGATCGGCTGCTTGGAGGCGAACTGGATATACATCTCCAGATGGTCCTGCAGATTGCCCCCGACACCGGGGCGATCCGCAACCACATCGATGCCATGCTCGGCCAGATGCGCGGCAGGCCCGATGCCCGACAGCATGAGGATCTTGGGCGAGTTGATCGACGAGGCGGCGAGGATCACCTCACGCCGCGCCCGGATCGTCCTGCCACCGGCCAGAGCGACGCCAACCGCGCGCCCCTCTTCCAGCACGACGCGCTCCACGAGCCCGCGTATCAGATCACAGTTCGGGCGTTTGAGCGCGGGCTTGAGGTAGGCGTTCGCGGCCGACCACCGCCGCCCCTTCCAGACCGTCTGTTCAAAGGGGCCAAACCCCTCCTGCTGCTGCCCGTTATAGTCGGAGGTCACCGGATAACCTGCTTGCCGCCCCGCTTCGACAAAGGCATGGAACAGCGGGTTGGTGCGCGGCCCGCGCGTGACATGCAGCGGACCGGTGCTGCCCCGCCAGGCCGGATCGCCGCCATGCCCGCCATCATGCCAGCTTTCCATCCGTTTGTAGTAGGGCAGCACGTCGGCAAAGGCCCAACCGCGCGCGCCAGCCTCCGCCCAATGGTCAAAGTCATGCGCATGCCCACGCACATAGACCATCCCGTTGATCGAGGATGACCCGCCCACCACCTTGCCGCGGGGACAGACCAGCCGCCGACCGCCCAGATGCGGTTCCGGCTCCGACATGTATCCCCAATCGTACCGCTTCATGTTCATCGGATAGGACAAGGCGGCAGGCATCTGGATAAACGGCCCCACGTCGGTGCCGCCATGCTCGATCACCAGCACCGACTGGCCGGCTTCGGCCAACCGGTAGGCAACGGCGCAACCGGCCGACCCGGCCCCCACAATCACATAATCCGCTTCCATCTCTCACCTCACGTGATTCCGCGAAGGGTCAAGGATGCGCAGCACCGCGCGCAGGCGCGGCTTGTCCTTGAGGCTTCGGGGAATCGCATCACATCATCGAACCGGTGACTTGAGGATCACTCTGATCCCTCAAGCACCTCTCAGCAAAAATCCTTCACATCCCAACGCGCAACACCGGCCCGCCCTTTTTCAGGGCGCGGGGTGGGTGGGTGGGCGCGCTCTGAAAAAGGGCTTTCAAAACGGCGCCTCCAGATCGCCCATGCGCACATAGACCGATTTCAACTGGCTGTAGTGCTCGATCGCCGCCTTGGAATTCTCCCGCCCGACCCCGGAGCGTTTCGACCCGCCAAATGGCGCTTCCACGGGTGCGTCGTTATAGGTGTTGATGTAGCAGGTGCCCGCCTCGAACCCGGCCGCAACCCGATGGGCCCGGGCCAGATCACGGGTAAAGACACCGGCCGCCAATCCAAATTCGGTGTCATTGGCACGCGCCAGCACCTCCGCCTCGTCCTCGAAATCCAGCACCGCCATCACGGGGCCGAATATCTCCTCTCGGGCGATCACCATATCATCGGTCACATCGGCAAAGACCGTGGGTTCCACAAAGAACCCCGCGCGCTCCAGCCGCTTGCCGCCACAGATCAGCCGCGCCCCCTCGGCCTGACCTTTTGCGATATAGCCCTGCACGATCTCCATCTGCCGCGCGCTGACCATCGGGCCAAAGGACGTCTCGGGTTCCATCGGATCGCCCATCACGGCGTTTGCCAGCCGTTCGGACAAACGCGCCAGAAACGCGTCCTTGATCCCCTTTTGCACGAACACGCGGGTCCCGTTGGAACACACCTGACCCGAGGAATAGAAGTTGCCGAGAATGGCACCGGAAACCGCGTTCTCCACATCCGCATCATCAAAGATGATCAGGGGCGACTTGCCGCCCAGTTCCATCGTCACATGCTTGATGCCTGCGGCCGCGGCCGCATACACCTTCGATCCCGTCGGCACCGATCCGGTCAGGGACACCTTGTCGACACGCGGATCGCCAACCAGTGACGCGCCCACCTCGCCAAGCCCCTGAACGACATTATACACGCCCGCGGGCGCGCCCGCCTCGTGCAGGATCTCGGCCACCTTGAGCGCGGAAAGGGGCGTTGTCTCGGACGGTTTGAACACCATCGTGTTGCCGCAGGCGAGCGCCGGCGCGCCCTTCCAGCAGGCGATCTGGGTCGGGTAGTTCCACGCCCCGATCCCCACGCACACGCCCAAAGGCTCGCGGCGGGTGTAAACCCAGTCCTCGCCCAGTTGAATATGCTCGCCCGTCAGGGTCGCGGCCATGCCGCCGAAATATTCCAGCGCGTCAGCGCCCGACGTTGCATCCGCGACAGACGTCTCCTGATAGGGCTTGCCCGTATCATAGGTCTCCAGAACCGACAGATCGTGATTGCGCTCGCGGATGATGTCGGCGGCCCGGCGCAGGATGCGCCCCCGCTCGGTTCCGGTCATTGCTGCCCATCCGGCCTGCGCCCGCTTGGCGGATGACAATGCAAATTCGATCACGGCAGGCGTTGCCGCGTGCACTTGTGCAATCTTTTCGCCCGTCGCGGGGTAGATGACGTCTATCGGCACGCCATTTTCATCCTCGACATATCGGCCATTGATGAAATGGCTGGCCTTGGGTTGTGTCTGCATCACGTCCTCTTGCGTCGTTGAAAGGCGGCGGATACGTGCCCGCCGCCTCAAAGGTCCTTACTCTGCCGGCGCGGCACCCATCGCGCCGCCACCCAGCCGGTCACGGTGCATCAGCACCCAGGCCAGACAGGCGACGTAGATGCCGATCACGGCCGTGCCGACATAGTGGATCTGCAGCCACTGGCTCTGGAACAGCAGCGTCAGCACGAACAGCAGGGCGGCGTTGCCCAGCACGTATTGCACTTTGCCGTAGCGGTCAGCGGTGAGGTTCAGGTTGTCGGTGTAAAGCCGGATGAGCGAGTCAAACGAGTTGATCACGAACAGGACCCCCACAACCGTCATCGACCAGTTCACCAGCCCCGTCATGTCGATGGCATTGAGGTGATACCAGTAGGCCACCGTGAACCACACGCCCAAGGGGATGGACGGGAAGATCAGGAGTGCTGCCAGCAATTGCCACGTGGTCAGCCCACCCACAAAGCGCGAGGTGAACTGCCCGATCATGATCGACCACGCAAACCACCAGAACAGGTAGAACTCGTGGTAGTCGGTCAGCGGCAACACGAATTTGTGGATATTGGCAAAGTAGCCGCCGATGTTGCTGCCCGTGCTCAGGAACTCTCCAAAGCCCATGCCGCCATTGATCCACATGCCCGCGATCAGCGCGAAGAAGACAAAGGTCGACGCCACAGACAGGATCTTCACGTATTTGATGTCCGTGGACGAATAGCTGGCCGCGAGGATCACGAGGAAGCAGATCACGTAGAACGCCGGGATGACGGTCTCACCATCGCCCACTTCGGGGATGTAGTAGGGCATGTAGATCAGGAACAGCGCGCCGGTAAACGCACAGGTCGTGATGATCACCAGGTTGTTGATCAGCTTGACGATGCCATTCTCGAAGAATTTCACATGCGGCTCGATTGCACAGAAGTAAAACGCCGTGAGAAAGTAGAACGCCCAGATCAGAAAGCCCCAGAAGCCGAACTCGAGCGCCAGCGGGTTGGTGAACGCATAGGCAGGCTCTGCCGCCGTGTCGGCATAGAGCGGGAAGTCAAAGGCGATGGGGAACATGATCAGGCCCACGTCCAGACCGGACGTGAACAGGATCGCGATGAACACAAACAGGCTGACCGGTTGCGGGCCCGTCAGGCGCACATTCCAGTATTTGACGGTGACAAATATCACCAGCGCAAAGGCCAGCAACACACCGAATGATATGATCGTCGTTAGCATATGATAGGTCCCTCCTTGTTGACCCGTTGGCTGCGGCACCGTTTTGGTCCATCGCGCCCGGATGCCTCGAGCTGAAGCGATGGTTTATTCTCCGCGCGGAAAGCGCTGATTTTCCTCAAGAACATTCAGATCCATATGGTTGCGCATATACCGCTCCGACGCCTTTTGCAGGGGCTGGTGATCCCACGGAAAATACCCGCCCTTGCGCAGCGCCTCATACACCACCCACCGGCGGGCCTGACTGGCGCGCACGTCCGCATCGAACCGGTCGAGATCCCAGCGCGCCTGCGATTTCGCCCGCAATTGCGTCACCGTGCCCTGATGTTCCGGCACCTCCGCGAGGTTGGTCAACTCGTGCGGGTCGGCCTCAAGATCAAAGAGCTGATCGGGGTCGAGCGCACAGCGGTTGTACTTCCACTTGCCGTAGCGCAGCGACACCATCGGGGCATAGGACGCCTCTGCCGCGTATTCCATGGCCACGGGTTCGGTCCGCGCCACACCCTGCCCTTGCGGGACCAGCGACTGCCCGGCGGTCCAGGGGGCAACCTCGGACATGTCCACGCCCGCAAGGTCACAGAGCGTCGGGCAGACGTCGATATTGCTGACCGGATCGGTCACCAGACCGGGCGCCATCGACGGGGCCGCAATCATCAGCGGCACCCGCGCCGATCCCTCAAAGAACGACATCTTGAACCACAACCCCCGTGCGCCCAGCATATCGCCGTGATCCGAGACAAAGAGGACGATCGCCTCCTGCCGGGTGCCCTCCAACGCCTCGAGCACCTCGCCAATCTTGTCGTCGATATAGGAGATATTGGCGAAATAGGCGCGGCGCGACCGTTGGACGTCCGCGTCCGAGATGGTGAAGTTGTCGCGGTCATTGGCATCCAGAATGCGCTTTGAATGCGCGTCCTGTTCCTCATACGGGATCGGCCCGATCTCGGGCATCAGGTGGTCGCAATCCGCGTAGAGGTCCCAGTACTTCTTGCGCGCGACATAGGGGTCATGCGGATGGGTAAAGCTGACCGTCAGGCACCAGGGCCGCGCATCGTGACCCCGCCCGAGATCATAGATCTTTCGCACCGCGTGATAGGCGACCTCGTCATCATATTCGAGCTGGTTGGTGATCTCTGCCACCCCTGCCCCGGTGACGGACCCCATATTGTGATACCACCAGTCGATCCGCTCGCCCGGTTTGCGATAATCCGGCGTATCAATGCCGAAGGA
>CAZRUV010000090.1:0-14533 GCA_964603315.1 uncultured Rhodobacterales bacterium
CTCGATCAGGTGGGCGGCATAACGGCGGCGCATGTCACCCGGCAGCGCAACCAGCGCGGCCCGGTCGTACACGGCGTGGACCGGTCCCAGAACCTCTGTGGTCAACTTGAAGAAGTTTGCGGAGGATTTCATCACGGCCAAGTCCGACGCCGCACGCCTGCGCATGTTCAACGTATCCGTGCTGATTACCGATGCGTTCATGGACGCGGTCAAGGCGGACGGCGCGTGGGATCTGGTGTTCGAGGACAAGGTCTACAAGACCGTGCAGGCGCGCGATCTGTGGAACGCCATCATGCGGTCGACCTATGACTATGCCGAACCGGGCGTGATTTTCATCGACCGGATCAACGCGGCCAACAATCTGAACTATTGCGAGACCATTGCGGCCACAAACCCCTGTGGCGAACAACCCTTGCCGCCTTATGGCGCGTGTCTTTTGGGCTCGATCAACCTCGCCCGTCTCGTATCGAACCCGTTTGACGCGGCTGCTGCACTGGACGAAACCGCCCTGTCCGAGCTGGTCGGCACCGCGGTGCGCATGATGGACAACGTGGTCGATGCATCGAAGTTTCCGCTGGAGGCGCAGGCACGCGAAGCGCAAGCCAAGCGGCGCATCGGGCTTGGCGTGACCGGTCTTGCGGACGCCCTTTTGATGGTGGGGTTGCGCTATGGATCCGACGAGGCGGCGCGTCAGACCGAGCTCTGGCTCAAGGCGATCGCCCGCGCCGCTTATCTGGCGTCGGTGCAACTGGCAACCGAGAAAGGCGCCTTTCCGCTCTTTGATGCGGAGGCGTTCCTGCAGTCCGGCGCGATGCAGGCCATGGATGACGACGTGCGGGACGCCATCCGCGCAAACGGCATCCGCAACGCCTTGCTGACGTCGATCGCGCCGACCGGCACCATCTCGCTATACGCAGGAAATGTGAGTTCGGGGATCGAACCGGTCTTTGCCTATGCCTACACCCGTAAGGTCTTGCAAAAGGACGGATCGCGCACCGAAGAGGAGGTCGTCGACTACGCCGTTCAGATGTGGCGCGACATCCACGGCGATGCCGAATTGCCGGACTATTTCGTAAATGCCCAAACGCTGCATCCAAGCGAACACGTCAAGATGCAGGCGGCCGCGCAAAAATGGGTCGACTCGTCGATTTCCAAGACGATCAACTGCCCCGAGGACATCAGCTTTGAGGACTTCAAGGACGTCTACATGGCGGCGTGGGATCAGGGCTGCAAGGGCTGCACGACCTACCGGCCCAATGATGTCACGGGCAGCGTTCTGAGCATTTCCGAAGAGAAAAAGGATGAGGGCTCCCACGAGGTCCTGGCCGCGGACGATGCAGAACCGATGCAACCGCATGGCGACGTGATCTACATGGCCGAACCGCTGGACCGGCCGAATGCGCTTGAGGGCAACACCTACAAGGTCAAATGGCCCGACAGCGAACACGCCCTTTACATTACGATCAACGATCTGGTGATCGGCGGGCACCGGCGCCCGTTCGAGGTGTTCATCAACTCCAAGAACATGGAGCATTTCGCCTGGACCGTGGCGCTGACGCGCATGATCTCGGCCGTGTTCCGGCGCGGTGGCGACGTGAGCTTTGTGGTTGAGGAACTCAAGGCCGTCTTTGACCCGCGCGGCGGTGCGTGGATGGGCGGCAAGTACATTCCGTCGATCCTGGCAGCCATCGGCGGTGTGATCGAGCAGCACATGGTTGCCATCGGGTTCATTGAGGGCGAAGGCATGGGCCTGAAGACCGATCCCAAGGCGCAGGTCGTGGGCCTTGACGCACCCAAGGGCAAGGCCTGTTCCAGTTGCGGCAGCTTCGAGATGCGCATGATCGAAGGGTGCATGACTTGCGCGTCCTGCGGCTATTCGAAATGCGGCTAGGGTGAGCGGGTCGAACGCTTGGCAATCTGCGGGCGAGCCGCTGGGAATATCCGTGCGGTGCGTTTCCCCGCAAAGGCTGCCCCATCATCATCGCGCGTCCCGGTGCAGGCGGAGCAGGCCAGGGCGCCGGATGTGACGCCACGCCACACGATCACGAATTGATTTCCCACCGCGACAGGATACCTCTGAACCCACGCCGCAATGTGATCCCGATGAGCCAAGACACGTCCCCGTCCCGACCTGCCGCTGTCCCGCAATCGCGGCTTGCCCGTGCGGGCCGTATGGGGGCCATGGCCGCAGGTGTGGCGGGCAACGTGGCCGTGGGTGGTTTGCGCAGCTTGGGTTCCGGGTCTCGACCCGAGGCGCGTGATCTGTTGTTGACGCCCGCCAACCTGCGCCGCGTGGCCGACACGCTTGCGCAAATGCGCGGGGCGGCGATGAAGATGGGGCAGCTTATCTCGATGGATACCGGCGATACGCTGCCGCCGGAACTTGCTGAAATCCTTGCTCGGCTGCGGGCCGATGCGGACTTCATGCCGCCCAAGCAGCTGCGCGCCGGGCTGAACGACGCGTGGGGGACCGGCTGGCACACAAAGTTCAAGCGGTTCGATGTGAGACCCGTTGCGGCCGCCTCCATCGGGCAGGTGCATCAGGCCGTGTTGAAGGACGGCACCCATCTGGCGATCAAGGTGCAGTACCCCGGTATCAGCCGCAGCATCGACAGCGACGTGTCCAATCTGGGTCGCTTGCTGCGCCTGTCCGGTCTGCTGCCCAAAGGGTTCGACCTGGGCCCATACCTCGAGGAGGCGCGGGCGCAATTGCGCGAGGAGGCGGACTACGCCGCCGAGGCCGCCCATCTTGAACATTTCAGCACGTTGCTCAAAGGTTCAGACGACTTTACGCTGCCTGTGTTCTATCCGCCCCTGAGCACCGAAACCGTTCTCGCCATGAGCTTTGTCCCCTCTGTCCCGATCGAGACCCTTGGCGATGCGACTGCCGAAAAACGCAACCGCACTGTCACGCGCCTGATCCGTCTGATGCTGCGAGAGCTTTTCGAGTTCGGCGTGATGCAGACCGATCCGAACTTCGCGAACTACCGGATCGAGAACGACAGCGGCCGTATCGTGTTGCTGGATTTTGGTGCGACGCGTGCGCTGCCGGACTGGCTCGCCCCGGCGTGCCGCACGCTGTTGCAGGCAGGTTTGCGCGGCGACACAGCGGCCGTGGCCGAACAGCTTGACGCCATGGGGCTGGTGCCCGCCAGCACGCCTGCACCGTTCAAGGAGCGCATATTGAACATGGTCGAGATGGTGTTCGACACGCTGCGCACGCATGACATGCTGGACCTCTCTGCGTCAGATCTGCCTGCACGGTTGCAGGCGGAAGGAGAGGCACTGGCGCGGGCCGGATTTGTCCCCGCCGAACCTGTGCCGCTCGACCTGCTCTTTGTGCAGCGCAAGGTTGCGGGCATGTTCCTGCTGGCTGCGCGTCTGGGGGCAACTGTGCCAATCCGCGACTTGCTCGCCCCCCATGTCGACAGAGCCGAGGCTGCATGACGCCGGTCCTGCAGCTCGAGGCGGTCGAAAAGGCGTATGACAGCAGCGAGGGTCGGGTGCCGGTGCTGCGCGGTGTCGATTTGTCGCTGGCGCCGTCCGAAACGCTCGCGCTCACGGGGGAATCCGGGTCCGGCAAGAGCACGCTGTTGCACCTGGCCGCCGGGTTGGAGACGGCGGACAAGGGTGCGGTCCGCTTTGCCGGTCAGGACATCACCCCGATGTCCGACACGGCCCGTGCCGCGCTCAGGCGCAGTGACGTGGCTGTGGTGTTTCAGCAGTTCAATCTGATCCCGTCGCTGACCGTTGCCGACAATATCACCTTTCAGGCGCGATTGGCCGGGCGCGCAGATCCCGATCTGGCCGCGCAATTGGCAGACCGCCTGGGCCTTGGCGCGCAGTTGCGCAAATACCCCGAAGCGTTGTCCGGCGGCCAGCAACAGCGTGTTGCAATCGCGCGTGCCCTCGCGGCGCGCCCCCAGTTGCTGTTGGCGGACGAGCCCACCGGCAACCTCGACGAGGCCACCGCACGTGCCGTGATGGACGAGATGCTGACGCTCGTGGCCGATGCAGGTGCCGCCATGCTGCTGGTGACACATTCGCCCAACCTTGCGGGACAGATGGAACGTCAGGTGCACCTGACGTCCGGGAAGCTGGCATGAGGCGGGCAGCACTGCATGCGCTCCTGTCGCATTGGCGGCGTCATCCCTTGCAGCTTTTTGCCTTTCTCGCGGGCCTCGCGCTGGCCACCGGGCTGTGGTCCGGCGTGCAAGCCATCAATGCCGAAGCGCGGGCCAGCTACGATGCCGCCGCCGCGACACTGGGCGAAGGCCAGTTTGACCAGATCATACCCCGCCAGGGCGACAGCATCGCTCAGGCGGACTATGTCAGCTTGCGACGGGCCGGGTGGCGTGTGTCGCCGGTGATCGAGGGGCGCCTTCGGGGCGTACGGATACTGGGGCTTGATCCCCTGTCCTCACCGGGCCGGTTCGATTTCGGCGCGGTGGCCGAAAGCGGTGATGTCGGCACCTTCATGGGACCCGGGCAGCTGTTTGCGAAGGCCGACACAGCCGCGCGCCTCGACACCGACGCGCAGGTGGTGGTCACGGCATCGGCCGCGCCGGGCGTCGCCATCGGCGATATCGGCGTGGTGCAGCGCCTGCTCGGCCGGGATGACCTGTCGCGGCTCATGATCCTGCCCGATCAGCCATTGGGCCAGCCCGCCCTGCAGGACATCGCCCCGCACCTTCGGGTGCAGCCATCCATCCAGACCGCGGATGTGGGCGAGCTGACCGACAGCTTTCACCTCAACCTCACTGCCTTTGGCCTCCTCAGCTTTGCGGTCGGGCTGTTCATCGTGCACAGCACGATTGGGCTGGCCTTTGAACAACGGCGCGGGCTTGTGCGGTCGCTGCGCGCCCTCGGCGTGCCCCTCGGCCAGCTTGTTGGCCTGCTGGCAGCTGAAATCCTGCTGCTGGCCACGCTTGGTGCCGGGTTGGGGATCGTGCTGGGCTACGTGGTTGCCGCCGTTCTGCTGCCGGATGTGGCGGTCACCCTGCACGGGCTTTACGGGGCCGACGTGTCGGGATCGCTGCAGTTCCGCGCCGAATGGTGGGCCTCGGGCCTTGCCATCGCGCTGATCGGCAGCGCTGTCGCGGCCAGCGGTCAGCTTTGGCAGATTGCACGCATGCCCATTCTCGCCAGCGCCCGCCCGCGGGCGTGGTTCATGGCGTCGGCGGACAGCGCCCGCTGGCAGGCCATTGGTGCACTGGCACTGGCGGGCCTGGCGCTTGCGCTGGCCGTGTTTGGTCAGGGGCTCGTCGCGGCCTTCGCGCTGCTGGGTGCCTTTCTGCTCGGCGCCGCACTGGCCCTGCCCCTTTTCATTCGGCCGGTCACGCGGTGGGCAGAAGACATGGCCCAGGGGCCGGTGGCGCGCTGGTTCTGGGCCGACACGCGCCAGCAACTGCCGGGCCTGAGCCTGGCCCTCATGGCGCTGCTGCTGGCGGTGGCTGCCAATATTGGCGTATCCACGATGGTGTCGAGCTTTCGCCTGACCTTTGTCGGGTTTCTGGATCAACGTCTGGCACCGGAACTGTACGTGCGTTTCGATGACCCGGCGGGGGCAAGTGCGATGACCCCCGCCCTGATGCGACATGCCGAGGAAGTGCTGCCGCTTTTGCGGAGCGACGCAAGCATTGCCGGACAGCAAGTGCAGATGATGGGCGTCCGCGTCGGGCCCACCTACCGCGAGAACTGGGTGTTTCTGGGCAGTGCGGGCGACCCGTGGAACGCGGTGGCTGCTGGCGAGGCGGTGATCGCAAATGAACAGTTCGCCCGGCGCGCATCGCTTTGGGTGGGCGATACCGTTACCTTGGCCGATCAAACCCTGCCGATCGCCGCGGTGGTCGGAGACTACGGCAATCCCAAGGGGCAGGTCATCATCGGCGAGGCGCTCTTTGGCACGCTCTACCCGGACGTCGTGGCACAGAGCTTCGGTTTGCGCAGTGCGGATCCGGAGGCCTTGCGCGCCGCGGGCATCCCGGACAATGCGATGACAGATCAGGCCGCGCTCAAGGCGTTTTCGATGCAGGTCTTTGAACGCACCTTCACGGTGACCGCGGCGCTCAATGTGCTGACCCTCGCGGTCGCCGGGTTTGCCATGCTGATGAGCCTGCTGACGCTCGCCGATCAACGGCTGCCACAGCTTGCGCCGGTCTGGGCTCTGGGGCTCACCCGGCGGCAGTTGGGGCGGCTGGAACTGGTGCGCGCAGGCCTCTTTGCCCTGCTCGTCACCGTCGTGGCCGTGCCTGTGGGTCTTGGCCTTGCCTGGGTGCTGCTGGCCAAGGTCAATGTCGACGCCTTTGGATGGCGCCTGCCGATGTTCCTCTTTCCCGGCAATTACGCGGTGCTGGGGCTTGCCGCGATTGCCGCCGCCCTTCTGGCGGCTGTGTGGCCCGCGCTACGCCTGATGCGCACACCGCCCGCCCGGCTGTTGCAGGTGTTCGCCCATGAGCGTTAGGGCAATCCTCATCGCGGTGCTGTTGCCCGTGGCGGCGTGGGCGCAGGGCTTTGCCGGGCTGGGCTCGCAGGCCGAGGGGTTCGCCGCGCCGGAGCGCGGCACCACGTTTGACTTCCCGGCGGATCATGGTCCCCACCCCGACTACCGCATCGAGTGGTGGTACCTGACCGCCAACCTGAGCGCGGCCGACGGCACTGCATATGGCCTGCAATGGACGCTCTTTCGGTCGGCGCTCGCCCCCGGCGAACGGCCCGGCTGGCAATCGCCGCAAATCTGGTTCGCCCATGCCGCCATCACCACGCCGGATGCGCATTTTGCAACCGAACGGTTTGCGCGCGGCGGCATCGGCACAGCCGGGGTCACGGCAACGCCCTTCCGGGCGTGGATCGACGAATGGGCGCTGGAGGGGCCCGATCTCGACACCTTGCGCATGACAGCAGCCGGCCCCGACTTTCGCTATGACATGACACTCGATGCACAAGGCCCGCTGGTGTTTCACGGCGATGCGGGTTTTTCGGTGAAATCCGAAGAAGGGCAGGCCAGCTACTACTATTCACAACCGTTCTACCGCATCTCGGGGACATTGCATTTGCCGGACGGGCCGGTCGAGGTGTCCGGCGACGCGTGGCTGGACCGCGAATGGTCGTCCCAGCCGCTGTCCGGGCGGCAGGCGGGCTGGGACTGGTTCTCGCTCAGCTTCGAAGACGGCGACAAGCTGATGGGCTTTCAGTTGCGCAACCGGGACGGCAGCGGCGGCTACACCGCCGGCACATGGATTGCGCCTGATGGATCCAGCGAAAGCCTGCCCAATGGCGCGTTCACCGCAACGCCGCTGTCGACCCAACCCGTCGCGGGCCGCAGGGTGCCGACACGCTGGCAGGTTGCGGTGCCGGATCGCAATCTGGAGGTGACGGTCGAGGCCATGAACGCGAACGCATGGATGGACCTGTCGATCCCCTATTGGGAAGGTCCCGTGACCGTCACGGGCAGCCATACCGGCGTCGGATACCTGGAGATGACAGGCTATGAGTGATCCCGGCGATTTGAGCGCCTTTCTGGCCGGGGCGTGGCAGCATTTGCGACGCGGTGTGGCGGATGCAAAATCACCCGCGCGCTATCCCGTCTTTGCCACGGTGTCGCCGGATGGTGTGCCAGAGGCGCGCACCGTTGCCTTGCGCCGCGCGGATCAGAGGCAAGCCGTGCTTGAGGTGCATACCGACACCGAAACACCCAAGGTCGCAGCACTACGCGCGCACCCGATTGCGGCCCTGCACGTCTGGTTACCGCGTGCCCGGTTACAGATCCGGATCACAGCACAGGTGGATATCCTGACCGGGGACGCGGTTGAGGCGGACTGGGCCAGGGTGCCCCCCGCCTCACGCGTGTCTTACGGCACCGAACCGCTTCCCGGTCTGCCGATCGACAGCGTGCACGCCTATGACAAGCCGCCCAACCGTGACCGCTTTGCCGTTCTGCGCTGCCGGGCAAACGAGATTGATCTCGTCCACCTCGACACGGTTCACAGGCGGGCCGGGTTCAGCCGTTCTGACGATTGGCGTGGCCGCTGGCTGGCGCCCTAACGGCGGTCCAGACGGCGCAAACGGGCGCCGCCGCGCAACATCTCCCAATGCATGCGCAGACTTGGAAAGA
This sequence comes from uncultured Rhodobacterales bacterium, assembly GCA_964603315.1. Classification (GTDB taxonomy): domain Bacteria; phylum Pseudomonadota; class Alphaproteobacteria; order Rhodobacterales; family Rhodobacteraceae; genus Tateyamaria. Next base: position 8,114 of record CAZRUV010000090.1, read on the forward strand.
ACAACAGGACAAAGCCGATATACCAATACATCCCGATCATCGCGGGCACCCACAAGAGCGTGCAGACAAGGCCAAAGCCGCCGACAACCGTCAGCGCGAGGTCCTGCCGCATCACCCGCAACAGCAGCAGGTGCAACAGCTTGCCGCCATCCAGCGGCTGAACCGGGATCATGTTCAGGGCAAAGAGCATCAGGTTGATCCGTGCAGCGGTTTCCAGCCAGTATATGACCTCGAACCGCGTCGCATTGGCGGCAAAGAATGCCTCCCACACCTCGTCCGTAGCCTCGTAACCCGGGAAGTCTGGCAGCATCGTCCACGCTCCAAGCGACAGGACCGCCCACAAGGCGAGATTGAGCAGCGGGCCCATCAGGACAATCAATTCGGACGCGTAGGCGCCCGCACTGCGATGCTCGCAAAACCCGCCACCGCCATGCAGGACGATCCTGTGGACCGTGATCCCCTGCACATGCGCGCCCCAGGCGTGCCCCAGTTCGTGCAGGAAAATGGCGACGACAACGATGGCGAACATGTTCAGGCCCCAAGCCATCTCTTCGACACTGCCTGCAGACAATCCGACAAAGAGCAGCAGCAAAAAGGCCGTGCTCGGCATGACTTGCACAGGCAGACCCCAGGGACCGAACCAGGTGAAGAGCGGCTTTTCCGAGTTCATCATGAAGGGGTTGCCTTTGTTGCGCGGGTTCCGTCACAACAGGGCATAATTGGTAAACAGAGCAGAATTATGGCGTCACCTTCCATCGTGATTTTGACCGGTGCCGGGATTTCGGCCGAAAGCGGGCTCGGCACGTTCCGTGACGAAGGCGGGCTGTGGGCGCAACACCGGATCGAGGATGTTGCAACACCCGAAGGGTTTGCGCGCAATCCGCAACTGGTTGTCGATTTCTACAACGCGCGTCGCGCGCAGGCGGCAGAGGCCGTGCCGAACACGGCACATGCCGCTCTTGCCCGGCTTGAAGCGGCGTATGAAGGCGACGTTCTGCTGGTCACGCAGAATGTGGACGATCTGCATGAAAAAGCGGGCAGTCAACACGTGCTCCACATGCACGGCGCGCTGAATTCCGCCCTTTGCGGCGCGTGCGATCACCGCTGGCCCGCGCCGCTCGCGATGCAGGTGGGCGAGGCCTGTCCAACGTGCGATGCCCCTTCAGCGCGGCCCGATATCGTTTGGTTCGGTGAAATCCCGTACCAGATGGACCGCATCGAGCAGGCCCTCTCTGACGCGGATATCTTTGTGGCCATCGGCACATCCGGCAATGTCTATCCCGCCGCCGGTTTTGTGCAACTGGCGTCCCATGTCGGCGCACACACGATCGAGATGAACCTCGATCCGGGCGAAAACGTCACGCTCTTTGCCGAGGCGCGGGCAGGTAAAGCCTCGGAGACCGTGCCGACCTGGGTGGAAGAGGTCCTGCGCGGCTAGTCGGAAGTGTTGTCATCAACCGGTCCGCCATGGGCACCGGCTTGTGGCTTGCGTTCATTGTCGACGGGAATGGTCACGACCACCTCGCCGGCCTGTTCAAAGACCAGCGTTACGGTCACGTCTGCACCCTGCTCGAGCGGGCCGTGCAGGCCCATGAACATCACGTGATCGCTTCCGCGTTTCAGGCTGTGCATTGCACCCGCAGGCAGCGCGATGCCACCTTCGATCTCTGTCATGCGCACCACGCCGTCGCCCTGTTCGATATGGGTGTGCAACTCGACACGCTTGGAGATGTCTGCCCGCACCGCGATCAGGCGGTCATCCGCGTCGCCGGTATTGTGCAGGGTCATGAAGGCAGCACCTGCCTTGGCAGACGGGCTGGCCGCGCGGGCATACGGGTCCATCACCATGATGTCGGCGGCCGCAGGTGCCGCGATGAGCGCAGCGAAGAGCGCCGCCTTGAGCGTGGTCGAACGGGACATATCGTCCTCCTGTAGGTCAATTCCGAAAGGTGTTTTCTGGTTTCAGATCGACCGAACGGGCGGACCTCGCGGCGTGATGGAGGACGGCCACGGATGCGCATTTTGGGATGCGATTTTCGGCGCCGCCACAGCGACACCTTCGAGTGACCGGGCTTGCGCTGCAACCGTGGCAGGCAAGGACGCAAGAACGTGCAGGATGCAGGACGGGCACAGGTTTGGCGCTGCGGTTGGTTCGCCGTCCTCATCCACGTACGCGATATATGTGGCGTGACCCGAGCAGATCACCACATGGTCCACCACAGGTGATGCCGCGCGTGCGGCACCCGTCGCGATGCTGGCGATCAGCAACGAAAGCGTCAGAACGATATGGAAGAACCCACGCAGCATCAGGCCCGTCTTTCGCAGAACACCTGCCCGCGACAACTGACGAAAGCGCCATGTGCTGACAGCGGTGTGTCACGCGCATATGGCAACGAAAAAGCCCCGCGTGCTGGCGCAAGCGGGGCTTCAAACTGATAGATCAGGCCGTTCAGGCTGCGGCTTGCGCCTTGGCGATCTCTTTCTTGACCTTCAGCGCGCGGTCCGACAGTTCGACGTCCTTGGCCTTGGCCAGATACGCGTCGAGCCCGCCGCGGTGGTCCACCGAACGCAGCGCTGCCGCGGAAATGCGCAGCTTGATGCCACGTCCCAGCGTTTCGGACTGCAGCGTCACATCGTTCAGATTCGGCAGAAAGCGCCGCTTGGTCTTGTTGTTGGCGTGGCTGACATTGTTGCCAGACATCGGGCCTTTGCCGGTCAGTTCGCACACACGCGACATGGGGTCATCCTCTTTGTTCATCGTGCCGTTCCAAGGGGGCGCATCGGCCTCTGAAACGACAGCAGCACCGCAGGTCACGCGGCGCCGGCGAAATTCGTTTGCGGGCAATAGGGGGAATCGGGGGCCGGGTCAAGCCGGAATGGGCAGTTCAACGGCGCAGAAATTGCAACATTTCGGCGGCGGCGGCACCGGGTTCGGCGGTCCCGTCGGCGACGGACTGCGCCAGCGTCTCCATCCGTGCCCGGGCGTCGGCAGTGTCGAGTTGCGACAACAGCGCCGTGCGCACATCCGCCTCGAACCAATAGCGCGCTTGCGCGGCCCGTGTCGCATCGAAATGTCCGGTGTCCCGCCGCCACTGGGTCAGCGCTTGCATCTCGGCCCAGGCATCGGCGATGCCCGCCTCTTCGAGGGCCGAAACCATCAGCGCCTTGGGAAAGCTTTCGGGGTCCTGTGCACGCTTGCGCAGCAGACGCAGCGCGCCCGCATAGTCTGCACAGGTGCGTGTTGCCGCCGCCTTGAGATCGCCATCGGCCTTGTTGATCAGGATGAGGTCCGCCATCTCCATGATCCCGCGCTTGACGCCCTGCAATTCGTCGCCACCCGCAGGCGCCAGCAGCAACAGAAACAGATCGGCCATTTGCGCCACCTGCGTCTCCGACTGGCCCACCCCCACGGTTTCGATCAGAACCACGTCAAAGCCTGCGCCCTCGCAGAGCCGCACCGCCTCGCGCGTGCGGCGCGCGACGCCACCCAGATGCGTCTGGCTGGGGGACGGGCGGATAAAGGCGCCCGGTTCGCGGCTGAGGCGGTCCATGCGGGTCTTGTCGCCGAGGATCGACCCGCCGGACCGGGCCGAACTTGGATCAACCGCCAGCACCGCCACACGCAAGGAGCGCCCTGTCAGCATCATGCCGAAGGCTTCGATAAAGGTGGACTTGCCCACGCCAGGTGTTCCCGACAGCCCGATGCGCAGCGCCTGACGGTCTTGCGGCAGGGCATTCAACAGCGCGTGCGCCTCGGCGCGATGATCGGCACGGCTGCTTTCAATCAGCGTGATACCACGCGCCAGCGCGCGGCGCTCTCCTGCTGCAATTCGTTCTGCCAGATCAGCTATGTCGATCGTCTGTCCCATCGCCGCTATCTGAGCGGGCCGGCGCCAAATGTCCAGAGTTGGCGCGGTGGCGCGCATAGGCCATAAGGCCTGCCATGACCGCCCCTGCCCTGCCCATCGACGCCATTCTGCCAGAGCTCATGACCGTGCTGGCCCGCGATGGCCGCGCCGTGTTGCAGGCCCCGCCCGGTGCCGGCAAGACGACACGCGTCCCGCTTGCGATGTGCGACGCCGGTTTGACGGATGGCAAGATCATCATGCTGGAGCCGCGCCGCCTTGCCGCGCGGGCCGCAGCAGACCGTATGGCGGCAACGCTCGGAGAACCGGTGGGCCAGACGGTCGGTTACCGGATCCGTGGCGATGCCAAGGTGTCGCAAGCCACCCGGATCGAGGTTGTGACCGAAGGCATCCTGACCCGGATGCTGCAATCCGACCCCGAACTGCCGGGCGTTGGCGCCGTGATCTTCGACGAATTTCACGAACGTTCCCTCAATGCCGATCTGGGCCTCGCCCTCTGCCTCGAAGTGGCCGAGGCCTTGCGCGATGATCTGATCCTGCTCGCGATGTCGGCCACGCTGGATGCAGGCCCGGTGGCGGATGTCATGCAGGCTCGGGTGCTGACGTCGGAGGGCATGAGCTTTGAGGTGACGCCGCAGTGGCTCGGCACCCCGCTGCCAAAAGCGCAGCGGTTCGAGGCGGCAATGGCCGACCTCATCCAGCAGGCGCTGCAAGAGGCCCCGGGCGGTCTTTTGGCTTTTCTGCCGGGGGAAGGCGAAATCCGGCGGGTTGAAGCGGCGCTGTCTGGCCAGGTTTCTGGCGATTGCGCCGTTCAGCCCCTGTTTGGCGCCATGGACCTGAAAGCGCAGCGCGCCGCCGTCGCCCCATCGGACCGGCGCAAGGTCGTGCTGGCCACGTCCATCGCCGAGACGTCCCTGACCATTCCCGACATCCGCATCGTGGTCGACGGCGGCAAATCGCGGCGCGCGGTGTTTGATCCCGCATCCGGCATGTCGCGCCTCGTGACACAACGCGTGACCCGGGCCGAAGCAACCCAACGGGCGGGCCGCGCCGGGCGCGTCGCACCCGGGCAATGCTACAAGCTGTGGACCCGTGGGGAGGATGGCGCGCTGGCAGCCCATCCGCCCCCAGAGATCGAGGCCGGCGATCTGAGCGGGTTCGCGCTGGAACTGGCGCTTTGGGGCGGATCGGAGGACGACATGCGCTTTGTCTCGCCGCCACATGCCGGGCGACTGGCCGAGGCGCGCAGCCTGCTACGCATGCTGGGTGGTCTTGATGGACAGAACCGCATCACCGACCATGGCCGCGCCCTCGCCCGAGCGCCGCTGCATCCCCGGCTGGCGCATATGCTGGAACGCGCCGGGGATGGCGCGTCCGTGCTTGCCGCACTGTTGGCCGACCGGGATCCGCTGCGCGGGCGCGGCGTCGATCTGAGTTTGCGCCTCCGCGCAATCGAACGTCCCCAGGACTTTGGCGAGGCCGCGCACCGGGGTGCCGTCACGCGGATCAAGGCCGAGGCAAAGCGCCTGCGCAAGGGACGCAAAAGCACCGACCTGAGCCATGCAGCCATGGCAGCCCTCGCCTACCCGGACCGGGTGGGCCTGCGGCGCAAGGGCGATGCGCCGCGCTATGTCCTGTCGGGCGGCAAGGGTGCTGTCATGCCGGACGGCGATGCGCTGGCCGGGCAGCGCCTGATCGTCGCGACAGATCTGGATGGCGACCCGCGAGAGGCCCGCATCCGCCAAGCCGCCGTGTTGGGAGAGGCTGAGCTCGAGGCGGTGTTTGGTGACCAGATCCTGTGGCGTGACGTCTGCACATGGTCGCGGCGCGAGGGTCGTGTGCTGGCGCGGCAGCAACGCTGTTTCGGCGCGCTCGTGCTGGAGGACCGCGTCTGGAAGGACGCACCCGAAGAGGCGCTGAACCGCGCCATGCTCGACGGTGTGCGGCACTTGGGGTTGCGCCCGTCCAAAGCCGCTGCGCGGCTCATGGCACGCGCGGCCCTCATGGGGGATGGCTTTCCCGACATTTCGGAGGCCACGTTGATGGGCACACTGGAGGACTGGCTCTTGCCCTATCTCTCCGGCGTGCGCAGCGCCGCCGACTGGAAGGGGTTCGACATTTGCCCGGCGCTCGAGGCGCATCTGGGCTGGGACAACATGCAGGCCTTGAACCGCGCGGTCCCCGGCGCGTTTGTGACGCCGTTGGGACGCAAGGTGCCCATCGACTATGATGCCGAACAACCGGGCATTGCCGTGCGCCTGCAAGAGATGTTCGGCGTCACAACCCACCCGATGGTGGGTGCGCAGCCGTTGCAGGTCACGCTCTTGTCACCGGCGCAGCGCCCCATGCAGGTGACAGCCGACCTGCCGCGTTTCTGGGCGCATTCCTATGCGGATGTGCGCAAGGACATGCGCGGGCAATACCCAAAACACCCCTGGCCGGAAGATCCGACACAAGCCGACCCGACCCTGCGGGCCAAACCGCGCAAATAGTGCTGCGGGCGCAACGGATCCTGACCCTTCTGTATCTCTGATCTGTTATTGATACCCCATCA
>CAZRUV010000091.1:0-14455 GCA_964603315.1 uncultured Rhodobacterales bacterium
GGGATCAGGTCCTTGAGCTTTTCGACCATGGCGCGGCCCCGCATCTCGGCCCGGTCGCGGTGGACCATGATCGACAGCGCGTCCACAGGCTCGTCATTCACGAGGATCGACATCTTGACCAGATTGTCCTCTCGATATCCCGTCAGTTGGTAGTCGAAGGACGCGTAGCCCTTGGTCACCGATTTCAGGCGGTCGTAAAAATCGAACACCACTTCGTTCAGCGGCAAGTCGTAGACGACCATGGCGCGGGAGCCGGCGTAGGTCAGGTCCTCCTGTATGCCACGCCGATCTTGACAGAGTTTTAACACATCGCCCAGGTAGTCGTCGGGGACAAGGATCGTCGCCTTGATCCGCGGCTCTTCCATGTGGTCGACGGTGCTGAGGTCGGGCATGTCGGCGGGGTTGTGCAGTTCCATCATCGAGCCATCCTTGAGGTGGACGTGGTAGATCACCGACGGTGCGGTGGTGATCAGCTCGATGTTGTATTCCCGCTCGATCCGGTCGCGGATCACCTCGAGGTGCAGGAGCCCCAGGAACCCGCAGCGGAAACCGAAACCAAGGGCGGCCGACGTCTCCATCTCGAAGGAGAAAGACGCATCGTTGAGCGCCAGCTTGTCGATGGCGTCGCGGAGGTCTTCGAATTCGGCGCTGTCGACGGGGAAAAGACCGCAAAAAACAACCGGTTGCGAGGGTTTGAAGCCGGGAAGCGGCGCTACCTCCTTGCGCTCATGGGTGATCGTGTCGCCGACACGGGTGTCGCGGACCTGTTTGATGGAGGCCGTCAGGAACCCGATCTCGCCGGGGCCCAGGGAGTCCACCATCTCCATCTGCGGACGGAAGACGCCGACGCGGTCCACGTGATGGACCGTGCCGTTGGACAGGAACTTGATCTTTTCGCCCTTCTTGAGGCGGCCGTCGATGACGCGGATCAGGACGATCACGCCGAGGTAGCTGTCATACCAGCTGTCGACGAGCATCGCCTTGAGCGGCGCGTCCTCGTTGCCCTGCGGGCTTGGCAGTTGCTGGACGATGGCTTCCAGCGTTTCCATGATCCCTTCGCCCGTCTTGGCGGAGACCGGGATGGCGCCGGACGCATCAATACCGATCACATCCTCGACCTGTTCGGCGACGCGGTCGATATCGCTGGCAGGCAGGTCTATCTTGTTGAAAACGGGGACAATTTCGTGATCGGCGTCGATGGCCTGATAGACGTTGGCCAGCGTCTGCGCCTCGACCCCTTGCGTGCTGTCGACCACCAGCAGTGACCCTTCGACCGCGCGCATGGAGCGGGAGACCTCGTAGGCAAAGTCCACATGGCCGGGGGTGTCGATAAGGTTCAGGACGTATTTTTCGCCGTTCTGTGCGGTGTAGTCGATGCGGACGGTGTTGGCCTTGATGGTGATGCCGCGTTCCCGCTCAATGTCCATAGAATCAAGGAGTTGCTCCTTCATGTCCCGGTCCGCCACGGTGTTGGTGGACTGGATGAGACGGTCGGCGAGCGTGGATTTCCCGTGGTCGATATGGGCGACGATGGAGAAATTGCGGATATGGCTGAGCGGTGTCATGCGCTTGGATATGTCGCGGAAGTGGGGGCTGGTCAATGGCCCTGGATGTCGCGCGGCGCAACGTTCGGTGAGGTGTTGTGGCACGGTGTCGGGAATCGGGGGTTAACGGCTTTGTTTTAAGGGGTTTTGTGGGGTCACAACCCGTACACAACCTGTGCACAGACCGTACACCGTTTGTGCACCGCGGGCGGGGTTAACAGGGCGTGCGGTGGGGTTTGTTAAGTGGGGGTTACTACAACAGTCACACCGTTGGGTATCGTGCTGCGTGGCATGTGACCCAAATGGAGATGCGATACGCATTTGAATGCGCACACTGATCCCTGCGCTTACTGGGATCGCACTGGCCTTGAAAGGTTTGCAAACAGCTACGTATCAAATTTCGACTTTAACCACTCCAAAACGCCCTTCTGGTCTGCTGCTGTTGCCCGGCGGACTTGCACCAGTAGTTTTTGCAACGAAGGGCGATCCAAAGTTAGGTTCGCAGCCCCCTCGTTACACACAGAACAGAGCGCACGCAGATTGGACGGACTGTCGTCACCGCCGAGAGATTTGTCGATCACATGGCCGATTTGCAGTCTCGTTTTTCGTGTAATGTCATATGGATGCGGCTCGCCCGCCACAGCACCGCACTGTTGACATGTGAACCCGTTTCGATCGAGCACAAAAGCCCGCGTCTCTTTGGAGATATCGCGGTTGAATGCAGGTACTGGTTTTGGATCTTCCAAAACGTATTGCCCCGGCTTCAGCGACGCGCGGTCGTTATGCGTGAGTATTTGATAGCCCTCTTCGCTGCGCAACTCGCGGACACGTCGACCCCACTCAGTGATACCACCGGCCACCGTTCGCAATTCATCGGAGTCCATGACTCGGCCCAGATTGTTCAGAAAGTGCGCTCGAAGTTTTGCGCGCGCGCCTTTCGGTCTTTTGTCGCTCATTCCGCCGCCACAGCAGATGCGCGCGGGTCGTCAACGGCCAAAATACAATCTCTGATCGATTTCCCCAATGCGCATGCGACTGGCGGCGGGAAGGCATTTCCGACTTGCCTGTAAGCTGACGTTTTTTTACCCATAAAGCGCCAATTGTCGGGAAAACCCTGTACGCGAGCAACCATTCTGTTTGTCAGGCGCGGCATGTCGTCAAAGCTGGCTGGTGGCGCGGTTTCCGCGATAGATTTCCCGTTCACACCAAGCTTTTCCCACGCACTTCGGGCGCGCGTTGGTCCGAGATCCGGACCACCATGTTTTTTCGATCCGCCGACGATTGTCGGGGCAATCGCTCTTGCATTGCGTTGCCATTTTCTGGCGCCGTGCCAACCGTTTTCGGCCATGAGATCAACAAGCAGATCACCAATCGCAAGTGGCGCTGAATTGCAGGGTTCCGGAAAGCTGTATTCGGACCAATACCGTGACTTTGCCGCGACAATCGCGACGCGCGAACGGCTTTGTGATACACCGAAATCCTTTGCGTCAAAAAGCTTCCAGCCTACCTCATATCCGATTTCGGAAAAAGCGTCTCGCAACTGGCCACGATACGTCTCAAAAGACCTGGACAGGAAACCGCGAACATTTTCAATCAAGACGAATTTCGGCTGACTGGCATGAATCAATTCCAGCGCTGCAGGGAACAGATTTCTTTCGTCGTTTTCGCCCAATTGCTTTCCGGCCACGGAGAATGGTGGGCACGGCAGCCCTGCTGCAAAAAGGTCAACCGCGCCTATGTTCGGCAAATCATACTGGGCCATGTCCCGCTGTTCGACGCGCCAATCAGGCCGGTTGGCGGACAGGGTGGCGCAGCAATCGGCGTCGTTGTCGACCAACAGTTTGTGCTCGAAGCCAGCCAGTTCCAAGCCCAACGCCTGGCCGCCAGCACCGGCACAGAATTCAATCGACGTCAGACGTGTCAAATTTCCCTCCATCCACGAGATATTGATAGCTGCATGGTGCGACCAACACAATGCGGTAGTCTGCGCGACATGGTGAATAGTCAAGAAAGAAGGTTGAGGAGTCGTTAACTTGAGCAGGCACGGACCTATGCCCACACCAATTTTTTGGGCGACAATCCACGCGCTTGAAAACGCAAGCCAACGCCCCTGCGTGGCATGCGCGCGCTTGCCATGGCCGCGTCGAACGCTTGCTTCTAGCGGGCGAGGATTTGGCTCAGCACGCGGCGCAGGTCTGCCTTCGGATCCTCCGTCAAACTTGCGCTCCGCCATGCGACGTGGTGGTCGGGGCGGATGAGGAGGCAACCCGTATCACCCACCTCGGAGGCGCGGGACCAGTCTCCGGTGTGGTCCACGAACGGTTGACGGGGGCCGATGACGTGGCAGCGCAAGGAGAGGCCCAGACGTGCGGCCTCGGTTTCGGCCGCGGCGCACCATGCCTCGCCGCCGATGCCCGTCAACAACGTAAAGGCGCCACCGCCGCAGAGGTCGAGCGTGGAGACTTGCGCGCCCGTGTCGTGGTCAAAGACCCACACATGTGGCAGGCGCGCGCCGGGGGATGTCGTGGGTTGGTAGTGCAACTCGGCATCGCGGTCGAAACCGGGTGTGGGCGCGCCGTCGCTGACCACGGCAGCGGAGGCATAGCGCTGGTTCATCTCGACCCCGTGGGCGTCGAATTCGTATTTCTTGAAGGCGATGGCGGCGCGCAGGGCGGCGCGTTGCGCCTCACCCTCGGGGGAGGCGTCGCAGCGGGCGTCCATGTTGGCCTGAATGCGCTCGATATCGGTGCCGCCGGTCATGCCGAGCGCCTCGAAGATGGGGCCGAACTCGCCGATGGACTGGTTGGCGCGGGTCACGATCTGTTTGGCGATGGGCGCGCGTTCGGTGGTGTAGGTGTCCAGCAAGGCCGCGCCCGCCTGCCCCTTGATCACCGCGGCCAGTTTCCATGCCAGATTGAAGGCGTCCTGAATGGACGTGTTTGACCCCAGCCCGTTCGAGGGCGGGTGCCTGTGGGCGGCGTCGCCCATGATGAACACGCGGTCTTTTTGCATATGGGTGGCGTAGGCGTCGTTGACCGTCCATGTGTTGGCCGAGATCAGTTCGATCTCCAGTTCCGGATCGCCGACCAGCTGGCGCGCGACGCCGGTGGCAAAGGCTTCGTCCACCTCCGGGGGCGGCTGGTTGATGTCGTAGCCCCAGACGATCAGCCATTCGTTCCAGGGCCGGATCATGCGCACGAGCCCCATGCCGATGCCGCCCACATCCGCGCCGGGTTGCATGACCCAGTAGAGCACGGACGGGCGGTGCGCGACGTATTGGCTGAGGTCGGCGCGGAAGAGGATGTTCATCGACCCGCCGACGCCCATCTTGCCTTCGATGGGTGTGTCGATGTGTTCGGCCACCAGTGAATTGCCCCCATCCGCGCCCACGAGGTATTTCGAACGGACCTCGAATTCGCGCCCCGACAGGCGGTCGAGCAGCGTGGTGGTGACGCCGTCGGCGTCCTGCACGTGGGAGAGGTATTCGGTGGACATGCGCCCCTGCGCGCCGCGTTTGCAGGCGGTGGAAAACAGGATCGGCTCCATGAAGGTCTGGGGCAGGTCGTTCATGTGGCAGGGGCTGGCCAACTGGTGGGCGGCGCGGGACAGGGGATGTTTGCCCCAGCTTTTCATACGCCCGATTTCTTCGCCGGCGAGGCTTTCGCAAAAGACGTTCTCGCCCATCAGGTCCTGTTCGGTGGCGTGCATGTAGGCTTCGCCCTCGACCTCCGGGCCGAGATCGCGCAGCACTTCCATCGTGCGCTGGTTGGTGATGTGGGCGCGGGGCGTGTTGGCAAGCCAGCGGTAGCGGTTCACGACCATCGTCTCGATGCCGTAGGTGGCCAGCAGCGCCGCGGTGGACGCGCCCGCGGGCCCGGTGCCTATGATCAGCACATCCGTCGTAATGTCAGCCATTGTGGTCTCCTCCCTGTTGGGCCCTGCTGCGGGTGATATGTGCAGGCAGGGGCCGTCCGTCCTGCGCCAGTTCCTCTTCGTCCCGGTAGGCGATGAGGATGCCCGGCGGCTCGCGATTGTCCGTCATCCGTTCGATGGTGCGCGCATCCCGCGTGGTGCGGGTGTGGTGCTGGCGGGCCCAGGCGAAATGCGCCTCGCGCAGGCGGGCCACCTGATCGGCATAGGCCGGATCGTCGCCAAGATCATGCAGTTCGCCCGGATCCTCCTGAAGATCAAAGAGCATCGGGCGCATGGTCTCGACATGGATGTATTTCCAGCGCCCATCGAATACCATCACCAGACGCGCGTCGCTCTGGTCGACGCCGACCATGCGGCGGGCGTCGCGCGTGGCGTAGTCGTATTCCGAGATGCAGTGCGTGCGCCATGCGGTGTCCTGCCCGTGCATGAGCGGCGTGAGCGCGCGCCCCTCCATCACGTGGGGTTTCCGGGCGCCGCCGAAGAACTCCACAAACGTGGGCGCGAGATCGATGCCTTCGACCAGCGCGGCACTGGCGGTGCCGCGTGTCGCGTCAGCGTCGCTGCGCGGGTCGTAGATGATCAGCGGGATGCGGGCCGAACAGTCGTAAAAGAGGTCCTTTTCGCCCAGATCGTGATCGCCCATGTTGTCGCCGTGATCCGAGCAGAAGACGATCATGGTATCGCCCATGCGCCCGCTCTCTTCCAGATAGTCGAACAGGCGGCCGAGATTGTCGTCCAGTTCCTTGATCAGGCCCATGTAGACCGGGGCGACCACGTCGCGCACCGCCTGTCTGGCAAAGCTGCGGCAGATGCGGGTGTCTGCCCAGGCCTGCATCAGGGGGTGGTCATGTTCGCCGTCGCGCCGATTGACCGGCGGCAGATCGTCCGCGCCGTACATGTCGTTGTAGGGCGCGGGCGCGAGGTAGGGCCAGTGCGGCTTGATATAGCTGAGGTGGCAGAGCCACGGAGTATCGCCCTGCGCCTCGATATATTCGATGCCGCGCGTGGTGAGCCACGCGGTTTCGGAATGCGCTTTGGGGACGCGCGCCGCGAGCGGCGCGGTGTCCAGCAGCCAGCCGGATTTCAGTGTCCCGTCAGGGGCTTGCGCCGTGTTTGCCCATTCCTCCCACGGGTTTTGGCCATCCATGCCGTGCGCGCGGAGGTAGGCGTCGTAATCCTCGGCATGGCGATTGGGATAGTCGGTGTGGTTTGTCCCGTCGTCGCGCACGAACACGTCAAAGCCGCACTCGGCCACGCGCGCACCAATCTCGCTGTCGGGCTCCAGCCCCAGCCGCGCCATCCCTTCGCGATCCGGTGTCATGTGCGTCTTGCCCACCAGCCCGCAGGTCACGCCCAGTTCCCTCAGGTGATCGCCCAGCGTCGCTTCGCCCACGCGCAAGGGAAAGCCGTTCCATGTGGCCCCGTGACTGCGCACGTAGCGCCCGGTGTAAAAGCTCATCCGGCTGGGCCCGCAGATGGGCGACTGAACATAGGTCTTGTCAAAGCGCACGCCGCGCGCGGCCAGCCGGTCGAGGTTGGGCGTGTGGATATGGGTGGCCCCGTAGCAGCTGAGATAATCCCAGCGGAGCTGGTCGGCCATGATCCACAACACATTCATCGTCAGAAGTTGACCCGGTCGCCCCCCTTGAGGTCAAGGATTTCCCGCGCCTCATCCGGTGTGGCGACCTGGCTCCCGAGGTCTTCGACGATGCGCTTGATCTTGGTCACCTGCTGCGCGTTGGATGTTGCCAGCTCTCCGCGCCTGATGAACAGGCTGTCCTCCATACCGACGCGTACGTTGCCACCCATCTGGCTGGCCGTCGTTGCCAGCGGCATCTGTGCGTTTCCGGCCCCCAGCACGGACCAGCGGTAATCGTCGCCAAAGAGCCGGTCTGCGGTGCGTTTCATGAAAATGAGGTTGTCCACATCCGCGCCAATGCCGCCAAGGATGCCGAAGACGAATTGCAGGAACACCGGCGCCTTGAACATGCCCGCATCCATGCAGAATTTCAGATTGTAGAGGTGTCCGACATCGTAGCATTCATGTTCGAACTTGATGCCCAGCGGGCCCAGCGTTTCCGCCGCCTGCCGGATATCGGCGAAGGTATTGCGAAAGATGTTGGCCTCGGACCCTTCGATATAGTCCTTTTCCCAGTCATGCTTGAAGCTGTCATAGCGTCCTGCCAGCGGGTGAAAGGCAAAGTTGAGCGACCCCATGTTGAGCGAACACATCTCGGGGCTGAACCGTTCGGCGGCCTTGATCCGGTCAGCGATCAGCATGGTGGGGGCGCCGCCCGTCGTGATGTTGATCACCGCATCGGTCGACTGTTTCACCCGGCCCAGAATGGGCGTGTAGTGATCGGGATCGACGGATGGACGCCCGTCATCGGGGTCGCGCGTGTGGATGTGCAGGATGGAGGCCCCGGCCTCCGCCGCTTCGATGGACTGGCGGGCGATCTCGTCCTGCGTCACGGGCAGATGGTCCGACATGGTCGGTGTGTGGATCGACCCGGTGACGGCGCAGGTGATGATTGTCTTGTGCGGTTTGGCCATGTCAGTCGTCCTTTGTGCGTACGCGGTAGCTGAGGGGGAAGAATTCCAGATCGAAACGCTCGCGGATCAGGCCCCAGACCCCTTTGGGTGCCTTGAGCATCACGACGATTGCCACAAGGCCCAGCACCATCAGGTAGATCGTGCCGAAATCGGCCAGCACTTCGCGCAGGGCGAAGAAGAGGAGCGTGCCGATGATCGGCCCTTCGAGGGTGCCGATGCCGCCGATGACGACGATGAAGATCACGAATGCGGTCCAGTCGTTGACGCTGAACGCGGCATCGGGCGAAATGCGCAGCTTTTGCAGAAAGATCAGCCCGCCGATGATCGCGGTGAAGGCGGAGGTGACGACGTAAACCTCGAGCTTGGTGCGCCAGATGTCGATGCCGAGGCCGGAGGCTGCCGTTTCGCTGTCGCGGATGGCGGTGAGGGCAAGGCCCCGGCGCGAGCGCAGGAGCAGGTAGACGGCGAGCAGGACGACGACGGCGGCCCCAAGGGCGAGCCAGTAGCTTGTGGCCTCGCGCGCGGCCTTTTTGGCGCCCAGTTCCTTGACGATCGCCACGGGCAGCGACGTGCCGGACCCACCCCCAAGCGGCTGAATTTGCGCGAAGCTGAGGCGGAAGACCTCGGCCATGACCCATGTGCCGATGGCGAAATACGCGCCCTTGAGGCGGAAAATGAGGGCAGCGACAGGGACGGAGATGATGGCGGCCAGCACACCGCCCAGCAGGATTGCGACCACGGGGTTCAGCCCACCGAATATGCTGAGCGCAAAGAGCATGTAGCCGCCGAAGCCGACATAGGCCTGTTGGCCCACCGACACGAGGCCGGCATAGCCGGCCATCAGGTTCCACAGGCAGGCGAGCGAGAGGTAGAGGTAAATCTCGCCCATCAGCCGCAGGTCCGCCCGGCCCGCCCACCACGGTGCGGCGATCAGGACGATGAGGCCGAGCGCGCCGATTACCATGGCGACGCGGGAGGCGCGGGTGGAGCGGGACACGGTCGGCATAGTCAATGCTCCACCCTTGGAAAGAGGCCGTTGGGCCGGACGGCGAGGACCAGCAGGAAGGCGATGTGGCCGGCAAGGATCTGAAAGCCGGGGTCGATCTTGGCCCCGATGGTTTGCGCAACGCCAAGGATGACGCCACCGGCGAGCGTGCCCCAGAGATTGCCCAAGCCGCCGATGATCACCGCCTCGAACCCGAAAATCAGGCGCCCGCCGCCGATGGCAGGGTCAAAGCTGGTGCGCATGCCGAGAAGGACGCCTGCAATGGCCACAACCGCCAGCGCCAGCGCCATGGCAAGACCGAACACATGCGCCTTGTTCAGGCCCATGAGTTGCGCGATGTCCTGATTGTCGCTGACCGCGCGGAACCCGCGGCCCAGCGATGTGCGGTAGAAGATGAATTGCAGGCCCGCAATGACCGCCACGGCAATGCCGAAGGTCAGGAGCGGGAGGACTCCCACCGAGATGCCACCCAGATCAAGGCTGGCGGTATCAATGGCCCCGCCCGACAGTTTGCGCGGATCGGCGGTGTAGGTTTCGAGCAGCGCGTTCTGGATGATCACGGACAGGCCAAAGGTCACCAGCAGGGGCGGCAGGATGTCCGGGCCCAGCGTGCGGTTCAGCACACCGCGCTGCAGGACATAGCCGATGCCCGCCATGACCGGCATGACGAGGAGCAGAGCCATGAACGGGTGCACGCCCAGCATCACGGTGGTGCTGAGGCCGAGATAGGCGGCGAGGATGATAAGGTCGCCATGGGCGATATTCACGAGCCGCATCACGCCAAAGATCAGCGACAACCCGGCGGCAAAGAGCGCATAGAGCCCGCCCAGCAGCACGCCCTGCACGATGGCTCCGGTCCATTCGATCATGCGCCCACTCCGAAATAGGCCGCCGTGATCTCGTCATGTGTCACCTCGCCGGTGCGTCCCTCGAGTGCCACGCGCCCCTCCTGCATGCAGTAGACGCGGGAGGAGACCGACAGCGCCTTGGTGATATCCTGTTCGACAATCATCGCGGTCATCCCCCGCCCCACGATCCCCGGCAGCGCGTCGTAGATCTGGCGGATAATGACCGGCGCGAGGCCAAGGCTGATCTCGTCGAAGAGGATGAGGTCGGGATTGGCCATGAGCGCGCGGCCAATGGCGACCATCTGTTGCTGCCCGCCCGACAGCGAGGTCGACGCCTGCGCGCGACGTTCCTGCAGGATGGGAAAGAGGTCATAGACCCGGCCCAGCGACCACGGACCGGTACGCCCCGTCTTGCCCCCGATCAGCAGGTTTTCCTCGACCGACAGCGACGGGAACAGTTGCCGCCCTTCGGGCACCAGCGCGATGCCCAACGCCGCCACCTGATCGGCGCGCATCGCGCCGATGGGCTGGCCACGATAGAGAACCGCGTCAGGCCGGTTCTTCAACAGACCCGAGATCGACCGCATCAGCGTTGTCTTGCCCGCCCCGTTGGCACCGATGATCGCAATCACCTCACCCTCCGACACGGACAGGTCGAGACCATAGAGCGCCTGGAAATCACCGTAATGCGCGTCCAGCGCCGACAGGGTCAGCAGATCAGACATCCGGGTCCACCCCCAGATAAATCTCTTTGACTTCAGCGCTTTCCATGATCGGCTTGGGCGCGCCTTCGGCGATCTTCTTGCCGAAATCGATGACGATCAGCCGTTCGACCACGGCCATCAGCGCGTGCACGACATGCTCGATCCAGATGATCGTGGTGCCGCTGGCGTGGATGTCCTTGATCGTGGCGATCAGGGACTGGCATTCCGCCTCGGTCAGCCCGCCTGCGATTTCGTCCAGCAGCAGCAGCTTGGGTTTCGCGGCAAGCGCCCGTGTCAGTTCGAGCCGCTTGCGTTCGAGCAGGGTCAGCGTGCCGGCCCGGGTGTTGGCGCGCGCCAAGAGGCCAGTCTGCTCCAGAACGGCCATCGCGTGGCGTTCCGCCTCGTGTCCTGACATCCCGGCCCCTTGCGTGGCCCCGACCAGCGCGTTCTCGAATACCGTCATTCCGCCAAAAGGCTGCGGGATCTGGAACGACCGCGCGATGCCCAGCTTGCACCGCGCGGCCGCAGAGGTTTGCGTGATATCCGTCCCGTCGAATGTGATCCGACCCGCCGAGGGTTTGAGCGCCCCGGTGATCAGATTGAAGAGCGACGTCTTGCCCGCCCCGTTGGGGCCAAGGATGCCCACGGCCTCGCCCGACGCGACATCGAACGATGTCGCATCGGCCACAACCACGGCCCCAAAGGACTTTTCCAGCCCCGAAACGGACAAGAGGGCGGACATGTGTGCCTAGCCGAGCAACTGCAATTCGCCGCCCACCGGGATGTCCGGCGCATGGGCGTTGTTGGTGATGACCAGTTCGACCCCGTCGCCTGCCTTTTGCCACTGGCCCGAGACCAGAGGCGTTTTGGAGACGTTGGGCACCGGCCCGTTCGACCAGTTCACACCGCCCACAATGGTGGAGATGTTGGTGCCGCCAATGGCCGCCGCGATGGCGTCCGCATCGTCGAGGTCTTCAGCCCGGGCAATAACGTCGGCTACGACTTCGAACAGCGCGTGCTTGAACCCGATGGGTTGTGTCCAGGGGCGTCCCGTCGCCGCCGAATACCCGTTCGCCAGATCGCGCGCGGACGTGCCTGTGAGCGAGGAGGAGAACGGATGGTTCGGCGACCACCAGATTTCCGAGGTCAGGCCAATGCCGCGATCCCCGAGCGCCTCGATCGCTGACGGGAAAAGCAGCGCCTTACCGATGGTTGCCACCTTGGGGTTGAAGCCCTGCTGCGCGGCTTGCGCCCAGAACGTGCCGAAATCCGGTGGGATCATCACGCCGGTGACGATCTCGCAACCTGCATCCTTGAACGCACTGATGAAGTTCGAGAAATCATCCGACAGCGGCTGGTAACGGCCCGGATCGGTCAGTTCGAACCCCTGCGCGGCCAATGCCGGTGGCAGGCCCAGGTTCGGGTCCCCCCACGCGTTGCCGTCGGCGTCGTTCGGGAACAGGCCGCCGACCTTTTTGGCAACGCCACTGCCCTCCCACAGGCCGGTGAAGTTGGCGATCACATCCTCAAGGCCCCAGAAAAAGTGGTAGGTGTAGGCGAACCCTTCGGCGGGGTTGCCACCACGGCCAAAGAAATACGGCTGCCATGGCGCGTCCGTGGTGATGCAGGGGATCTCGTTGATCTCGGCCTGATCGGCCACGGGGTTCGTGGTGTCGGGTGTGGCGGCGGCGGTGATGATGTCCACCTCGTCCGACAGGATCAGTTCGGCGGCGACCTCGGCGGCGCGGTTGGGGTTGGACTGGCTGTCCTTCTTGATGATCTCGATATTGTAGGACTTGCCATTGTTGCTCACCCCGCCCGCGAAATGCGCGCGCAGCCCTTCGAGGATGTAGTCATCGGCCTCGGCAAAGCCGGCCAGCGGCCCGGTCGAAGGCGTCACAAAGCCCACCTTGATCGTGGGCGATTGCGCATAGGCCCGTGTGGACCGCAGGATCGCGGGGGCCGCCACGCCTGCGGCCAGGGTTCCCATGAACCGGCGTCTTGAAGTGTGTGTCATGTTTTTCCTCCCATTGCGTGCGGACCTAGTCGGGCAATATCGCCTCTAGTTTTCTCAGATGATCCGCGACTTTCTGTTTTGTGGCGTCGAGATCGCCACGCTCCCACTCCCTAAATCCTGCGCCTGCGGCCATGCCCGTGCGCCCCTGATCCCGCAGTGCCTGCAGGACAGGGGAGGGGTCGGCCCGTGTCTCAAGATCGAACAATACTTGCGCGTGGATGTCCTGTGTCAACTCCAGCCCCACAAGGTCCGCGTTTTCCAGCGGCCCCAGCACGGCCAGACGGCGGCCAAAGCTGGCCTTGACCACGTCGTCGACGGCCTTCGCCGTGCAGATGCCGTTTTCCACCAGACTGATCGCCTCGCGCCAGAGCGCATGTTGCAGACGGTTGCCGATGAACCCCGGCACATCCTTCTCGACCATGACGGGCGTTTTCCCCGCATGGGCCAGCAGGTCATGCATGGTTTGCGCCGTGGCGTCATCGGTCCATTCGGTCTTGACTACTTCAACGAGCGGGATCATGTGCGGCGGGTTCCACCAATGAGTGCCAAGCGCGCGGTTGCGCCGGGTCAGACCGCCCATGATCTGCGTTATCGGCATGACGGAGGTGTTGGAGGCCAGGATCGCAGTCTCGGGCGCGTGCGCTTCGACGTCGCTGAAGATGGCCTGTTTCAGCGCCATTTTTTCCGGGGCCGCCTCGAAGATGACTTCGGCGCTGCTGACGGCCTCAGCCAGTGACGGGGTGAGGGCGATACGGGCGGTGGTGGCGTCAATCTCTGTCTGCGCCGCGCCCAGCAGGGCAAGGCTTTGGCAGATCCTGTCCACAGCCGTTGCGCGCATCTCGTCAATCGGATCGGTCAGGACAACATCATGCCCCGCCCGCACAAAGGTGAGCGCGATGCCGTGGCCCATCAGACCCGCCCCTATGACCGCGATCCGGCTCATCCGGCGGTGTAACCCCCGTCGGCATAGAGGATGTGGCCGGTGTAGAAATCAGACGCCCGGGACGAAAGGAAAAGGAGCGGACCGGCGAGGTCTTCGGGCTCGCCCAGCCGCCCCTTGGGCACCCGGGTGAGAAAGCCGTTGCGCACGGCCTTGGCCTCATCCGTATCTTCGAACATCCATGCGGTCAGGGGCGAGCGAAAGACCGTGGGCGCGATGGCGTTCACGGTGATGCCGGTTGGCCCAAGCTCGCAGCCCAGCGCCTTGGTGATGCCGTCCACGGCGGCCTTGGACGCGCAATAGGCGGTGTAGCCCGCCGGGTGACCAAGCAGGCCACGGGCAGAGGACATCAGGACGATCTTGCCCCCCTCGCCCTGCGCCTGCATCTGTTTGGTCGCGGCGCGCGCCATCAGCCAGCTTTGGGTGACATTGGCGTCCATTACGTCCGTGAACGTGCCGGGGTCCATCGCGTCGATCTTGGCCACCTTGTTCATGCCGGAGGCGACCACGAGGATATCCAGCCTGCCAAAGGCCGCCACAGCCTGCGCGACCATGTCTTCGCAGGCGGCCTCACTGTCGGGGCGGGCGTTGATCTGGGCCACCTCGCCTGTGCACTTCGCGGCCACGTCGGCCATGGCCTCTGCGTTGCCCGCCGCCAGCACGACCTTGCAGCCCGCGCCTGACAGGCATTCGGCAGCAACCGCGCCAAAGGCGCCCGAGGCCCCCGTGATCAGGGCGACCTTGCCGGTGACATCAAAGAAGGAAAGCGGATCGGACAGGCTCATTTCGGGCGCCCTCCTTCGGGGTACGGGATGACGACAAGCATCTTGCAGACGTGGTTTGAACGGTTCTCGATCCGGCGGACCTGTCCGGGCGGAACGGTGCAACTGTCCATGGCGCGCAGCACCTC
>CAZRUV010000092.1:0-14364 GCA_964603315.1 uncultured Rhodobacterales bacterium
GCCTCGGGCGAAACGAGATGAAAAAACTGTGGTCCGCCACCCGCGATGTGCTGACAGGCGCGGCAGTGGCATTGCCCGGCGACGGGGCCTTCCAAGGCGGTGCGGTAGCGCAACGCACCGCAATAGCATCCGCCGGTGACGACTTCGGTGCTGTTATTTGGTATGATACCGCCTAGGTTTGAATCACATACTCAACCCTATTGGAGGCTAGGTTCGCTTGTCAAACCCTGATGCTTTTCTACGAAACGCTCCCGTCCGACCGGATCAATGCGGTGCGGCGCTGGCGCTCGACATCGTGTCGGACCGTTGGACGTGGCTGATCCTACGGCAACTGATGTATGGCGTGGGACGGTTTGCGGATATCCAGGACGAGATCGGCATCCCCAAATCCGTGCTGTCCTCCCGCCTTGGCGAGATCGTGCAGAACGGCCTGGCTGAGAAGCACCCCTATCGCGATGGAACAGCGCGCACCCGACACGGCTATGTGCTGACGCGCAAGGGGCGCGGGCTGGTGCCTGTCATCCTTGCGCTCATGCATTGGGGGGACACGCATCTGAAGGACGGGCAAAGCGCGCTGTCCCTGACGGACCGGCGCACCGGGCAGCCCTTGCGCGTCGCGCTCACCCCGGAGGCGTCCGCGCTGCCGCTGAGGCGGCTACGCTATCATCCGATTGTGGCGCCCGACGACTAAGCCACGCTCAGCGCATGCCCAGCGCTTCCTTGTACATTTCCAGCACGGCTTCTTCCTCGGCAATGTCGTCGCTGTCGCGCTTGCGCAAGGCAATCACCTTACGCATCACCTTGGTGTCGTAGCCCCGCCCCTTGGCCTCGGCCATCACTTCCTTTTGCTGGTCCGCGATGTCCTTTTTCTCTGCCTCCAGCCGTTCGAAGCGTTCAACGAATTGGCGCAGCTCGTCCGCGGTGACACGGTAGCTTTCGGCATTGGTGGCAGTGTCGGTCATGAGGGCCTCTTGAAAGGGAGAATGCGTGGCTTCGATACGGGAGGCGCCGCGCCCGCGCAAGGGGGACAGCGCGACTTGTATCCGACGCGGCACTGCGCTAGCCGTCGCACCATGGAAGTATCGACACGCGCGCCCATTTTCGAACTTATTGTCTGGAGCGGTGCTGGCTTTGCCCTGCTCGGTCTGGCCGGTCTCATCTGGTGCATCATCACGGTCTGGCGTGCCAGACGTGCGCAATTGCCGGACGCGGAAATGCGCGCGGTGATGGCACGCGTCCTGCCACGCAACCTTGCGGCTCTGTTCGTTTCGGTGCTGGGCTTGATGCTGGTGGTCGTCGGCGTGTTTATGGGGTGATGGATATGGATATTGCTTGGATTTACGGGCTGATCGGCGGCCTGATGATTGGATGCGCGGGCGCTGTCCTGTTGCTGGGCACAGGGCGGATCATGGGCGCCAGCGGCATCGTGGGCGGCCTGATTGACGGCACCGGCCAGGACCGGGGGACAACGCTCGCCTTTCTGGTTGGCCTGATCGGCACACCTGCCTTGGCGACCGGACTGGGCTGGCAGGTTGCGACGCAGGCCACGACGCAGATCTGGGTGCTGGTCCTGGGCGGACTTGCGGTTGGCGTCGGTACACGGATCGCAAATGGGTGCACGTCCGGACATGGTGTCTGCGGCATGTCACGGTTTTCGCTGCGGGGATTTGTGGCGACGCTCGCCTATATCGGCGCAGGCGCGCTGACGGTGACGGCATTGCGCGTGGGGCTCGGCTGGTGATGCGCGCGGTTCTGGCCCTTCTGAGCGGCGCCCTTTTTGGTGGCGGCCTGCACGTGTCCGGCATGACGGACACGGCCCGTGTCCGCGGCTTTCTGGATTTTGCGGGTGCTTGGGACCCGACGCTGGTCTTTGTCATGGGCGGTGCGATCCTGCCCATGGTCGTGGCATGGCGCTTTGCCCGCAAGGGCAAACCCGTGGCCGGTGAGTCGTTCCCGCCCCCTCCAAGCGACAGGATCACGCGTCCCCTGATTGTGGGCTCGGTTCTCTTCGGGATCGGCTGGGGGCTGGTCGGGCTGTGTCCGGGCCCCGCCCTGGCCTCGCTCAGCTACGGCGGCTGGCCGGGGTTCGTGTTCCTTGCGGCGATGCTTGCGGGCATGCTTGCGGCACCGCCGCTGCGTCGGGTGCTGGACAGCGACGCCGCGCGCACATAAACCCGGACCCATGGATATCCGTCAGATCACGCCCGACTATTTCGTTGCGCCGCAACTGGACCCGGCTGACATGGCAGACGTCGCCGCCGCCGGGATCACCACCGTCATCTGCAACCGCCCCGATGGCGAGGTTCCGCCTGCGTTTCAGGCGGACGCCGTCGAAGCAGCGGCGCGCGAGGCGGGTCTGGTGTTTCACCGCCTGCCCCTGACACACACATCCATGACGCCTGCCATTGTGCAACAACAGGCAGATCTGATCGCAGCCTCAACCGGGCCGACGCTGGCCTATTGCGCCTCCGGTACGCGGTCAACGGTTGTGTGGACACTGGGCCATGCCGCCGAGATGGGCGTGAATGAAGTGCTGAGCGCGGCACGCGCGGGCGGATATGACCTCGAAAACATCCGCCCCACGCTCGAGGCGATTGCCAGCACAAAGTGATCCGCCTAGCTCGCGACCTTGACAGGGTCGAGGTCGGGCAGATCGGCAAGATCCGGTAGATCGGCAAGGTCGGGCAGATCGTCCAGATCCGGCAGATCAATGTCCATGGGCCCGTCAGGGGTTGCATCCAGATCAGGCAGATCGAGGGCCGGCGCAGCCGGATCCAGCTCCGGCAGCCCGGCATCTCCGCCATCCCCAGCGTCAGGTAATTCGGTCGGACCCGCATCCATGACCGCTGGCAGTTGCGGCGCCGCATCCGGCATTTCCACGATTGGTTCCCTGATATCTGGCAGTTCGACTTCGGGTAGGTCCAGGTCCTTGGCGTCGCTTTCGCGGCGCATCGGGTGCGAGGCGTAGTTCGGTTTTCGGATCGGTTTGACCGCCCGCACGCCGTTCACATGCCCCACGGCACCGCGACCGACAATGCGCCCGGTAATGGTTGTCATGCGCACATTCGGAAAGTGGCCGGTTGGCACCGAAAGGACATCGCTCGGTTTCAGCCCGCGCACCGCATCGAGCGACATAGGAATGTCGCACAGAATCATTTTCAGGACGGTTTCGACCTGCATGACGGTGTCTGCCAGTTGCGGCGTTGTCGTCGCTGCGCCGTCCTCTTCCGGCGCGCCATCGGTTGTGTCCGGCGCGTTGGCATCGGCGCGCGGAAAGATCAGGACCATGTCCCCCTGCCGTTTGCCCTGTGCGACGTCGATGGTCAGGCGCAGCACACAATATTCCGTGGCTTCCAGGGCCAGCATCAGCGAACGCGGATCCTCGGCCCGCGTGCCAAAACGGAACCCTTCGATCAACGCGCGTTCTTCGTGCAGATCCAGGCTCGGTGCCACGGCGCCGATCAGCCCATCGACCAGCGGCGCGCACATGGCCGCATCCGTGCGCGTCATTCTCCGCGTCGCGCCATCATCCTCGCGCACCAGCCCAAGGGTCTGTTGCTGGATCATACCGCCCACCAGCACCTGATCGAACATCGCCGCACCGCGTGCCCGTGCGGGCCCGTCCAGCAGCATCAAAAGCGCGTTTTCCTCGAAAACCTCGCTCAGTTTGGTTTCGTCGACATCCTGAACCTTGACCCCGATCACCGCCATCGGCAGGTCCATCAGCGCGTCCGCCACACGGCCAAGCGCCTGCCGCATCCCCTTTTGCAAGGTGATCGAACGCGCCTGATGATGCGCGCGGCCTGCGCGTGCAAGCCGCTGCAGCGCATTGGATGGCTTCTGGTCGTCCATACACTCACTTAAGCATGACGTGATCCGTGGGCGCAGGATTAAAGCGGATTGGTTACCAATGGCTTTAGGACCCTGAATTCAGGGAAATTCATTGCGCTGCCAGTGCCGCTTGCCGGGGCAAAACCACGACAAAGCAATTTCCGGCCCCGGACGTATCAAGGACAATGTCGCCCCCAAGGCGCGTCATGATCTCGCGGCAAATGGCCAGCCCAAGGCCCGCGCCGGACCCCGGGGTGCCGTCGATCCTGGCAAATTTTTCGAAAATCAGGTCCTGCTCGGCGGTCTCGATCGGCGTGCCATTGTCAAAAAACAGAACGCAGGTCGCGTCGCCCCGTGTCTCGACCGAGATATCGAGGCGCGGCTCGGGCGCATCACAATATTTGTCGGCATTGGTCATCAAATTGATGAACACCTGCGCCAGCCGGTCCAGATCTGTGCTCAGGGCCACGGCCTCGTTGAGACGGCGGCGCCGGATCTCAAGCCTGCCGGTGCCGCTGGCTTGCGCCGTCACAACGGCCTGTTCCAGTACATCCTCCAGCCGCCCTGCTTCGACATTCAGGTTGACCTGACCGTTTTCCAGAACGCTGAGATCCAGCAGATCGTCGAGCAGACGCGTGAGCCGGATTGCCTCGGCATGGATGATTGACGCGTATTTTGTCTTCTCGACCTGCCCCATCCCTTCGGTGTCCCGCAAAATCTCGGAGAATGACCGGATTGATGTCATCGGCGTCCGCAATTCGTGGCTGATCTGGCTCAGAAACGCGTCCTTCTGTACCGAGAGAGCCGTGAGTTTGTCATTTGCGGTGCGCAACTGACCTGCGGTGCGGGCCAGCTCGGCGCTCTTGGCTTCGAGCTGGTTGGAATATTCAAGGATTTGCGCGGATTCGTCGGCCACCGCCATCAGGTCCTCAACCGAAACGGACGCGCCGCCCACAAGCTGCGAGATCATGGCGTGCGCCGTCGCAGCGCCCACGGACCCTGCCAGCTCACGTTCGAGCCGTTGCAGAAAGGCCTGGCTGGGTTCCGGCAAGCGGCCCGGGTTGCCCTGCCCGTCCGCTTCTTCCCGAAAGAGTTTGCGCGCCTCATCCGGCCCAAGGATACGCTGCGCCATGATCATGAGGTCTTCGGAGGTGGCCAAGGCTGCGTGCCATTCACGCGGCTGACCGGACAGCTCGAATACGTTCACAAATTGCGCGCCCTGCAGCCGTTCCAGCGGCGTGGGAAAGGTCACGAGTGACCCGATGATGAAGGCAGCAGTGTTGAGCGTGAGCGACCACACCACCGCATGCACCGTGGGATCAAGCCCCGCGATGCCAAAGAGGGCCTGCGGACGCAACCATCCGACGCCCCAGGGTCCGTCTGCAAGAAGGCGCGCGGACATCGCGCCATCCGGCCCGAAACTGGGCAGGAGCGACGCGTAGACCCACACGACAAACCCGATACTCAGCCCCGCCAGCGCTCCCCAACGCGATGCGCCGCGCCAGAAGATACCGCCAAGCAGTGCGGGCAGAAACTGGGCCACACCCGTGAACGAAATCAGTCCGATGGCGGCGAGGGCCGCACCG
The DNA here is from genome assembly GCA_964603315.1 of uncultured Rhodobacterales bacterium. Classification (GTDB taxonomy): domain Bacteria; phylum Pseudomonadota; class Alphaproteobacteria; order Rhodobacterales; family Rhodobacteraceae; genus Tateyamaria. The sequence goes on from CAZRUV010000092.1 coordinate 5,418, forward strand.
CCCCCGGAAAACCGGTAATAGAGGTATCCAAGCCCGAGGATCATCAGGATCGAGGCACGTCGCGCCACCAGCACCACATTGCGCACGTCGCCCGACACCAGTGCACCGTCGCGCCCCTGCGCATTCAGCCAGACCGGCATGACCACATGGTTCGACACCATCGTGGCGAGCGCCAGCGTTGCAACAATCACCATGGACGTTGCCGAAGAGAACCCGCCCAGAAAGCTCAACCCCGCCAGGCCCTCGCGCCCTTCGGCCAGTGGAATGGTAAGCACAAACAGGTCGGGGTTCGAACCCGCAGGCATCAGATCAAGGCCCACAACCGCGATGGGCACCACAAAAAGGCTCATCAGCATCAGGTAGACCGGAAAGGCCCACGCCGCGATCTGCAGGTGGCGCTCGTCGTCGTTTTCGACAACCAGTACCTGGAACATGCGCGGGAGGCACAGGAAGGCGGCAGCCGACAGGGCCGTCAGCGCCACCCAGCGGGATCTGTCCATCTCCCATGTGCCGATGGGCGACGCATCGATCTGGTCGAGCATGGGCCCGACACCGCCCGCAATTCCCCAGACCACAAAGACGCCCACCGCAATCAGGGCGATCAGCTTGACCACCGCCTCGACGGCGATGGCCATGACCACACCGCTGTGACGTTCATTGGCGTCCAGTTTCCGTGTGCCAAAGAGCACCGTGAACAGGGCCAGACCACCCGCCACCCAGAACGCGGAGGACGGATTGCCCAGCCCGCTGCTGTCAGACGGACCGGCAAAGGCCCCAATCGACAGGGTCACGGATTGCAATTGCAGCGCAATGTACGGCGTGACACCGATCACCGCCATGAGCGTCACGACGATGGCCAACAGGTTCGACTTGCCGTAGCGCGCCGAGATCAGGTCGGCAATCGACGTGGCCCGCTGTGCGCGCCCGATCCGCACCAGCTTGCGCAGGATCCACCACCACCCCAGCATGACCAGCGTCGGGCCAAGGTAGATCGTCACGAATTCCATGCCCGACCGCGCGGCGTATCCGACGGCTCCGTAGAATGTCCAGGCGGTGCAGTAGATCGACAAGGACAGCGTGTAGACCCATGGGCTGCGCATCCAGCCGCCCTGCCCCCGCGCCGCCGCACGCTCGGCAAAGAACGCAATGGCAAAAAGGAACGCGACATAGGCGAGGCTCAGCCCCAGCAACTGGTTAACGGACGTCACGCCGCGTCTCCGTCTTTGGTATCCGCGTCACTGTCCGCGCGCGGCGGGCGGGACGCCCAGATGACACTCCACAACCCATAAGCCGCGCAGATCAGCAGCAACCAGACCACAAAGACATAGATCACGGCTGTCGACATCGACACGGCGGCGTCCGGTGCGCTTTGCCCGGTGGGCCAGAACAGCGGCAGCATCAGCATGAGCGCGCCAAAGATCGGCAGCAATCGTACCGCATCCATCAGGCGCCGCCGGCGGTAACTGCGACGCTCCAGAAAGACGGAGCTCGGCGGGGGCGGTTTCATCGCGCCAGCTGAACGAGGTCGCGAACGGCGGTCAGCACCTCGGTGTTGGAAAACGGTTTGGTCATGAACCGGCTGACGCCTGCACGCTCTGCCTCGTCACGGTCGCGCGACTGTCCGCGCGCCGTCAGCATCAGGATCGGCATTTTGGTAAAGTCCGGGTCGGCGCGCAACTCCTTGAGGATGTCCATCCCGTTCTTGCCCGGCAGCATATAGTCGAGCATCAGCAAATCCGGTCGCATCTCGCGCACCGCATCAACCGCCGTTGCCCCGTCATTATGCGTGTCCACCTGCCAGCCCTCCCGGCTGAGCAAAAAGCGGATCGCCTCGATGATATTGGCTTCGTCTTCGACCAGCAGAACATGCTTGCCCATGTCTGGCTCTCCTCCCCACGTCGTGCCACCGGACCTTTGGCCTCATTCAACACGACCGAAACTATGTGCGCATTTGCGCGCCCTGTCAAAAGCCCTCGCTCAGGATCGACGGCTCGCGCCGGCCCGGGCACCGGGCACGCGGACAGATGCGGCACGAGGGACCCAGCCGCAACGTCACCGGCGCCTCGGCGCGCGCATCCGGACCGACCGGCACAATGAGCATTGTCGCTTCGGTCAACGGGGACACATTGGGTGCCGCGGGCCCGACCACATCGGCGATCGCGTAGCAATCAAAGATGGCCGTGCCACGGCCCGGCATCTCGACCCGCGCAAACAGGGCCACACCCGGGCGTGCCTGCGCCTCGAACACCGGCCAAAGGGGACAGGTCGCACCATGGCGCGGGATGGAAAACCCGGCGACCGCCTTGCGAAAGGTGAGGCTGCCGGCACGATCCGCGACCACAAGGCCAAGGGTGTGATCCGGCAACAACGCCAGGCGACGCATCACCTGCGACACCGGCACCTTGCAGTCGTTGGCAATGGCAATGGGGTCAGGCCCGTGCGCATCAACGGCATCCCGCATCGCCGCATCCGTCAACGCCGCCTGATCCGCAGACATCCGGCGCAGCACGACACGCGCCACACGGCGCGCGCTGTCACTTGTCAGTTCCGGCGCCGCCGCCAGGACCCTCGCGGCTTGCGTATCCTCCGCATCGAGACCGTCGAAACGATAGTCATTGGCATCGAGGAATGCCTCGACCTCCTCCTGCACCGACAGGCCCGAGGCCGCCTCGCCGGTTTCGGCGTCAAGAAGGCCGACCAACGCCTTGGAACTGTCCGCAAGGCGCTGGCTGTCCGTGTCGAGATTGGCATGAAAACGACCGCGCCATTCCGTGTTCAGATCCGGATCCTCGGCCAGGATCGAGGCTGTGGCGCGTATGGAAGCGGCGGTGGACAGAACCTCGTGCACGGATGCGGCCAGGTTCGGATCATAGGCGAGCCGGTCGCTCAGCGTCTCGACCGTGCGCTCCAGCCGTCCGATGCGCCGATGCGCATCGGCCAAGGCCTCGGCCCAGCCGGGAAAGCGTCCGGCAAACTCGTCCACACGCTCCGCTTCGGGTGCGCTCATGTTCTGGCCCGCCGCCGCCTCGCGCAGGGTCGCAATCAGCGCCGCCTCCGCGCCTTCGGTCAGCACGGACGGGTCGACCCCCAAAGCAGCCGCGATGTCGAGCAGCAGCTTGCCCCCGATTCTGCGCCGATTGTGCTCGATCAGGTTGAGGTAGGACGCCGAAATGCCGATGGTGCGCGCCAGATCGGCCTGCTTGAACCCCGCCATGATCCGCCGCTCGCGGATGCGCGTGCCTGCCAGTGCTTCGCGTGCCATCTGCTCCTCCCGCCCCGCATCCGAAATTAACTATGGATTTCAGAGGCTTTCTGCACTGCGTCGTAAGAAACTTTACAGTGTATACTGCCGTATTGTGGAAATGTTTACAAAATAATTCCGACAAACAAAGGGTTTATTGCGCGGTTTTCAAACTTCGCGCGATAAGGACACTGCACCCTCAGGTGCCGTGCGTCCCAGGTCGAGGAGCCTGTGTCGCACCGTTCAAATGAAACGGGAGGATTTTCATGTCCAAAATGACACTGTCGCGTCGCGGCGTGCTTCAAACCGGCGCAGTGGCCGGTGCGGGCCTCGCACTGCCGACATATCTGCCGGCGGCAAGCCACGCGGGATTTACCAACGCACCCACTGGCAGCACGGTGACGCTGGGCTTCAACGTGCCCCAGTCGGGCCCCTATGCTGACGAAGGCGCGGACGAACTGCGCGCCTACGAGCTGGCGGTCGAGCACCTGAACGGCGGTGGCGACGGCGGCCTGATGAACACGTTCTCGTCCAAGGCCCTGCAGGGCAACGGCATCCTCGGCAAGAAGGTCGAGTACGTCACGGGCGACACGCAGACCAAATCCGACGCTGCACGCGCATCGGCCCGGTCGATGATCGAAAAAGACGGCGCCGTGATGATCACGGGCGGTTCGTCCTCGGGCGTGGCCGTGGCCGTGCAGGCGCTCTGCCAGGAGGCCGGCATCATCTTCATGGCGGGTCTGACCCACTCCAACGACACCACCGGCAAGGACAAGAAGGCCAATGGTTTCCGCCACTTCTTCAACTCCTACATGTCCGGTGCCGCGCTTGCGCCGATCCTCGGGGCCAACTACGGCACCGACCGCAAGGCGTACCACCTGACAGCCGACTACAACTGGGGCTACACCACCGAAGAAGCGGTGCGCACCTCGACCGAAGCGATCGGCTGGGAAACCGTGGCAGCTGTGAAAACACCGCTGACGCAAACGGACTTCTCGTCCTATATCGCGCCGGTTCTGCAATCGGGTGCGGACGTGCTGGTTCTGAACCACTACGGCGGCAACATGGTGAACTCGCTGACCAACGCGGTGCAGTTCGGCCTGCGTGACAAGCTGGTGAACAACAAGAACTTCGAGATCGTGGTTCCGCTCTACTCCCGCCTGATGGCGAAGGGTGCGGGTGCCAACGTGAAGGGGATCTTCGGTTCCACCAACTGGCACTGGTCGCTGCAGGACGAAGGCTCCAAGGCGTTCGTGCAATCCTTCGGCACCAAGTACGGCTTCCCGCCGTCGCAGGCCGCGCACACCTGCTACGTTCAGGCGCTGCTCTATGCAGATGCCGTTGAACGTGCAGGCTCGTTTGCACCGTGTGCCGTTGCAGAAGCGCTTGAAGGCTTTGAGTTCGACGGCATGGGGAACGGCCCAACGCTCTATCGTGCCGAAGACCACCAGTGCTTTAAGGACGTTCTCGTCGTGAAGGGTAAAGAAAACCCATCCTCCGAGTTTGACCTTCTGGAAATCGTTGAAGTTACTCCGGCTGCTCAGGTTACCTACGATCCCTCGATCTTTGGTGGCGAACTGGGTTCGTGCAACAACGGCGCGTAAGCCGCTGCATCACAGGGTGGGCGCAAAAGCCCACCCTACTCTCTCTCCAGCCCGTTGGTTATCCGGGCTGTCTGTATTTCCACACTTCGGACCGCAAAGGGTGGGGCAATGGACGCCATAATTCTGCAAATTCTGAACGGGCTCGATAAGGGCTCGGCCTATGCACTGATCGCATTGGGCCTGACACTCATCTTTGGCACGCTGGGCGTTGTGAACTTCGCTCACGGCGCGCTGTTCATGATTGGCGCTTTCTGCGCTGTGACGCTCTCGCGCATCCTGACGCTGAGTCACGAAGTCGCCGTCCCGGGCGAAGTCGACTTCCTCGGCAATCCACAAATGCGCGACGTGCCATACATCTATGACATTTTCGGCGAAACGCTGGGCGCGGGCATCATCGACTGGGTCGTTCCACTGTCTATCCTGTTCGCTATCCCCGTGATGATCCTGATCGGTGTGATCATGGAGCGCGGGTTGATCAAGCACTTCTACAAACGTCCGCACGCCGACCAGATCCTGGTGACATTCGGCCTCGCTATCGTTTTGCAGGAAATCATCAAGTACTACTACGGGGCGAACCCAATCCCGACACCTGCCCCCGAAGCCTTTACCGGGTCGTTCGATTTCGGCGCGATGATTGGTTTTGAGCCGAACTCGATTATCTACCCCTACTGGCGTCTTGTATATTTCGCCTTTGCCGCCCTCATTATCGGCGCCGTCTTTGCATTCCTGCAATTCACGACATTCGGCATGGTGGTTCGCGCAGGCATGGCAGACCGCGAAACGGTTGGCCTTTTGGGCATCAACATCGACAAACGGTTCACCATCATGTTCGGTTTGGCGGCGGCGGTCGCGGGTCTCGCCGGAGTGATGTACACGCCGATCAACTCCCCCAACTACCACATGGGCATGGACTTTCTTGTTCTGAGCTTTGTGGTTGTGGTTGTCGGCGGCATGGGGTCGCTTCCAGGGGCTGTCCTTGCTGGGTTTCTGCTTGGCATCCTCGAAAGCTTTGCGTCCATGCGCGAGGTGATCGCGATCATCCCCGGAATCAACCAGGTCATCATCTACCTTGTTGCCATTATCATTCTGTTGACACGTCCACGTGGCCTGATGGGTCGCAAGGGCGTGATGGAGGACTGATCCATGTTTGGACTGGACAAAAGAGACACATCCCTCCTGCTGTTGGTGGTGGTTCTGGTGGCGTTCGCGCCGTTCTTCCTGAACCCCTTCCCTGAAGGCTCGGCCATGGCGCAATTCAACGCGGGCTACCCGGATCTGATGCAGCGTTTCGTGATCTTTGGCATCTTTGCCATCGGGTTTAACATCCTGTTCGGCCTCACAGGCTATCTGAGCTTTGGTCACGCAGCCTTCTTGGGTGTCGGCTCTTACGCGGCGGTCTGGATGTTCAAACTGCTGAGCATGAATGTGATCCCCGCGATCATTCTTGCGGTCATCACAGCAGGCGTGTTCGCGCTGATCATTGGATATGTAAGCCTGCGGCGTTCGGGCATTTACTTCTCGATCCTGACACTGGCCTTTGCACAGATGTCATTTGCGCTTGCCTACTCCGTTCTTACGCCCATCACAGGTGGCGAAACAGGTTTGCAACTTGCGCTCGACGATCCCCGCATTCTGGGTGCATCGACAACCGCCGAAGGTAACATCCCTGTGCCAAGCCTTTTCGGATTGGAAATGCGCGACAGCACCGAAATGATGCTGGGCAGCTGGGTCTTTACCTTCAACGTGGGTTACTACTTTAGCGCTGTGATCATGTTGATCGCGTTCTACCTATCGATCCGCATCTTCAGGTCGCCCTTTGGAATGATGCTGCGCGCGGTGAAATCCAACCAGCAACGCCTGAACTATACGGGCCTCAACCCACGTCCCTATACGCTTGCCGCGTTTGTGATCTCGGGCATGTACGCAGGCCTCGCTGGCGGTCTGATGGCGTCGATGGACCCGCTTGCTGGCGCGGAACGGATGTTCTGGACCGCCTCTGGTGAGGTTGTTCTGATGACGATCCTAGGCGGCGTTGGCACTCTGATCGGCCCGGTTCTCGGTGCCGGCATGATCAAGTACATGGAAAACATCATCTCCAAGATCAACTCCGACATCCTGCACGGTTGGTTCGCATTCTTGCCCGACGGGTTGGAAGACCTGGTTGTGAGCATGATTTATCCGTTCATCGGCAAAGGCTGGCACCTGACCTTGGGCATCGTTTTCATGCTGGTCGTCATCTTCTTGCCTGGTGGCCTTGTTCAAGGCGGACAAAAACTCGCAGCACTGGTGCGTCGCGATAAGGCCGAAGAACCAAAATCCGCCAGCACCGAACCGGCAGAATAAGGGGGTTTTGAGATGGGAATTCTTGAAGTCAAAGACGTCAACAAACGGTTTGGTGGTTTGCAAGCTTTGGGCGATGTGAATCTGAGCGTGGCCGACAACACGGTTCATGCAATTATCGGACCGAATGGCGCGGGCAAATCGACTTTGTTGAACTGTCTGGTCGGGAAACTGATCCCGGACACGGGCTCGGTCATGTTCGATGGTCAATCGGTTCTTGGGCGCACACCGTTCGAGATCAACCAGATGGGCATCAGCCGCGTTTTTCAAACGCCGGAAATCTTTGGCGACCTGACTGTCATGGAAAACATGCTGATACCGTGTTTCGCAAAACGCGACGGCTCATTTGCGTTGCATGGAATCCGCACCGTGTTTTCCGAGGCGGAGCTTCGTGACCAAGCCGAACAAATGCTTGACGAGGTCAACATGCTCGACAAGCGCAACATGCATTCGGCGTCCATGTCGCGCGGCGACAAACGGCGGCTCGAGATGGCGATGTGTCTCGTGCAAAACCCAAAGCTTTTGCTTCTCGATGAACCCACGGCGGGTATGGCGCGTGCTGACACGAACAACACGATCGATCTTCTGAAAGAGATCAAGGACAAGCGTGACATCACCATTGCGATCATCGAACACGATATGCACGTGGTGTTCTCCTTGGCCGAACGGATCACTGTTCTGGCGCAAGGCACACCGTTGGTCGAAGATACGCCCGAGAACATCAAAGGCCACCCAAAGGTCAAAGAAGCGTATCTTGGCGAAGCCGCCTAACACCTATTCGCCGGGCAATCCCCCGGCCCCCTCAGAAGGGACCCCGCTATGAACGTCAGACCCGACTTTTCCAAAGGTGCCAATCGCGCCGAAACCGCTCCGGCCTTTCTCTCCGTTTGGGACATGCACAGCTATTATGGCGAAAGCTATATTGTGCAGGGCATTTCCTTTAACGTGCACGAAGGTGAAATCCTCGCCCTGTTGGGACGCAACGGCGCGGGCAAAACCACCACGCTGCGGTCAATTGCCCGCATGGACAGCCCACAGGTCAATCACGGTGAGATCTGGCTCGACCACCAACCGCTGCACAAGATGGCATCTTATGAAGCCGCGTCTGTCGGGCTGGGTCTCGTGCCCGAGGATCGGTGCATCATCCCCGGTTTAACAGTTGAGGAGAACCTGCAGCTGGCACAAATCGCGCCTCCCATCGGCTGGTCCATTGAACGGTTGTACGATTTGTTTCCTCGCCTTGGCGAACGTCGCAAGCAAGAGGGTGTAACCCTGTCCGGCGGTGAGCAGCAGATGCTGTCGATTGCCCGGGCTTTGGCACGCGATATCAAGGTGCTTTTGCTGGACGAACCTTATGAGGGCCTTGCGCCAGTGATTGTGGACGAGATTGAAAAGACGCTGACCCACATCAAAGAACAGGGCATGACCACGATCCTTGTCGAGCAAAACGCCATTCGCGCGCTGCAACTGGCGGACCGGGCGATCATACTTGATACGGGGTCGATTGTGTTTGACGGCACGGCGGAGGAAGTGCTGGAAAACGAAAGCCTGCGCGCAGAATACCTCGCAATCTAAAGGCCTTGGCCCGTGAGACTGCGACCAATACCGCTCTTGCCTTCATGGGTTGGAGCGGTTTTTCTTTCCGGAAAGAGGAGGATTCCAGATGACCAATAAGACCTACGCGCCATCTGAGGAGATGGTGAAAAACGCCCATGTTGATTTGTCTGGTTACGAGGAGATGTATGGTCGGTCTTTGTCTGAT
>CAZRUV010000093.1:0-14358 GCA_964603315.1 uncultured Rhodobacterales bacterium
GTCCACCTCGATCCGCCCCTGCTGGTGTTCCTCCAGCGCGTTGATACAGCGGATCAGCGTGGATTTGCCCGAGCCCGAGGGGCCCGCGATCACGATCCGCTCACCACGGTAAACGGTCAGATCAATGTCGCGCAGAACATGGAATGTCCCGTACCACTTGTTCATCTTGTCGATGGAGACTGCGACCTCATCAGAGACCTGCATTTGCGCTTGTTCAGTCATGTCACCTACTCCCTTAGCGGTGATCGGTCGCAAGCTGGCGTTCCAGCCATTGCGAGTATTGAGAAATGCCGTAGCAGACGACGAAGAAAAGCAGTGCGGCAAAGCCGAACAGTTCCCAGTAGACGCCGTTCCACTCCTGACTGGCGAGGATCGGTCCACGGATCATGCCCACAAGGTCGAACATCGAAATGACCGAAACCAGCGTGGTATCCTTGAAGAGACCCACCGCCACGTTCACGATGCCCGGGATCGAGATCTTGAGCGCTTGCGGCAGGATGATCAGCCGCATCGACTGCGCATAGTCCAGCCCGAGGCTGTCCGCCGCTTCGTATTGCCCACGTGGCAGGGCGGCGAGGCCACCCCGGATCACCTCGGCGATATAGGCCGCCGAGAACATGGTGATCATGATCACCACACGCAGGAACAGGTCCGTCGTGGTGCCCGGCGGGAAGAAGTAGGCCAGCATCACCGACGCCACAAACAGCAGGGTGATCAACGGCACGCCCCGGATGAACTCGATGAAGATCACGCAGATCCACTTGATGATCGGCATGTCCGACTGCCGCCCGAGCGCCAGCACGATCCCCAGCGGGATCGACAGCGACACACACGCCACGCCGAGCATCATGTTGAGCATGAAGCCCCCGAGATCACGGCTGGGCACCGCCTGCATCATGGCTGATGCGCTTGCTTCATCCGGGATAAGCCAGCCACCGATGCTCCACACGACCAGAGCCGCAAGAACCGCTCCGAAAAAGCCTGCGGCAAAGCTGGTGGTGTTCAGATACTGGAACACCGCATAGCCCGCGACAAAGCCCAGCAGGGCAACGATCGGTGTCGCCAGCGCGCCACCCCAGATGAGGTAGTAGGCGATGAAGGGAAAGAGCGCGGTGAACAGCAGCAATTGACGTGGCAGCTTGAAAAACAGCACAGGCGCTGCTGCCACGAAGAGCAGCACAAAGGCCAACGCCGGGCGCCAGTACAGCTCCTCCGGGTAGGTGAACCCGAACAGCAGCTGGTTTACCCGTTCCGTCAGGACCGAGAAACACCCGCCGCGGACCCCGTCAAGGACCTCGCGACATTCAGCCAGGCTGTTTGTGTTCCAAACACCATTTGCGATCCACGGAATGACAAAGAAGCCAAGCCGTATGATGAAATAGGCCGCGACAATCGTCAGCAGGGAATTCCAGACGCCATTGAACAGGTTCTGCCGCAACCACCCGACCAAACCCACTTCGGACGCGGGCGGGTCTTTGGGCGGCAACTGTTCGGTGCGAACGAAGGAAATGTCACTCATCTCAACGCTCCTTCAGTTTTACAGAGCTGTTGTAGACGTTCATGACGGCAGAGATTGCCAGCGAGACTGTCAGATAGAACAGCATCAGCAACAGAACGCTCTCAATGGCGCGCCCTGTCTGGTTGAGGGTGATACCGCCCAACGTCCCCGTAATGTCCATGTAGCCCACGGCGATGGCCAGCGACGAGTTCTTGGTGATGTTGAGATATTGCGAAATCAGCGGCGGAATGATGACGCGCAGCGCCTGCGGCAGCACCACAAGGTTCATGATGCGACCCGGACGCAGGCCAAGCGAAGCCGCCGCCTCGGTCTGGCCTTTCGAGATCGCCTGGATCCCTGCCCGCACGTTTTCCGCGATGAAGGCACCGGTGTAGATCGCAAGGGCGAACCACAACGCAATCAGCGACCCGCGCACGGTCAGTCCGCCGGAGAAGTTGAACCCCTTGAGCGCGGGGACATCCCAGGTCAGGCCCATGATCGTCAGCAGCGCCAGAAGCGGCACAAACCAGATGGCAAGTGTGTAGTACCATGTGACAGGACGGTCGCCGGTCAATTCCTGCTTGGCATTGGCCCAGGCGGTCAGCGCCTTGGCCCCGAGGAACGATCCGACCAATCCGACGAGGATCAGGAGCCACCCCATGCCGGCCGACCCAAAGAGCGGGTTGGTCAGAACAGGCGCAGGCACATAGACGCCACGGTTGGTGAAGGCAAAGAGGCCCAGCAGCATCGACGCTTCGGGTTCATCGCCCCGGAATGCCCGTGGTCCGGGCATCACCGCGATCATGATGGTGAAGATGATGATGATCCAGATCAGCACAGGCACGTTGCGAAACGCTTCCACATACCAGGACATCAGCTTTGCAACGAGCCAGTTGTTGCTCAGCCGCAAGACCCCGGCGATGACACCAAAGATGGTCGCCGTTGCGCAGGCCAGGAATGACACGAGCAGCGTGTTTAGCACGCCCACGATCGTCGCCCGCCAATGTGTCGACTGGCTGGTATATTCGATCAGTCGCTGGTTGATGTCATATCCCGCAGGCTCGCCGAGGAATTCATATGAGATGTTTAGCCCTGCAGCCGCGAGGTTCGCGAACAGGTTGCTCATCAGGTAAGCGGCGGATGCGATAAGAGCGACAAGAGCGATGACCTGGAACGTGTAGGACCGGTATCGCGTGTCGTTGATCAGCATCGACAGGCGGAATTCACCCCGCGGCGGGTCGGTGATCGTGGTCATAAGAGGATATCCCCGTGCTGCCGGTTTGTTTGACTTGGCGCTTTTTGCGCGCGCCCGGCGTTTTCAAGTTGGCTGCATCCCCGGGCAATCCCGCCGCTGTTTTCAGCGATCCGTGCCCCAGATGCGCAAGGGGCGCAGGTTTGATCCTGCGCCCCCCGGTTTGGTATCTTAGCGGAAGGGCGGCGAGTACATCAGGCCGCCATCTGTCCACTGTGCGTTCAGGCCACGGGCCAGACCGATGGGTGTCGCTTCGCCGATATTGGCTTCGAAGACCTCACCATAGTTGCCACCGACTTCGATCGCGCGCTTTGCCCACTCGGCGTCCAGACCCAGCATCTCGCCCAGAGTACCTTCGGTACCCAGCAGACGGTTGATTTCAGGGTTGTTGGTGCCGGCTGCCATCTCTGCCATGTTGGCCGATGTCACGCCCAGCTCTTCGGCTGTGATCAGCGCGTTGAGCGTCCAACGCACAACGTCACCCCACTCGTGGTCGCCATGGCGAACAAGCGGGCCGAGCGGCTCTTTCGAGACGATTTCGGGCAGAACGACGTGGTCGCCAGGGTTCTCGAATGTGGCGCGAGTTGCGGCCAGACCCGATGCGTCCGTGGTGTAAACGTCACATGCGCCAGCCAGGTACTGCTGCTGCGCTTCGGCGTTGGTTTCGATCGGAACCGGCTCGTAGCTGATGTTGTTCGAGCGGAAGAAGTCCGCCAGGTTCAGCTCGGTTGTGGTGCCGGTCTGGATGCAGACGGTTGCGCCGTCCAGTTCGGTGGCCGAACCCACGCCCAGTTCCTTGGGCACCATGAAGCCTTGGCCGTCGTAGTAGTTCACGCCAACAAATTCGAACTTGAGGTCGACGTCACGGCTGAAGGTCCAGGTTGTGTTCCGGGCCAGCATGTCAATCTCGCCCGAGGCCAGCGCGGTGAAGCGCGTTTTGCCTGTTGTCGGCACGAACTCGACCGCGGTCGGGTCGTTTAGCACGGCAGCGGCCACGGCGCGGCACACGGCCACGTCAAAACCTTGCCATTCGCCATTGGCGTCGGGTGCAGCAAAGCCAACCAGACCAGTGGTCACGCCGCAGTTCAGTTTGCCGCGTGCTTTCACGTCGTCCAACGTGCCAGCCGCTGCAACACCTGCTGCCATCCCAGCAAAGGCGAGCGTGCCAAAGAATACGGATGTTTTCATTTTTACCTCTTCCTGATGTCCCGCCACGTTGGGCGGAGGTCCCGACCGTGCCCGTTCATCGGACAGGGCCGGAGGTGATCCCGGAACTCACTTTTCCGGGCGTGCGGCAGTCTGTCCAGAATCGCCATGCGAGGTCAAGGGCAACAGGGGGGAAATTGATGCAAAATTAGGCACTCTCGCAGGTTGCACGCTACGCATTAGGCGGCGTCTAGCTGCGCGGCGTCCCAGAACGATTTTGCATGAAAAAAGGCTGTTTCACGAAGTTTTGCCGTCTCGGCCGCTTCTTCGTCTTCCCCCCATTGCTCTGCCTGCCAGATCTCGTCCAAGCGGGAAGCAGCCCAAATCTCGGGCGGACTGGTCATGTCTTTGGCAGCCGCAAAACCAAGGGCCCAGGATCCGGTGAGGCTGACAAGGTCGTGAAAGGCGGCGAGCTCGAAATCCGACATGGCGTGGGTCAGGTCCGCCACCCTGTTCAGCGCCTGCATGTCTTGTGATTCGTGCATCAAACCGGTGCGCGGAACGAGGCGGACGCCCAATGTGTCGGACAGCCAGTTGAGGTACGGATCCCACGCAGCCGCCTGACGCGACACCAATTCCCTCGGCCCATCCGCGCGGTAGCACAGCAGGTCCGCATCGGCATAGTCGGCCAGCATGTCGGCCACTTCACTCTTTTGATGCGCAACCTTGTCGATTGCGGAATTCGCGCTGCGGGTGAACGGCATGGACGTCGGGTTCACCACATCCTCCTGCGCCGCCCATTCGGCGGCAATGGCATCCGCCAGCGCCAGCGTCGGCACCAGCAAGGGTGCCTTGCCCGGTGTCTTGACCTTGCGACCGTCCAGCGCGATGGCCCAACCGGCCCCGTCGGCCACAGCCGCCGCATCGGTCCAGAACCGTTTCTGTTTCCACTCGCTCACGCGTGTTCCCCCCAGAGGACCGCCAGTGCCGGCCGCAGGTCTGCAAAATCACCGATCACGACGTCGCCCAATGTGGCAGCGGCGTGATACCCCCAGCTGACGCCGACAAAGGGCACGCCCGCCGCGCGGGCCATATCCCGGTCAAAGGTGGTGTCACCGACCATCACCGCATCACGGGCCGCGACACCTGTTTCATCCAGCGCCGTCAGGATCATCGACGGGTGCGGCTTGGAAGGATGCGTGTCAGCCACTTGCGTGCTTACGAAATAGGCCGTCAGATCGTGCTCTTCCAACAGGGCATCCAGACCGCGCCGCGACTTTCCCGTGGCGACGGCCAGCAGGATATCGGGTTCGGCGTGCAAGGCCGCGATGGTCTCGACCGCATTGGGGTACAGCACCTCACGATGTGTCTGTGACAGACGTTGCGCGGCAAACGCCGCCTTGTAATCGGCAACCAGCCTCGCCAGATCCGCATCGGGCGCCAGCCTGTGCATCGCTTCGTGCAATGACAGCCCGACGATATTCAGCACGTCACCGCGCTGCGGCGCATCCAGGTCCTGCGCGGCAAAGGCCTCTGCCATGCAGGACAGAATGTCCGCCTGACTGTCGACCAAAGTGCCGTCCACATCGAAGATCACAAGTTTCGGCGTCACTCGAGCACCTCGAACGGGTCCTCCGCCGCGAGGTCTTCGGTCCACCCCAGTGTGTCCCAGCTTTCGGCCATGTGCGGCGGCAAGGGCGCCGTGACCGTGATCGCCTTGCGCGTTTCGGGATGTTCGAACCGGATCATCCGCGCGTGCAGGTGCAGCTTTTTCGAGATCACGCCACCAATCTGCGCGCCCCACCCGTCGCCCATATTCTCCTGCCCGGAGCCGCCATATTTGCCGTCGCCCGCAATCGGGTGGCCAATCTCGGCCATATGCGCGCGCAGCTGGTGCGTGCGACCGGTCACGGGTTCCATCGCCACCCATGCCGCGCGGGATGCCACGCGGTAGAGCGTCGCATAAAGCGTGTGCGCGCGCTTGGCGCCCTTGGTGTCGTCCATGTCACGCGGATGCACGGCGATCATCTTTTCGCCTTCGCCACCCCGCCCCCGTCCCGGTGCCTTGACCAGCCCGTATTTGATCTCGCCCAGATAGGGGGTCGGCACACCGGCCACGAGCGCCCAGTAGATCTTGCGGGTTTCGCGGTGGCGCATCGACGCCGTCAGTGCCTTGGCCGCCATCCGCGTACGTGCCAGCAGCAACACACCGGATGTGTCCTTGTCGAGCCGGTGCACAAGGCGCGGCTTGTCGTCGTAGTCGTATTGCAGCGCGGCCGCGAGGCCATCGACGTGGCGCGACTGGCCCGAACCGCCTTGCGTCGGCAACCCGCTGGGCTTGTTCAGCGCGATCACATGGTCGTCCTGATAGATCACGCAATCACGGATCATCTGGGCGTCCTTGTCCGACACCGTGCTGATCTCACGCTTGGGTGCGGGTCGGTCAGGAATCGGCGGCACCCGTACCGCCTGCCCCACATCAACGCGGGTCGAGGATTTGACCCGCCCGCCATCGACCCGGCATTCGCCTTTGCGGCACATCTTTTCGATCATGCCCTGGCTCAGCTGCGGGAACCGCCGCTTGAGAAACCGGTCGAGGCGTTGATCGCCCTCATCCTCGCCCACGTGAATGGTCTGCACACCGCTCATGACACAAACCCCCGTGCCAGCATCAGCCCAAGCGCAAGGCCACCGACGGACAACCCGACCGAGAGCGCGATATAGAGCGCCGCATGACCCATCGCGCCGCGTTCAATCAGCGTCATCGTCTCGAGGCTGAAGGCGGAAAACGTGGTGAACCCGCCCAGCAGGCCCGTCATGACGAAGGGGCTCAGATGCGTCAGGCCGCGATGCGCTGCGATGACGACAAAGAGGCCCATCAGGAACGACCCGAGCACGTTGGCTGACAGGATTGCCACCGGGAATTCCGATGGCCCTGTCGCACGCAGGATCGCAACCCCCATGAGCCAGCGCAGGGACGCACCGATGGCCCCGCCAAGGGCGACAAGAGACAGCGTTGTAAACATGCGCGGTCTGTCACCGCTTGGCGCGGCAGAGTCAACTGTTCCGCTGGGCACGCAGCTTGGCAAAATACGCAACCCGTTTCAGCAGATCCCGCTCAAAGCCCCGTTCCACCGGCTGGTAAAGGGTCTGCCGCCCCATGGCTTCGGGGAAGTAGTCCTGCCCGGAAAACCCGTCCTCGGCGTCATGGTCATAGGCATAGCCCGCGCCATAACCCTGATCCTTCATCATCGAAGTCGGGGCATTCAGGATGTGCTTGGGCGGCAGGTGCGACCCGGTTTCCTTGGCCGCCTTGCGTGCGCCCTTGTAAGCCACATAAGCCGCGTTCGACTTGGGCGCGAGGGCCACGTAGATCACCGCCTGCGCCAGCGCCAACTCGCCTTCGGGGCTGCCGAGCCGTTCGTAAGTCTCCCAGCTTTGCAGGCACACGGCCTGCGCCTGCGGGTCGGCAAGCCCGATATCCTCGACCGCCATACGGGTGATGCGCCGGGCCAGAAATCTCGGGTCCTCGCCGCCTTCAAGCATCCGCGCAAACCAGTACAGCGCTGCATCGGGATCCGATCCGCGAACCGATTTGTGCAGGGCGGAAATCAGGTTGTAATGCGCGTCCCCGGATTTGTCGTACTGCGCCGCCCGCCGCATGAGGCGTCTGGACAGGGCGTCCGGGTCCAGCTTGTCCGCAACATCCCACGCCATCACCTGTTCGATCAGGTTGAGAAGCGCCCGGCCGTCACCATCTGCCATCTCGAGCAGCGCCTCGCGGGCGCGACCGTCAAGCGGCAAGGCCTTGTCCAGTTCCTGCTCGGCCCGCTGCGCCAGCCTCTCGAGGTCCCTGAGGTCCAGCCGTTCCAGCACAAGGACTTGCGCGCGGCTCAGCACCGCGGCATTCAACTCGAAACTCGGGTTTTCGGTCGTCGCCCCCACCAGGAGGATCGTGCCATCCTCCATATGAGGCAGGAACCCGTCCTGTTGCGCTTTGTTGAACCTGTGGATTTCGTCCACAAACAGAAGTGTCCCCTGCCCGTTCTGCCGCCGTATCTTGGCGGCCTCGAACACCTTCTTGAGGTCTGGCACGCCCGTGAAAATGGCGCTGATCTGCACAAAGTGCAGGTCGGTTTCATGGGCAAGCAAACGCGCGATCGTTGTCTTGCCCACTCCCGGTGGTCCCCAGAACACGAGCGAAGACAACGCGCCTGACGACAACATCACGGTCAGCGGTGCCTCGGGTCCCAACACCTGCGTCTGGCCGATGACCTCGCTGAGTTTTTGCGGTCGCAACCGGTCGGCCAGCGGGCGGGTCCCGGGCGCAGGTGTTGGCTCCGTCGAGGCGAACAGGTCTGCCATGATTAGAACCGCAGCATGACGCGACTGTTGCCACGCAAGGCACGCACGGACGTGCCCCGCGTCGCCTCTGCAAGGATGCGGGCAGCCTCTTGCGGCGCAGTAATGTCCACCCGATTGATGCGTTGCAACACGTCGCCGCGGCGCAAGCCAACCCGTCGTCCCACTTGCCCGGTGTCAAGCACAACAACCCCGTTTGCGCCGATGGGCAGACCCAATTCGGCAATGACCGACGGGTTGATCCGGGCCACGGTCAGCCCCGGGAGGCTGGTGCCCTCCGGCAGCGTGATTGCGTCACGCGGCGGGTCGTCCGGTGGCGGGATGAGAGACACGGTCAATGGCGTCGCTTCACCGTCACGCAGGCGGACCATTTCAGCGCTATCGCGAACGCTGGCCACACTCATCCGGTATAGCATTTCGCCCGGACTGTTCACCGGGGCGCCGTCCACATGGGTGACAACGTCGCCCACATCGAAACCCGCTGCGGCCAGTGGGCTTGCCGGGTGCAGACCGGCCAGAATGATGCCGACAGGCCGGTTTTGTCCAAGCATCTCGGCCAGATCGGCGTCAACGGCCTGCCCCGTCGCACCCGCCCAGGGGCGGACGAAACGGTCACTGCCGTTGCGCGCCTGCCGTAGAACGGCGGCCACAAGGTCAGAGGGGATCGCGAAACCGATGCCGTTCGAGCCGCCGGACCGGCTGAGAATACGTGTGTTCACTCCGATCAGTCGCCCCGCGACGTCGATCAGGGCACCGCCGGAGTTGCCAGGATTGATAGGCGCGTCGGTCTGCACGAAATACCCCGCGCCGCGTCCGTTGGATCCGCCCGACCGTGCCAGCGCCGACACGATCCCCGACGTGACCGTCTGACCCACACCAAAAGGATTTCCGATGGCCAGAACCAGTTCACCCACCTCAACCGTTTCGCTGCTACGCAAAGGCAGGAATGGCAGGTTATCGGCACCGTCGATTTTCAGGATTGCTAGGTCGCTGGCCTGATCGCCGAGGAGCACGCGCGCCTCATATTCACGCCCGTCATTCAGCACGACAGAGATGTCCGTTGCCTGTCCAACAACGTGGTAGTTCGAGACGACGATGCCATCCTCCGACAGGATCACCCCGGAACCCAGCGAATTTTGCACCCGCGGCGTCGGCTGGCCAAAACCTTCAAAGAAACGTTCGAAAAACGGATCATCCATGAAAGGCGTACGGCGGCGTGTTTCGGTGACGAACCTGACATAGATATTCACAACGGCGGGCGCTGTCTCGCGCACCAGCGGCGCAAAACTCAATGAAATCTCAGCCTGGCTTTCCGGGACTCGCGTCTGGGCAAGAGCGGTTGTGGGCAGCAGGCAAATGAGCAGGAAAAACAGACGTTTCATAGTCTGGCAAATATGCAAAGCCCGTCTGATCAATACAAGCACCACAAAGAAAAAACCCCCGCCGTTGCAGACGGGGGTTTCTAATAATTTCGGGTCGCGAAAGGGGATTATTCGTCGCCCGCCTCTTCGGCGGCGACGCGTGCCTTGTCTGCGGCCCCTTTGGCGTCGCGGTCACGGTCAACAAATTCCACGATTGCCATGGGTGCCATGTCGCCATACCGGAAACCCGCCTTGAGCACGCGGACATACCCGCCCTGACGGTCAGCGTAGCGCGGGCCAAGCACGTCGAACAGTTTCGCGACGTATTGTGCCTCTTTCAGCTTGGATGCGGCCTGACGGCGCGCGTGATCATCACCGCGTTTTGCAAGTGTGATCAGCTTTTCCACGATCGGGCGAAGCTCTTTGGCTTTGGGCAAGGTTGTTTTGATCTGCTCATGTTCAATGAGCGAGCCGGCCATATTTGAGAACAGCGCTTTGCGGTGCTCATGTGTCCGGTTGAGGCGGCGATAGCCACGTGCGTGACGCATAGTTCTTACTCCGATTTGGTGCCCTCTACGGGCTGTTTTGCTTTGTCCGGCCGGCGATGCGTGTCACCGGCTCTCCTTGGGGCGGCATGCCCGGGTGCAAGCGGCACGATTTTTCGACGAAAAATCGTGCAACCTGCGATGCTCAGAAATTGTCTTCAAACTTCTTTGCAAGGTCTTCGATGTTGTCCGGCGGCCAATCCTCGACGTCCATGCCAAGGTGCAGCCCCATACCAGACAGCACTTCCTTGATCTCGTTCAGTGACTTCCGGCCAAAGTTCGGCGTGCGCAGCATCTCGGCTTCGGTCTTCTGAATCAGATCACCAATATAGACGATGTTGTCGTTCTTCAGGCAGTTGGCCGACCGCACGGACAGTTCCAGCTCGTCCACTTTCTTCAGGAGAAGCGGGTTGAACTCGAGACCATCGTCGTCGTCTTGACGCGAAGCGCTTTCCGGCTCGTCGAAGTTGACGAAGATGCCAAGCTGGTCCTGCAGAATACGTGCGGCGAAAGCCACAGCATCATCCGGCGTGATGGAACCATCCGTCTCGACCTTCATGGTCAGCTTGTCATAGTCCAGCACCTGGCCCTCACGGGTGGGCTGCACGTCGTAGCTCACCTTCTTGACCGGCGAATAGATCGCATCAATCGGGATCAGACCGATCGGCGCGTCTTCCGGCTTGTTCTTTTCGGCAGACACATAGCCTTTGCCGGTGTTCACCGTCAGTTCCATGTAAACGTCGGCACCATCGTCGAGGTGGCAGATCACGTGGTCGCGGTTCAGGATCTCGATGCCTGCGGACTCGGAGATGTCACCGGCAGTGACAACGCCCGGACCCTTGGCGGAGATCGACAGGCGCTTGGGCCCCTCCACTTCCATGCGGATCGACACCTGTTTGAGGTTCAGGATGATGTCGGTCACGTCCTCACGCACACCCGCCACGGACGAGAACTCGTGCAGCACGTTGTCGATCTGCACGGATGTAATCGCGGCCCCTTGCAGCGAGGACAGGAGAACGCGGCGCAGCGCGTTGCCCATGGTCAGGCCAAAGCCACGCTCCAGCGGTTCAGCTGTCACGACGGCCTGGCGTGCGGGTTCATTGCCCGGTTTCACGTCAAGCTGCCCTGGCTTGATCAGTTCGGCCCAGTTCTTGTGGATCATGCGTCCCTCCATTCCTGCCAAAGCGCCATGTCCGTCACGCGATGGCTTCCCGAGGTTTCAAAATGCGGTTGGGGACCGCACACATGGCGCGGCCCCCGAAAATCGTTCCGTCCCGTCAGACGCGGCGGCGTTTCGGCGGGCGGCAGCCGTTGTGGGCAATCGGTGTCACGTCGCGGATGGACGTAATGTTGAACCCGACGGCGGCAAGCGCGCGCAGCGCGCTTTCGCGACCCGAACCCGGGCCTTGCACTTCGACTTCCAGCGTCTTGACGCCGTGCTCTTGTGCTTTTCGACCTGCATCTTCGGCCGCCATCTGGGCGGCGTAAGGCGTCGATTTCCGCGACCCCTTGAAGCCCATGGTGCCTGCGGACGACCACGAGATCGCATTGCCCTGCACATCCGAGATCAGGATCTTGGTGTTGTTGAACGACGAATTCACGTGGGCGACACCCGCCGCGATATTCTTGGAGACCTTGCGCTTAACGCGCCGTGTATCACGTGCCATGCGTAGAGCCCTCCCTTATTTCTTCTTACCGGCAATGGCCTTTGCAGGGCCTTTGCGGGTGCGCGCGTTGGTGTGGGTCCGCTGACCGCGAACGGGCAGGTTCCGGCGGTGACGCAGGCCACGGTAGCAACCAAGGTCCATCAGGCGCTTGATGTTCATCGTGGTCTCGCGGCGCAGGTCGCCTTCGACGGTGTAGTTCTCGTCGATATGCTCGCGGATTTTCAGGACTTCGGCGTCGCTGAGTTCGTTCACGCGACGGCTCATGTCGATGCCGACTGCTTCGCAGATTTTCTGGGCGGAGGTGTTGCCGATGCCTGTGATGTAGGTCAGGGCGATCGGAACACGCTTGGCGGTGGGGATGTTGACCCCGGCAATACGTGCCACGTAAGGCTTCCTTTCGTTGCGAGCCCGTCATTCCAGGCCCTTTTTTCACAACATAAGGCCCAAGGATTTCGCCCCCGGGCCTGCCGCTGATCAGGTGATCCGACGGGACGCGTTCCCGTCATTGATTCTCGTTAGAGATGGCGTGAGATAGGCGTTGGCGCAGTGTGCGTCAACCCCCGGGTTCAGCTGTCCAGCACAGCTGCAATTGCAGCCTTCACATCCGCGATCTGACCGAGGCCGTCGACCTTTGTCAGTTGACCCTTGGCGTAGTAGTAGCCGATCAGCGGGGACGTCTTTTTGTAGTACTCCATGAGGCGCACCTTCATGGCTTCGGCATTGTCGTCGGCGCGCACGGGTTGGCCTGCGGCGGCCGCTTCGGCGGCGCGGCCCACGATGCGCTCGACGAGCACGTCATCGTCAACCTCAAGCTCGATGACGGCATCGAGGCTTTCGCCCTGCTCGGCGAGCAGAGCGTTCAGCGCGTCCGCCTGCGCCAACGTGCGGGGGAAACCGTCAAAGATGAAGCCGTTCGCCTTCACCGTCTCCAGCTGTTCGCGGATCAGGCCAATGACGATCTCATCCGTCACGAGTGCGCCGCGCGCCATGACGTCAGCCACAATCTTGCCCATCTCGGTGCCGGACTGTTTGGCCGCGCGGAGCATATCGCCTGTGCTCAGTTGCACCATGCCGCGCTCTTCCACCAGGAAACGCGCCTGCGTTCCTTTGCCCGCGCCAGGCGGGCCAAGAAGGATAATGTTCATGTCTGTCCCTATCTACGGATCGGGCTGCGCTTGCGGCGGCCTTTGCCCCCGCTTTTACCACGCAATTGCGATCGCTCAATAAGGCCTTCGTATTGATGCGCGAGCAGATGGCTTTGTACCTGCTGGATCGTGTCCATGGTCACCGACACCACGATCAGTACGGATGTGCCGCCGAAGTAAAACGGAATGGCAAATTCACCGCGCAGGATTTCCGGAAGGAGTGCCACCAGCGCGAGGTAGCCCGCGCCCAGAACCAGGATCCTGTTGACCACGTAATCCAGATACTCTTCGGTTTTCTTGCCGGGACGGATGCCGGGCACAAAACCGTTCTGGTTCTTCAGGTTCTCGGCCACGTCCTCTGGTTTGAAGCTGACATTGAACGTGTAGAAATATGTGAAGAAGATGATCATCACTGCGAAGAACAGCAGGTAGAGCGGCTGACCCGGGCCAAAGTTGGCCAGAAGCCACGACATGATCGGGCTCGTCGAGTTGCCGGAGAATGTGCTGATCGTCACAGGCAAAAGCAGCAGCGACGACGCAAAGATCGCGGGGATCACACCGGCGGGGTTCACCTTGACCGGCAGGTGGCTGGAGCCGCCGTCATAGACCTTCATGCCCACCTGCCGGCGGGGATACTGGATGTGGATCTTGCGCAATGCGCGCTCCATGAACACCACGAAGGTGATGGTCGCAATGACCATGAAGATCACGCCCACGATGATCGCCGGGCTCAGCGCACCCGAGCGGCCGCTCGCAAAGAACTGCGCAAGCGCGGCGGGAACTTCGGCGATGATACCAACGAAGATGATCAGCGAAATACCGTTGCCGATGCCGCGTGCCGTGATCTGCTCACCCAGCCACATCAGGAACATGGTGCCGCCCACCAGCGTAATCAGGCAGGAAATGCGGAAGAAAAGGCCCGGATCGGTAACGATATCACCGCCCTCAAGGCTCACCGCCAACCCCCACGCCTGCAACGTGGCCAGCGCCACGGTGCCGTAGCGAGTGTACTGGTTGAGCTTTTTGCGACCCTGCTCGCCCTCTTTCTTCAGCTGTTTCAAAGGCTCCCACATGCAGCCCAACATTTGCACGATAATCGACGCCGAGATGTAGGGCATGATGCCGAGGGCAAAGATGCCCATGCGCCCCAGAGCGCCACCGGTGAACATGCTGACCATGCCGCCGATCCCCTGACCCGCCTGATCCATGAACTCCCGCAGGGCCGCGCCATCGATGCCGGGCACAGGGATGAACGTCCCCAACCGGTAGACGATAAGCAGACCAAGGGTAAAGAGGATGCGATTGCGCAGGTCGGTGGCCTTGCCCAGAGCGCTCCAGCTCGTGTTGGCGGCCATGTTCTCGACGGCAGATACCATGCGGGC
>CAZRUV010000094.1:0-14164 GCA_964603315.1 uncultured Rhodobacterales bacterium
GCGCAGGCCGGCGTGGCTCGTCCGTCTGGGCCTGTTTCTCTACGACAATCTCGGCGGTCGCGAAATTCTGCCCGGCACCAAGACCCTCGATCTGACGCGCGCGCCTGAGGGCGCGCCGCTCAAGGACCGCTTCAAGATGGCCTACGAGTACAGCGACGCCTGGGTCGAGGATTCGCGGCTCGTGATGCTCAACGCCCGCGATGCCGAGGCGCGGGGCGCCACGATCCTGACCCGCTGCCGCGTGACCGAAGCGGCCCGTGACGGCGACACATGGCGGATCGAGACCGAACAGGGCACCTTCCGCGCCAAGGCGCTGGTGAATGCAGGCGGGCCCTGGGTGGCCAACATCCTGACCGGCGTGATGCGTCAGAATTCGCAGCACAGCATCCGGCTGGTGCGCGGCTCGCACATCGTGACCAAACGGCTTTATGATCACGACAAGTGCTACTTTTTTCAGGGGACGGATGGGCGCATCATCTTTGCCATCCCGTATGAGCGCGACTTTACCCTGATTGGCACAACCGACGCCGAACATTCGGAACCGGACGTGAAACCCGCGATCACGGACGAAGAGCGGGATTACCTATGCGCCTTTGCCTCCGAGTATTTCAAAAAGCCGGTCACGCCGGACGATGTGGTCTGGACCTATTCCGGGGTTCGTCCGCTTTACGATGACGGTGCGTCTTCGGCGACCGCCGCGACGCGCGACTACGTGCTGGCGCTGGACGAAAACGGCCCGCCGGTGCTGAGCGTCTTTGGTGGCAAGATCACCACCTACCGCAAACTGGCCGAACAGGCGCTGGCCAAGATGGGACTGGGCGAGGCATGGACGGCTGGCGTGCCCCTGCCCGGGGGCGATTTCGCCGTGGCGGATGTGGGCAAGCTGACGGACAAGCTGGCACAGGATTACCCCTTTCTTGACGCGAAATGGGCCGGTCGCCTGATCCGCGCCTACGGAACGGAGGCGTGGGATGTGCTTGGTGACGCGAGGACCAGCGGCGACCTTGGTCAGGATTTTGGTGCCACGTTGACGGCGGCCGAGCTCAAATGGATGATATCCCGCGAATACGCGCGCGAAGGGGCTGACGCGCTCTGGCGGCGGACCAAGCTGGGGCTGCGGCTGACCGAAGAGCAACGCGCAGCCGTCGACACATGGATGAAGGAACAGTCCGCATGACCCATATTCTGGCCATTGATCAGGGCACCACGTCCTCCCGCGCCATCGTGTTTGACGGCAACATGAACCCGATTGCATCCGCGCAAGAGGAGTTTACCCAGCACTTCCCCGCAAGCGGCTGGGTGGAGCACGAGGTCGAGGACCTCTGGACAACGGTTGTATCGACGGTGCAGGCCGCCTTGGCCAAGGCGGGTTTGGGCGCGGCCGATATTTCGGCCATCGGCATCACGAACCAGCGCGAAACGACGGTCATCTGGGATCCGGAAACGGGCGCACCACTGCACCGCGCCATTGTCTGGCAGGATCGCCGCACGGCGGAGATGTGCGAGGGCCTGCGTGCGGCGGGTCATGGTGATCAGGTGACGGAGATCACCGGGCTTCTGCTGGACCCGTATTTCTCGGCGACCAAGGTCAAATGGATCCTCGATCAATATGACGGGTCGCGCGACAAGGCGCGCGCGGGCAAGCTGTTGTTTGGCACGGTCGACAGCTACCTGATCTGGCGCCTGACCGGTGGGGCCTCCCACGTGACGGATGCCACCAATGCGGCGCGCACGATGCTGTATGACATCCACAAGGGCGCATGGAGCACCGAGATGTGCGACATGCTCGATGTGCCGAAGGAGATGTTGCCCAAGGTCAAGGACTGCGCGGCCGACTTTGGCGTGACGGACCTGCTGGGAGGCGAAACACCGATATTTGGTGTGGCAGGCGACCAGCAGGCGGCGACCATCGGACAGGCCTGTTTCGCACCCGGCATGCTGAAAAGCACCTATGGCACCGGGTGTTTTGCCCTGCTGAACACCGGGGACGCGCCGGTGCGGTCGCAAAACCGGCTGCTGACGACAATTGCATATCAGTTGGACGGAAAACCGACATACGCTCTCGAAGGGTCGATCTTTATTGCAGGCGCCGTTGTGCAATGGCTGCGCGACGGGCTGGGCGTGATCGCGTCCGCATCCGAGACCGAAGCACTGGCGCCGACCGGCAAGGCGGGCGTGACACTGGTGCCGGCATTTACGGGCCTTGGCGCGCCCTACTGGAACCCGGATTGCCGTGGAGCCGTGTACGGTTTGACCCGCGATACGGGTCCGGCCGAAATGGCGCGCGCAGCACTGGAAAGCATCGGCTTTCAGACCCGTGATCTGTGGGAGGCGATGCGGGCCGATTGGCCCGATGGCGGCGACGCCGTTTTGCGTGTCGATGGTGGGCTCAGCGCCAATGACTGGGCCATGCAATTCCTCGCCGACATGCTGGGCGCAGCCGTGGACCGGCCTGCAGGGGTGGAAACGACGGCGCTCGGGGCTGCATGGCTGGCAGGGATGCGTGCAGGGATCTATCCGGACGCACAAGGATTTGCCGACACCTGGGCGCGCGACGTGCAGTTCACACCGGCAATGTCGGAACCGGACCGCGCCGATGCCTACGCGCGCTGGCAACGGGCCATTGCAGCAACACAGGCCGTTTGAGCGGGCGGAATTTGACACAAATTCCGGTCCATTTTCCGTATCGGAAAATGACCTGCTCAACCGTGGATGCGTTCACCAATTGTGACGTCCAGCTGGCCAATCCCATCGACGCCGCCCGTGATCACATCGCCGACACCCACCGCACCGACGCCCGCGGGTGTCCCTGTCATGACCAGATCACCGGGCACCAGCGCCATGGCGCGGGACAGCTCCGCGATGTGATCGACAACCGGCCAGATCATGTCTCCGATATCTGCGTCCTGCCGCATTTCTCCATTCACCGCCAGCCAGATGCGGCCCGATGTCAGGCTTATCCCGGCAGACATCGGCACCAGCGCACTCATCGGTGCCGAGAAGTCGAAGGCTTTGCCCCAATCCCACGGGCGTCCCATCTTCTTGGCCTCGCCTTGCAGATCGCGGCGTGTCAGATCAATGCCGACACATGCGCCCCAGATGTGGTCCATCACGTCTTCGGGTGCGATGTTCCACCCGCTTTTGCCAATGGCCACGACCAACTCGATCTCGTGATGCAGATCCGATGTCAGCGGTGGGTACGGCACGATGCAGGGCGCATCCACCACCGCATCCGCCGGTTTGGTGAAGAAAAAGGGCGGTTCGCGGTCCGGGTCCTTGCCCATCTCGCGCGCGTGCGCGGCATAGTTGCGACCCACGCAAAACACGCGACGGATTGGAAACCGGTTCGTCGTGCCGACCACCGCCACAGACGCCTGCGGCGGCGGATCGATGACATAGCTCACGCCGCTTACTCGGCCGGGCCGAGCGCGTTCAGACCCTTGAGGATATCGATGGCATAGGCCAGCTGATAGTCCTCTTCGCGCAGCGCCGCGGCCGCTTCTGCCTTTTCGCGGTCGGCTTCGATCTGGCGGATCTCGTCTTCACTCAGCGAGTCGTTGTCGAGGCTGCCGCGCAAATCGGATTCAGACCGCTGCCCGACGGCGCTGCGCGCTTCGTCCTCTTCCTCGGATGCAGGCGCACGGCGGGGCTGCTCGACGACGATGTCCGGGCTGACGCCCAAAGCCTGGATCGACCGGCCCGATGGTGTGTAGTAGCGCGCCGTGGTCAGGCGCATCGCCGATGAGCCGCGCAGCGGCATGACGGTCTGCACAGACCCTTTGCCAAAGCTCTTGGTGCCCACGACAATCGCACGGCGGTGATCCTGCAAGGCACCGGCCACAATCTCGGACGCGGATGCGGACCCACCGTTGATCAGGACAACGATGGGCTTGCCCTGTGCCAAGTCACCGGGCGTTGCGTTAAAGCGGTCGCCATCGGCCGGGTTGCGGCCACGGGTCGACACGATCTCCCCTTCCTCAAGGAATGCATCCGACACGCGGATCGCCTGCGTCAGCAGACCGCCGGGATTGTTGCGCAGATCAAGCACGAAGCCGTCGACGTTTTCCATACCCCCCAGGGCCTCAACCTCTTCCTCGAGCTTGGACACAAGGTTTGGCGTCGTCTTGTCGTTGAACGTGGTCACCCGCAGGACAACCGTCTCGCCCTGGGTTCGCGTGCGCACGGCCTGCAATTCGATGGTGTCACGGATGATGGACACGTCGAACGGTTCGGTCTCCCCCTCGCGCACCACGGTGATCACAATTTCGGACCCGACAGGCCCGCGCATCCGGTCCACCGCCTCGTCCAGCGTCAGACCCAGCACGCTTTCGCCATCCACATGGGTGATGAAATCACCCGCCTCGATCCCGGCCTCTGCCGCGGGTGTGCTGTCGATGGGCGACACGACTTTGATAAAGCCTTCTTCCTGCGTCACCTCGATTCCGAGGCCGCCAAATTCGCCGCGCGTCTGCACCTGCATCTGCGCCGCGTCATCAGGGGACAGATAGCTGGAATGCGGATCAAGCGACGTCAGCATCCCGTCAATCGCGGCCTCGATCAGTTCGCCGGGTTCCACCTCTTCGACATACTGGTTGCGGATCCGCTCGAAGATGTCGCCGAACAGGTCGAGCTGTTCATAGACGCTGGAATTTGCATTGGCTTCCTGCGCCAGCAGCGGGCCTGCGATTTGCGTGGTCGCGATGGCACCCGCGACCGTGCCGCCCAACGCGGCCATGACGAAACGTTTCATTCTTGCCTATCCATCCTTGTCGATGCTGAACCACCCTGCCGGGTCCTCGGTCGTGTTATCTTGTCTGACTTCTATATAGAGCGTTTCCGAACGGGTTCCGCCAGCCCCTTCACCACCTGTTGAAGGGGGGGTTTCCGTCTGAACGCCCGGCAGGCCACCCATCAGGCCCAATGGTGTGGCCTCCGCAATGATATCGCCTGCCTGCCCATAGGTGATCCCAAGTCCCGCAAAGACAAAGAGCGTGCCCGGACGCGGTTCCAGCATGACAACATTGCCAAAGTCGAGCAGCGGCCCGACATAGCGCAGCGTCGCCTCTGTTGGCGCAGTCACCAGCGCGCCCGGACGTGTGGCCAGCAGAATACCGGGCCGCGCGATGCCAGCCGCATCCGCTTCGCCCGCGGCACGCAGCAGGACACCACGCGCGGGCAAGGGCAGGCTTCCGATCCGATCTTCCAGACGCGGCGGCGTCCAAGCCGCTTCGTCCACCGCAATTTCGGCAAGGCCGCTGGAAAATGCATCCAGCGTTTCCGACGAGGCAACCAGCAGCGCGGTGCGCACCGGGTCTTCGGTAAAGCGGGTGGGCAAATCCGTGCGCTCGGCCATCGCCTGATTGAGTGCCGTGCGCGCCGTCTGTACTTCGGCAAGGCCGGTGCGCAAACGTGCCGCGGCGTCCTCCTGCAGGAGCCGCAGCGTTTCGACATTCTCCAGATCGCGCCGCAGATTTGCCGCGCGTTGGTTGAGCGTTGGCGTCAATTCCGCAAGCAACATGCCCGCCCGCGCGGTGCCCTCGGGGCCTTGCGGATGCAGAAAGGCCGTGGGCGCTTCGTTCGGGGACATGGTTTGCAGAACGGCCAAAAGTCGGGCGATTTCAGCATCTCGCGCACCCAATTGGCGGCGCAACTGATCCTCGCGGATCGCGGCCTGCCGCAGGCCGCCGCGCATCGCAGACAGTCCCGCCTCGTAGGCCTGTATCGTTTGCGTCAATGCGCGCACGCGGTCGCGTGCGCCATCTGCCGCGTCCAGCTGTTCGGCCGCGTCCGACAGTGCCGCAGCGGCCCGCTGCGCCAGCGCGCCAGGACCATCCTGCGCGGCAGCTGCAACAGCCCAGACGGTCAGGATCGTGGCGACCAACAGCCTCATGAGATCAGGCTGAACCCGGTCATTTCGGCCGGTTTTTCCAGCCCCATGAGCTGCAAGAGCGACGGGGCCAGATCTGCCAGCCGCCCGTCAGCCAGAGTGCCGTCTGCGCCAATCAGGGCGACCGGGACAAGGTTCGTTGTGTGCGCCGTATGCGGGTTGCCGGTGTCGGGATCGATCATCGTTTCGCAATTGCCGTGATCTGCGGTCAGGATCATCGCACCGCCCGCCGCCTCAAGCGCAGGCAACACCCGCGCGAGACCGGCATCAACCGCCTCGCAGGCCGCTATGGCGGCTTGCAGATCGCCGGTATGGCCGACCATATCCGGGTTGGCATAGTTCACGACGATCAGATCGTAGCCAGCGTCGATTGCCTCGACAAAGCGGTCGGTCACCTCGACCGACGACATCTCGGGCTGTTCGTCATAGGTGGCAACATTTGGCGATTTCGGCATCGCGCGATCCTCACCGGCTGCCGGTGTTTCCTCGCCGCCGTTCAGAAAGAACGTCACATGCGGGTATTTTTCAGTCTCGGCCAGACGGAACTGCCGCAGACCCGCCTGCGCCACCCAGGCGCCCAGAGTGTTGACGATCTCAGCCTTGGGATAGGCCGTGGTCATGTAGGTTTTGTGTTCGTCGGAATAGTCAGCCATGCCCATCAACCCCGACCAATTGGGCCGTCCCGCGACGTCAAAGGCATCAAATCCAGGCGCGCCAAGCGCCGCCATGATCTCGCGCGCGCGGTCAGCCCGGAAGTTGAGGCAAAAGAGGCCATCACCATCCTTCGCGCCCTTGTACCCGTCGATCACGGTCGCCGGGATGAACTCGTCCGTCTGATCGTTGGCGTAGGCGCGCGCGATAGCGGCGGCCGGATCGCTCGCCACCGGGCCTTCGGCGGCAATCATTGCGCGATAGGCTGTTTCGACCCTGTCCCAACGGTTGTCCCGATCCATCGCGAAGTACCGGCCCGAGATCGTGACAATGCGCGCGCCTTTCGGCAATGCCTCCTGCAGGTCGTTCAGAAACGCCTCCGCCGACTTTGGCGCGACGTCGCGCCCGTCGGTGATGGCGTGAACCAGAACATCCAGGCCCGCATCCGCACAGGCCTGTGCCGCTGCGGCGAGATGGTTGATGTGCCCGTGCACCCCGCCATCGGACATGACCCCCATCAGATGCGCCCGCCCGCCTGCGCCCTTGATCCCCGCGATCCAGTCCTGCAGTGCGGCATTGTGGAAAAAGCTGCCATCCTCGATGGCAAGGTCGATCTGGCCAAGATCCATCGCCACAACCCGGCCCGCCCCGATATTGGTGTGACCCACCTCGGAATTGCCCATCTGCCCCGACGGCAGACCGACATCGGGGCCATGGGTGATCAGCGTGGCGTTCGGACACGTCGCCATGATGTGATCATAGGTCGGCGTGTTGGCAAGGAGCGGCGCGTTGCCCTGAGCGTCCTCGCGCAGTCCCCAACCATCCAGGATGCACAGAACAACGGGTTTGGGGGTGGTCATGGATATGCTCGCGGCGCTGCTTCGTTGGTCGGGGTTCTAGCGCGCGCGGCGAGCCATGGGAAGGATCGTCTCGGGCAGACAGCCGGGATATATAGGGAGGGTCCGGGCAAAAGGGGAATGGTATGAGCGATTACATGCTGGTGCATCTGAATGTCGTGCGTCCCCTCGGACCCTTCACGGCCAGCCACCCCAATGCGGTGTATTTCTTTTCCCAGCTGCCAGCCATCTTTGCCAATGCCAAGGCGGATGAGGGGCTGCTGTGGCACAATCACGGCGCGCGCATGCCGGGGGGCGGGTTTGCGGATATGGATGGATTGCTGGCGCTCAGCACCGCACGGACAGAAGATAATTTTCATATCCTGACGATGGCGGGCTGGCGGGATGCTGTCGCGCTGCACCGGTTTGCGTATCGGGATCCGTTGCATCGTAAGGGCATGAAGACGCTGCGGGACTGGGTGGATCGGTCGCAAGGTGCGACGATGGTGCTCTGGTGGGAAAAGCGTGGCACGCGGGTGACGTTGAAAGACGGCTGGAGCAAGCTGCAGCACCTGCGGGCGCATGGCGCAGCACGAGATGCCTTTACGCTGCAACAGCGCTTTGAGCCGCCCGGAAACTGACGCAGTTTCCGGCAGTTTTCCGATCCGGAAAACGGCGCAATATGGCGACGCAACGCACCAGAAACCGTGTCGGTTTCTGGCCGTTTTCCGGATCGGAAAACGCCCCGCTAGTCCGGATTTGCGCGGGTAAAGCTGATCTTTGACAAATCCGGTGCCTTGCGCGTCACGGCCGCCAGCGACGCCCCCGGCGTCAGCACGTGCCGGAGCAGCGCCACGGGATGTGCCTTGAGCGTGAGGCGGGTGGCGACGTAATCCTCTACCACCTCCTCACCCAGCGTCATCGCGGGCAGCAAGGCCGTAGGCTCGTCCACCACCTCGCCATCAATGTCACTGGCAAAGAGCGGCAGCACGGGGCCCGGCGCAATCGCCTTGGCCTCCCACAGTGCATCGCGCCGCCCCAGGCCAAGACCGGCAAACACATCCGCTTCGGCCAGTCGTACAATCACCTGATGACCGAGGCCCGCCCGACGCCACACGTCGCGCACCGACTGGTAGCCGTTGCCACGGGCGGCAGTGACCCATGTGGCGTCCTCTTCGCTCAGCCCCTTGATCTGACGCAACCCCAGACGCAGCGCCAACCCACCCTTGCCATCGGGCTCCATCACGTTGTCCCAAAAGCTCGCATTGATACAGATCGGGCGCACCTCGACCCCATGTTCGCGCGCATCCCGGACAATCTGGGCAGGCGCATAAAACCCCATGGGCTGCGAATTGAGCAGCGCGCAGGCAAAGATGCCCGGGTGGTGGCACTTGATCCAGCTGGACGCATAGACCAGCAGCGCAAAACTTGCCGCGTGGCTTTCGGGAAAGCCGTAAGAGCCGAAGCCCTCAATCTGGGAAAAGCACCGTTCGGCAAAATCGTCGTCATAGCCGTTCTTCCGCATGCCATGCAGGAACAGGGCGCGGAATTCGCTGACGCTGCCGTGTTTCTTGAACGTCGCCAGCGAGCGGCGCAGGCGGTCCGCCTGATCAGGGGTGAACCCCGCCCCCACGATGGCGATCTGCATCGCCTGTTCCTGAAACAGCGGCACGCCCAGCGTCTTGCCCAGCACCTGCCCCAGCTCGTCCGAGGGAAAGCTTACCTCCTCCTCCCCGTTCCGGCGCCTGATATAGGGGTGGACCATGTCACCCTGAATGGGGCCGGGCCGGATGATCGCCACCTCGATCACGAGATCGTAGAAATTGCGCGGCCGCATGCGCGGCAGAAAGTTCATCTGCGCCCGGCTTTCCACCTGGAACACACCCACGGAGTCGGCCTCGCAGAGCATGTCATAGACGCGCGGATCCTCGGGCGGCAGGGTGGCCAGCGTGTAGTCGCGATTGTGGTGCATCTTCAGAAGGTCAAAGGCCTTGCGGATGCAGGTGAGCATGCCAAGGCTCAGCACATCGACCTTGAGGATCCCCAGCGTCTCGATATCGTCCTTGTCCCAGCAGATGACCGTCCGGTCTTCCATCGTGGCGTTCTCGATCGGTACCAGTTCGTCCAGCCGCCCTTCGGTCACGATGAACCCGCCCACATGCTGGCTGAGGTGGCGGGGAAAGCCGTTGATCTCGTAGACCAGTTCAATGGTCTGGGCGAGGCGGCGGTCCCGGTAGTCGAGGCCGATCTCGGCCATGCGCTCGGCCTCGATCCCCTTGGTCGAGAAAAAGCCCCAAAGCTGGGAAGAAAGCGCCGAGATCGTGTCTTCGCTCAGACCCATCGCCCGACCTACCTCGCGGATGGCCCGCTTGCCCCGGTAATGCACCACCGTGGCGCAGAGGCCTGCACGGTGGCGTCCGTAACGTTCATAGATGTGCTGGATCACCTCTTCACGGCGTTCGTGTTCGAAATCGACATCGATATCGGGCGGCTCGTCCCGCGCCTCGGAGACAAAGCGTTCGAACACCATGGTGCCCATCTCGGGGCTGACCGAGGTGATGCCAAGGCAGTAGCACACCACCGAGTTGGCCGCCGACCCCCGCCCCTGACAGAGGATGTTGCGCGACCGGGCAAAGGCCACGATGTCGCGCACGGTGAGGAAATAGGGCTCGTAGTTCAGCTTGGCGATCAGTTGCAGTTCGTGGCGCAGCAGCCGCTGCGCCTTGTCCGGTGCCCCTGCCGGGTAGCGCCACCTGAGCCCCTCGTAGGCCAGCCGTTCGAGCCGTTGGCCCGGCGTTTCATTTTCCGTGATCTCGGACGGGTATTCGTAGCGCAACTCGTCGAGCGAGAAGGTGAGCGTTTCGGCCAGTTCCGCGCTGCGGTGCACGGCGTCCGCGTGCCCTTCGAAGAGGCGCAGCATGTCCGCCGGACCACGCAGGCGCCCCTCGCCATTGGCCAGGGCATTGCGGCCCAGATCATCGACCCGGCATTT
This sequence comes from uncultured Rhodobacterales bacterium, assembly GCA_964603315.1. Taxonomy (GTDB): domain Bacteria; phylum Pseudomonadota; class Alphaproteobacteria; order Rhodobacterales; family Rhodobacteraceae; genus Tateyamaria. Next base: position 10,367 of record CAZRUV010000094.1, read on the forward strand.
CAGCCGCACCGCGGCCACCACATCCGCCAGTTTGCGGCGGCTGCCGTGGTGCATGCGCGGGGCGGCAGAGGCGAGGGTTTGCAACCCGAGGCGTTGCGCCTGATCGGTGATGTGGTCGAAATGGACGGAATCCCGCCCGTCATAGCGCGGCACCATCAGCACATGCATGTTCCCGGCAAAGCGGCGCGACAGCCGTTTCGCCTGTGTCACCCAGTCACACGCGCCGCCCGTCACCGTTTGCGCAAGTGGCCAGAGGAGGAGGTGGAGCCCGTCCGCAAAATCCTCAAGGTCGCGCAGGCCGAGATCGCACTGCCCCTTTTCCGCCTTCAGACGTCCGCGCGAGATGATGCGGCAAAGGCTGCGCCAGCCGTTGCGGTTCTTCGGGATGGCCGTGACCGGGGTTCCGTCCGTGAACAACAGGCGCGCGGCCGGGATCAGGCGCGGCGTGACCGTGATCGACGCGCGCGGCGGATCAGGCAGGTGCGCGGGCTTTGGCGGGCCAACAAGGCCGTGGGTGGCATCAAAGTCCTGCCGCTCCTTGACGCTGCGCGCGATATTGCGCGCCTCGGTATGCGCCCGCACGATCCCCGCAACCGAATTGTCATCGGCAATGGCCAGCGCCTCCATGCCCAGCAGGGCGGCACGGGCCATGTATTCCTCGGGGTGGGATGCCCCGGTGAGAAAGGTGAAATTCGACGTGATCGACAGTTCGGTGAACATGAAAGGCAGAATCGCAGCGGCAGCTGATCCCAGTATGTTCTATTTTTGTTCTCATTAGAAGTGTTGCGCAGGATCCGGGTCGATTGGCCACCCGGCGCTTCGATATGTTGATCCAAAGAGGAGACCCAGAGATGCCGAAATTCACCGCATTGCCTACAGAGATTGTCCACCACTGGCGTGCCGGTGGCCCTGACGCCAACGGTCAGACCCCGGAACACGCCCGCTCCGACGGACATGGCAACCGCTGCCGCCACTGCCTGCGCCTGATCCCCGAAGGCGCGCCTTACCTGATCGTCGCGCACAGGCCCTTCGACACCGTCCAGCCCTATGCCGAAACCGGCCCGCTTTTTGTCTGTGCAAGGGATTGCACACGGCACGCGGACGACGGCGCCCTGCCGGACACGATGACCACCGCACCCGATTATCTGATCAAGGGATATTCGGCAGACGAGCGGATCATCTATGGGACGGGCCAGATCGTAACACCCGACGACATGCTGCGTATGGCGGACGACCTGTTTTCCGATCCGCGTGTCGCGTTCATCCACATCCGATCCGCCCGAAACAATTGCTATCAGGCGCGGATCGATCGTGACGCCACTGCGCCGGACCCGTTCCGCCGCCTAGCCGGCCAACGCGGCCAAGGGACGCTGTTCCACGGCGGGTTCCGGCCATGTCACCAGCAACACGGCGCAGCCCTTCACGTCATGCGCCTGAATTTCCTGCGCCAGTGTCGCGACGGTGGCTGGCACGTGACGCTGTTCGGGCTTGGAGACGTCGACACAAATCTCGACCGGCGTGTCGGGCGGCATGCCGCGCGCCATCCAGTCAGACGCCAGTCGTGCGGCCTGCCCGACAGACATGTACAAGGCCGTGGTTGTCCCGGGGCCCGACAGGCGCGTTGCATCCGGCACCGGGTCTTCGGCGCGGCCCGTCCCGGTTGCCAGAACAAGGGTGTTGGCCACACCGCGTTCGGTCAGGCTGCGGCCCATGCTTGCACCAGCGGCAGAGGCCGCGGTGACGCCCGGCACCACCTCAACCGGAATACCGGCTGAACGTGCGGCCTCGATCTCTTCGCCCGCGCGGCCAAAAATGCCCGGATCCCCGGATTTCAACCGCACAACGCGCCGACCCTTGGCCGCCTCGGCCACGATCATCCGGTTGATCCGGTCCTGCGGCCACGCGTGCGCACCGACATGTTTGCCGACAAACACGCGCTCCGCATCGCGGCGGGCCAGTTCTAGCACATCGGTATCCACCAACCGGTCGAAAAAGATCACGTCCGCCTCCTGCAGGCGCTCGACAGCACGCAGCGTCAGCAGATCACGCGCGCCCGGTCCGGCACCGACAAGGCTGATCTGACCCGATTGGACGTCCTCGGGTGCGCCGCCTGCGGCAATCGCCGCCTTGATGGCCTGCGCAGCCTCGCGTTCCGCGCCGCGCACCCACGTGTCGCGCACGGCCCCCTTGAACACCCATGCCCAGAAGGCGCGCCGACCGGCGCGGGGCACGTTTCGGGTCACGCTGGGGCGCAGACGCCCGGCAAGGGCTGCAAGCCCGCCAAGGGTTTGCGGCAACATCTGTTCCAGCTGCGTCTTGATCTGACGGGTCAGCACGGGCGACGTGCCTTCGCTGCCGATGGCCACGACGATCGGATCACGGTCGACGATGGCGGGCGTGGTCATGTCGCAGAGCTCTGGCTGATCAACCACATTCACCGGGCACCGCGCCGCCTTGGCCAAGCCGTGCACCGCGGCGTCCAGACCCGGGCAACCCGTGCCCACGAAAGCCATCGCGGCATTGTCAAACACCTCTGCCGTCAGCCCGGTCAGATGCTCTGCCCGGCCCCTGTCGACCAGCCCCTGCAGTTCATCATCCAGCGTCTGAGCGACCAGCACCAGATGCGCGTCCGTCTTGAGCAGCAGCCGCGCCTTTTGCGCCGCCTGTTCGCCACCGCCGACAATGACGACGCGGCGACCTGTCGTGCGTATGAACATCGGAAAGGCTTGCATGACAGTGTCTCCTCTCAGGCGGCGCGTGCGGCCCGGTGCATGTCCCACGCGTGTCGGGCAACGCGCTGGCTGTCGGCCACACCCAGCGTGTCGAACGCCAGCGCTGCCGTGCCGGTGATGATGTCTGTTTCGAAATCGGACACCGCGCCAAGGTCCGGCGCAGGGTCGTCACCCGACAGGCGGCGGTTTTCGTGCCGCAGCGCCGGAAACCGCGCCTCCCACGGGGCGCCCTGCCGCAGCCCGAAGCCGCTGACATCCTTGGCCGGGTGCCGTTCGAATTCGCCGCCGCCGCCCTTGATCACCGTCAGGGCGTCCCAACCCAAGAGCGCTGCGGCATCCGCCTGCAGCAACCGGTAGGACGGGTGAAACACGCCTTGCACACTCGCTACCGCGCGCCCGGGGTTCAGCATCCGGCACACGGTGTTCACACAAGACCGAAGGCCCAGCACATCGCGCAGGTTCAGCAGTCGGAAAAGAGCGGGGTACGCGGCTTCCAGCGGCAGATACGCGATGCCGTCACGGTCCATCACCCGCGCCGCGTCATCCGGCGTTGCCGCAACCGCGATGCCAACATGCTGCAACCCGGCGCGTACCTTGGGGTCCGCCCCGTTCCAGCCGTGCAACAGGACACGGTGCCCGGCGGCCGCGACCAGTTTGGCGGACAAAAGAAACCACGGCGCGCCACGCGTCCGCCCAGCAGCATAGCTCGGCCAGTCGAGGTCGGCATGGCCAAGCGCGGGCATGCCCGCCTGCGCCGCTGTCGCGAATCCGGCAATTTCTTCTGCGGTCTCGCCCTTCATCCGCAAGAGCATCAGCAGCGCCCCAACGGCCTCGGGCGCGGCATCCTCGCGCAGCATCCCTGTCATGGCGTCAAACGCCTCGTCCCGGGTCAGGGACCGCGCGCGGCCCGGCCCGCGCCCCAACGTGCGCACATGCTGGGCCAGGGTCATTCCGCAGCCTCCCTCAGCCGGGTGGACTGCAGCAACTCGGCCAGTTCCGGGCGGCAGGAGCCGCAATTGGTGCCAGCGCTCAACGCCGCGCCGATCGCATCCACCGACATAAGGCC
>CAZRUV010000095.1:0-14050 GCA_964603315.1 uncultured Rhodobacterales bacterium
GGATTGGTCAGGCCCACGGGTTTCATCGGCCCATGGCGCAGCGTCTCGCGCCCGCGTTCGGCCATCACCTCGATGGGCAGGCAGCCGTCGAAATAGCCTGCGGTTTCGCCTTCGTGGAACTCGGTCTTGTCGGCGGCCAGCAGTGCGTCGATGAAGGCCTCGTACTGGGCCTTGTCCATCGGGCAGTTGAGGTAGGCGGTGCGTTCTTCTTCGGTTTCGCCCTTGTCATAGCGCGACTGCATCCACGCTTGCGACATGTCGATGCTGTCGGCGTAGACGATGGGGGCGATGGCATCGAAAAACGCAAGCGCCTCGGCACCGGTCTCGGCCGCGATGGCCTGACCCAGGGTGGACGACGTCAGCGGGCCCGTCGCGATGATCCAGTGGCCGTCATCGGGCAGCGACGTGATCTCACCGTATTCGACGTGGATATTGGGATGTGCGGTCAGTGCGTTTGTTACCGACTGCGCAAAGGGCTCCCGGTCGACGGCCAGCGCGCCACCTGCGGGCAGGCGGTGCTGGTCGGCTGTGGCCATGATCAATCCGCCCGCCTGCCGCATTTCCCAATGGAGCAAGCCAACGGCGTTTTGCTCGCTGTCGTCAGAGCGGAAGGAATTCGAGCACACCATCTCGCCCAAAAGGCCGGTCTGATGCGCGAACGTGCCCACCTTGGGCCGCATCTCGTGGATGACCACCGGCACACCCATTTGCGCGGCCTGCCACGCTGCCTCTGACCCGGCCATGCCGCCGCCAACGATATGCAATGTCTCTGCCATGGGCGCCATGTAGGACAGCACGCCATTTGGCGCAACGCGTATCGGTGATTGAAGGGGGTGTTTTGGGGTCGCCGCGGCGGAAGGTCGGTCAGTGAGAGGCTGACCTGGAGGGACCTGAGGACCTGCGGCGACCCAAAGCATCTTCGGCTGTTAACCGTGCCCTAGTTGTGCCCCATTTCCGCCCAATTCGCCATATGATTGTTGGAAACTATTTGGTGACGTAGTCGAAACAACCGGCCGATTTCATTGATTTTTAGGCAAAAATCCGCCGACTCCGTCGGCGGGAATATGCCATCACTGCGTCCAGCTTGGCGAACGCTTTTCGATGAAAGCGTTAATGCCTTCCTCGGTATCGCGATGCATCATGTTCTCGACCATGGCGTCGCGGGTCATGGTGTAGGCCTCCGCGACGGGCAATTCGAGTTGATCGTAGAACGCGGATTTTCCGATTTTCACTGCAGTGGCCAGTTTCGAGGCGATCTGTTCCGCGAGCCTTGCAGTTTCCCGGGCCAGGTCTTCTGGTGCGACAGCGCGGTTGATCAGCCCCAGTTCGACGGCTTTCTCCGCCTCGATGAAGTCGCCTGTCGTCAGCATCTCGAACGCCTGCTTGCGCGGGATGTTGCGGCTGAGCGGGACCATGGGGGTGGAGCAGAAAAGGCCGATGTTCACGCCATTCACGCCAAACCGCGTGCCGTGGGCTGCCACGGCCAGATCGCAGGTCGCGACCAACTGGCATCCGGCGGCGGTGGCGATGCCGTGCACTTGCGCAATGACGGGTTGGGGCAGGGTGCGGATCCGGGTCATCATCGCGGTGCAGCGATCGAAGAGATCGGTGAAATAGGCGCGCCCGCCATCATCAGCCTGCCGACCCGCGGTCATTTGCTTGAGGTCGTGACCTGCGCAAAACGCCTTGCCCGCACCGGACAGCACCACGACGCGCAGCGACCGGTCTTCGGCAATCTCATCAAGCGTGTCCGTCAGCGCGGCGAGCATCTCGTCAGACAGGGCATTCAGCCGCTCGGGCGCATTCAGTGTCAGATGCGCCACGCCATCCGTGACCCGACGTTCCAAAATAGCCATCTTGTCCTCCCGCTCAATTGTCGCCAACCCTAGGGCAGCACTGGGGGAGGGGTAAAGCATGTCGATCGTCATGACCGCCGACGATATGAACCGGTTTCTCGAAACGGCGTTTCTGGAAGTGGCCGGCGATTTTCATGTGGAGGAGGTGAGCGAGGCGCAGGTTGTCTTGCGGCTGAACGTCTCTGACAGGCACTTGCGCCCGGGTGGAACCGTTTCCGGACCGGCGATGTTCGGTCTGGCGGATGTGACGGCTTACATCGCGACCCTCGCACGGATCGGTCCACGGGCGCTGGCGGTGACCACGAATTGTTCCATTGATTTCATGCGCAAACCTGCCGCTGGAGTGGATTTGCTGGGGACCGGGCGGTTGTTGAAGCTGGGCAAGCAGCTGTCGGTTACAGATGTATTGATACATTCCGAGGGTTCGGACAAACCCGTCGCGCGCGCCAGTCTGACCTACGCGATACCGCCGCAGGGCGTCGATTTGTGAGCGAAAAGGCGGCCGGGGCGAAACCCGGCCGCAAGGAAGAGGTCTGGCGGTGCCACGGGGATGTCACACCCGCCAGAACGCCCGCTCTGCTTCACGATCCGCAGCAGCTTGCGTCAGTCCCACATCGCGCAACAGGTGCGCATCGAGCCGGTCGAGCGCAATGCGCGTGCGCCGGCGTGTGGCCCACTTTGACAGCAGGACCGCCACGCGCACGGCCACGACTGACGCGAACGGAATACGGTTTTGTGCCGTCAGGTAAGCGAGGTGGGTTGCGGGCGACTGGATCTGCTGTGCCATGGGAAATCTCCTGAATTGTATTGACACAATATGGCGGTATTGCCATGTGATGATGGGTACAATATGATTTTCTGGCACGCTAGGGAAACATTGTAATGAATACAATTTGGCAGCCCGACCTTCAGCACACGACCGGACCCAAATACAAGGCCGTGGTCGAGGCGATCCGTAACGCCATTGCGTCCGACATCCTGCAACCCGATGAAAAGCTGCCGCCAGTGCGGGACCTCGCCTGGCGACTGGGGATCACGCCCGGCACCGTGGCGCGGGCCTACACAATCCTGACCGATGACGGCACGCTCGTGGCAGGTGTGGGGCGAGGCACATTCGTGGCGCGACCGGACCCGAAAGCGCCATTGCTGGCCGATGTCCCGATCGAGATCGACAGTGCGGCGCACAATTCCGAGGCGCAAAGCTGGCACGTGAACCTCTTTTCCCCGCATCTGCCCAGCGTCGGGCAGGCCACGCTGATCCGTCAGTTGATGGCGCAAGTGGCGCAAGACCCGCCCTCGGGGCTCATGCATTACCCAACCCGTGCCGGGGGGCGCCCGGCGCGCGCGGCGGCCGCCGAATGGCTGGCCCCGGCGCCACTGGGGTCCTTTGGTCCCGACGACGTGGTGCTGGCCAATGGCGGGCAGAACGCGATCCTGATGATCCTGCAGACCCTGCTCAAGGGGCGGCGCCCCGCCGTGCTGGTCGAAGAGCTCGCCTATCCCGGCTTTCGGCGTGCGGCGGAACTCTTGCGTGCGGACGTGATCCCTGTGGCGATGGACAGCGAAGGCGTGATCCCCGAAGCGCTGGAAGCGGCGGCGAAGGCCCATGACGCGCAGGTCTTTTGCACCTCGCCGGAGGTGCACAATCCGACGCTCGCCTTCACCGGACAGGCCCGCCGCGAGGCGCTTGCCGCTGTGGCAGAGCGCTGCGACCTGCAAATTCTCGAGGACGACTGCTACCGCCTCGGGCCTGCACAGGCGCCGTGCTACCGCATGATTGTACCGGATCGCAGTTGGTACATCTCGTCCATTTCGAAATCCATCACGCCCGCCTTGCGCCTTGGCATCGCCGTGGCCCCGCCGGGGCAGGCATCGGCCTTGCGGCGCACGTCGGAATATTCGTTCTTTGGTTTGGCGACACCGCTGACCGATCTCTGCGCGGCCCTGCTGGTTCACCCGCAATTGCCGGGTATCATGGATGCCGCGCGAGACGGCATCGGCACCTATGTCCAGCGGGCCGTCAACATCCTCGGGAGCTTTGACCTGATCTGGCGCGCGGATGTGCCGTTTCTCTGGCTGCATCTGCCCGAAGGCTGGCGCGCGGGCGCATTCGTGCAGGCCGCCGAAGGGCAGGGCGTGCGCATCCGGGCGGCCGAGGAATATGCCTGCCGCGATGCCCGTGCACCCCATGCGGTCAGGTTTGCCGTCAACGCCGGTTTGAACCTCGAGAGTTTCGAGGCCGGGCTCATGCGGCTGCGCGACCTGCTCGACAATCCGCCCGACGTCATCGGTGTCTAGAGCAACCCGCCCGCACCCCAAACCAGACCGAACAGTATGGTTGCGGCACTGACCAGCGCTGCATAGCCCGCCAGTTTCCACGTGGAAAAGGGCCGCTCGCCATAGGCGCGGCCTTCGATACCACAGACCACGACTTTCTTTGCCTTGCCTTCGTATTCATAGTGCAGGATCCACACGGGCAGCAGGATACGCCGGTAGTGGATCCCGGAGGTTTTCGTCTCGTAAAAGATGTTGTGAACGCCGGACTTGCCCACTTGCGACTTGATGCGGTTCCGGATCAGCAGGTCCTTGTCGTCGCGATTGGACCACAGCCCGTCCTCGACGGTCTGGTGGTGCTGCTCGGCAGCAAATCCCGCGATGTAGCCTGCCCGAAAGGGCCGCAATCTGCGCGGGTCAAAGTCATGCAGGATGCCGTCGCGGATCAATGGCGTGACGTGCGGAGACGCAGGTACAAGCAAATCGTTGAAATGCGTTTTCATGCTGCCGGTTGTGCGCCGCGTGACCATGCGCTTGCCGCGCCGCACACGGTAGCTGGCCCAGTATTCAATGGCCTCGTTGCTGTCGAAGGTCCAGAAGGGCACATAGATCCCCGCAACCCGCCCCTTGGCGACAATAGCGCTCAGGTCACCCGGTGCGGCGAAGCGGTCTTTGACCCATGCCTCGGTATAGTGCTGCGCATCTTCCTGCGGGATGCGGAACGGGATCAGCGCCATTGTCTGAAACGCCGCGTCGCCCTGCCGCAGCACCACGGGGCCATCACAATAAGCGCAGCGTTCGCTCAATGTGCGTCCCACAAACACCACGTCGCCCCCGCAGGTTTCGCAATGGTGCACCGTACTTGCATCCCGCGTTTTCGGGTCCATGTCGTCGGCGTTGGGGTCGTAGGGAAACTCGGCACTGGCCTCGTCATCCGCGTCTGTCTCCAGACGCCGGGGCGTGCCACAGCTTTCGCATACCAGACACTGTTGCGCGGGCTCATAGGTGCATTGCCCGCCGCAATTGCTGCATTGCAGTTCTTTCTGGAGGACCTCTGCGCTTTGCATCAGTTCAGAGCCATCAACGAAATCACGATTTCAAAGACGATCTGCAACCGGCGCGTCGACCGCTCGACCGCGCCACCCAGATCGCCGTTCATGAACCAATCGCCTATGATTGTCGCGAAAAACCACGTGACCAGCACCCAGATCGCGACAACGGACCAGCCCGCGATGGTCCGCAGGAAACCGGCCGAGCCTTCGCGCAGTTCGTGTTTCGCCTCGCGCACCATGACGATCTTGCGGATCATCGGGATACCCGCAGCCGTTGACACAGCCAAAAGGGCAAGTCCGGCAAGGGCAGGGCCAAACAGCTGTTCCAAGGCGCACCTCTGGGTGATTGTACATACGGCTCCGGTTCTGACGGCGGTGCAGAGGAATTGCAAGAACTACCGGATTTTATGGGGTAATATGATACCTTATTTTCAAGCCATTGTTTTTATTGAAATATAAGTGCCTTTGGCGCGTTGACGTGGGCCATTGCCCTCCATATAACCGCGCAATCTCGACCGTCCCTCTTACTTTCGGATGAACACATGAAAACCTATACCGCAACACCTGCGGACATCGACAAGAAATGGATCATCATCGACGCCGAAGGCGTGGTGCTGGGCCGTCTTGCCTCGATCGTCGCCATGCGTCTGCGTGGCAAGCACAAGCCGTCCTTCACGCCCCACATGGACTGTGGTGACAACGTCATCATCGTCAACGCCGACAAGGTGCAACTGACCGGCAACAAGCGTCAGGAAAAACACTACTGGCACACCGGTCACCCCGGCGGGATCAAGTCGCGCACCAAGGAGCAGATCCTTGAAGGGGCGCACCCCGAGCGGGTCGTGACTCTGGCCGTCAAACGCATGCTGCCGGGCAACCGCCTGAGCCGCCAGCAAATGACGAACTTGCGTGTCTATGCCGGTGCAGAGCATCCGCACGAGGCACAAAGCCCCGAAGTTCTGGACGTCAAGTCCATGAACAAGAAGAACACGCGGAGCGCATAAACCATGGCTGACGAAATCAACACACTCGAAGACCTGCAAGCTGTGGCCGGCGACGCCGCCCCGGCAGCCGAGGTCGAAATGACCCCGCGCGAACCCGTCCGTGACGAGTTCGGCCGCTCTTATGCCACCGGCAAGCGGAAGGACGCGGTGGCCCGCGTCTGGATCAAGCCCGGATCGGGCAAGGTCACCGTGAACGGCAAGGAGCTGAACACGTATTTTGCACGCCCCGTGCTGCAAATGATCCTGCGCCAGCCGTTCACCGTGTCCGGCACCGAAGACCAGTTCGACGTGACCGCGACGGTCAAGGGCGGCGGTCTGAGCGGTCAGGCCGGTGCGGTCAAGCACGGCATCTCCAAGGCGCTGCAGCTTTATGATCCGTCGCTGCGCGCGGCACTGAAAGCGGCAGGCTTCCTGACCCGCGACAGCCGTGTCGTCGAGCGGAAGAAATACGGTAAGGCCAAGGCCCGGAAGAGCTTCCAGTTCTCCAAGCGATAAGCTTTCACCAAGCGTATTCGATCAGGCCCGCAGTTTTGCGGGCCTTTTCTTTTGTCCATACGGCTTCGGCGGTGACGTGCTGGTGCGTCAGAATTGATTTTGTCTGGTGCGCTGGCTGACGTAACTTTCTCTTACGTCACCTACCCAGGGTGGCATTCAGGGAGGAGAAGACTATGGAAAGAATGCGTTTCGGCATTTTTCTGGCACCGTTTCACAAGCCTGGTATCAACCCGACACTCGCGCTCGAACAGGACCTCGAACTGGTCCAGTGGCTGGACCGGTGCGACTATGACGAGGTCTGGTTTGGCGAGCATCACTCAGCCGGGTCGGAGATTTCCGCCAGTCCGGAAATCATGATCGCAACGGCAGCCCCGCGCACGCGGCGCATCAAACTGGGCACAGGCGTGGTGTCTGTCAGCTATCACAACCCTCTTTGGGTCGCGGAAAAGATTGTGCAACTGGATCATCTGACACGTGGTCGCGTGATGCTGGGTCTAGGGCCGGGTTCGCTTCCCACAGATGCGGCGATGATCGGGCTCAGCCAGAAGGACACGCGCGGGCTGCTGGCCGACGGTATCGACATCATCACGCGGCTCTTGCGATCCGACGAGCCGGTGAATTTTGAGAATGATCGCTGGTTCCTCAAAGACGCGCGGTTGCATCTGCGGCCCTATTCCAATTTCGATCTGGCAACGGCTGCGGTGGCATCCCCAACTGGGCCGAAACTGGCAGGCAAATACGGCACCGGCATGATCTCCATTGGGGCAACGACCGCTGCCGGGTTCGATGCGCTTGCGCTGCATTGGGACGTGATCGAGGAAGAGGCCAAGCACTACGGCCACACACCGGACCGGTCGAAATGGCGGTTGGTGGGCCTTTGCCACATCGCAGAAACAGCGGAACAGGCGCGACGCGACGTGGAGTACGGCATCGAACACTGGTTCAACTATTTCCAGGAAATCGCGGCCTTTCCGCAGATGTCGATGCCGGGTCAAAACGCCAAGGAGATGATCGATTTCATCAACGACAGCGGCTTTGGCGCCATCGGCACGCCGGAGATGTGCAAGGCGCAGATCGACCGGCTTTGGAAGCAATCCAATGGCGGCTTTGGGGCCTACCTGATGCTGGCACACAATTGGGCGAACTTTGAGGCAACCAAGAAGTCTTACGAGTTGATCGCCCGCGAGGTGTTCCCGCATTTCCAGGGCCAGCATCTGTCAACGATGAACGCTGCGATGCGGGCCGAAAAGATGCGCCCGGAACTGGCAGAGATCCACATGAAGGCGGTCGAGACGGCGCAAGCCAATTACGCAGCCGAGAAGGACGCGCGGCACACCGAGCCCGCCGAATAGCGTCAGGTGTCGGGCCGGATCAGGCCAAGCCCCCGCAGGTAAATGCCGATCCCCGTTTCCAGCAGGTCTTCCGGCGGGAACGGGGACGCGCGTCCGGGCGAGTTGCGCGCAAACAGTTCCACCACCCCGTGGCTCATTGCCCAGATATGGGCCGAGAACATGGAGGCGGGCGGGCGCTTGTCCTCGGGGATATGCTTGGAGAGGTCCGCTGCGGCCTTTTCCAGCACGGCATTCGCTCGGTTGGCCACATCCGCCAGTTCCGGTGTGCGGTTTGTCGAAATCCCGCTTTCGAACATGGCGATGTAGTGCCCTGGAAAGCGGCGGGCAAAGGCCAGATAGGCGCGGCCTGTCGCCTCAAACGCTGCCAGCGCCGAAGGTTGCCCGGATTGGTAGGCGTGCTCCATCAGGTCCGCAAAGATGCCGTAGCCCTGTCGCGCGCATTCCGCGATCAGATCCTCGCGCCCCTCATAGTGGCGATAGACCGCGGCGGGCGTGACGCCCGCCTGCTTGGCCGCCTCGGACAGGGTAAAGCCGGTGGGCCCCTTGTGCTCGATCAGGTCCAGCGCCGCCTCGATCAGGGCCTGCCGCAGGTTGCCATGGTGATAGCCGCGTTTAGGCATCCCAGATGTCCGGCCCGCCACATATGTCTTTGTCTATCTTCCCAATGGCTTGTGCGTCTTTATTCGTGTAATCCAGCCCGTGCAGAACGGTGCGGATCGCATTCAGCCGCGCCCGTTTCTTGTCGTCGGAACGGATGATGGTCCACGGCGCGTGATCCGAATGCGACCGCGCCAGTGTCTCGCGGATCGCGTCCGTGTAGGCGTCCCATTTCTTGAGCCCTTCCACGTCGATCCAGCTGAGCTTCCACTGCTTCAGCGGGTCGCGTTCGCGCGCCATGATGCGCCGCAATTGCTCGGCCCGGCAGACGTTCAGCCAGAATTTGAAGACATGGATGCCGTCGTCGACCAGCATCTGCTCGAAGGGCTGCACCTGGGTGAAGAAATGCGCACGCTGGTCCGGCGCGCAAAAGCCGAACACATGTTCCACGACGCCGCGATTGTACCAGCTGCGGTCGAAAAAGGTGATCTCGCCGCCTGCGGGCAATTGCCGGATGTAGCGCTGGAAATACCATTCCGACGCCTCGGTTTCCGTCGGTTTCGACAGGGCCACAACGCGGGCGCCGCGTGGATTAAGGTTTTCCCGGAGCCGCTTGATTGTACCGCCTTTTCCCGCAGCGTCACGCCCTTCGAACACGCAGGCGACGCGGGCGCCGGTTTTGCTGACCCAATCCTGCATCTTGACCAGTTCGATCTGGAGCGCTGCCATCTCGCGGTCATAGGCCTTGCCCTTCATCCGTTCGGGATGGGGATAGGTCGGTGTCAGGATATCGCGTTTGTCGGCCGCGCTGATCTTGTCCCGGATGTCATCCGGTGCACCGGTCTCGAAAAAGTCGGTGATCGCGCCGTCAAAGGGGAGGCTCATGGGCGGCTCCAAGTTACTGCTCTTGCGGCAGTGTTACAAAGTCGTTCTGACTGTTGATCGGCTAACGCGTTGAAATCTCTGATTTCAGGCAGCGTTGGCCGAGTCAATGGATTTGTAACATGCCTTAACATGCAATATGGGGCAGTGCGGCGGTTAACGCAAACCTGCGCGCGCAGCGACCCGGTCAATGGCGGCAATCACGTCGTCCGGGTTGGTGTGCTGCGGCATGTGCCCGACGCCTTCCAGAACGGTCAGGTTCGCGCCGTCGATCTGGCCCGGCAGCTTGGTCGAATGCACATCCAGTGGCACAATCGTGTCCGCGTCGCCATGCACGATCTCGACCGGCACGTCGATCTCGCCATAGCGGGCCGACATCTCGACCACGAAGGGCCGCAGCCAGTTCACCTGCCGCGCATTGGCGCGCATGGAACTGCGCCGCAAGGTGAGGGCAGGGCCCACATGGTCCAGATACCCCTCTGGCGCGGTCTGCGGGGCAAAGATGCTGGCGACAATCGTTTTGACGTAAGGCTCTGGTACGAAAGCGGAAAAGAGCGGCACAGCCAATCCGCCACCCACCGCCGAGCCGTTGACGTTGTAGGTCCAGTCGAGCGATCCGGGCCACGGGTTTGCCACGCCAGCGACCGACACGACCCCGGCCAGGCCGTCGAATTCCAGTGCCCAGGCCAGCGACACGATCCCGCCAAAGGAATGCCCGACGACGATGGGCCGCTCGACCCCCAGCACATCCGTCGCCGCCTTGAGCAGTTGCGCCTGCTCGGTTGGACTGGCATGTGCGCTGCTCCACGCGCGTTTGTGGGTCGGGTCGATCTGTTCGGTCCAGCCAAGCCCGGGCCGGTCCAGCATGGTCACCCGGTAGCGGTCCTTGAGCATATCGGCAAAGGCAAAGGTCCAGTCCCGCGTGTTGCCCGACGCGCCGTGGATCAGCACGACGTCAGGGCCGCTGCCCACCTGTTCGGCGTGGACCTGCACGCCGTTCACGTCGATCAGTTGCCCTTGCGGTGGATAGGCGGCGGCGGCCTCGCGCTCCCGCTTGGCCGCGAGGTATTGCACAGCGCCGATGGTCACCAGAACCACCGCCACGATCAGGATCAACGCCGTTTTCATCTCAGCCCCGCAGGTCCGTCTGTTCTTGCCCGATCAGTGACATGTCATACGGGGTGGTCAGATAGATCTCGGCGATCCAGTTGCCATAGAGCAGGTGCGCGTGGCTGCGCCACCGGTTGAGCGGGCTTTGCGACGGGTCATCGCCGGGAAAGTAGCCTACGGGCATGTCGATTTCGGCGCCTTCGACCTGAACCGAGGCCAGATCGCGGTCATATTCCTGTTTGAGCGTGTCGCTGTCATATTCGAAGTGGTTGAGGATGTAGAGCGCGCGGTGGCGCGGATCCTCGATCAGGCAGGGGCCGGTGACATCAGAGCCCAGCAGGACAGGCAAACCGGCCGCCTCGACTTCCGCTTGGCGCACTTCGGTCCAGCGCGAGACGGGGATCACGCAATCATCTGAAAACCCACGCAAATACGGTGAGGCTGGCGCAAGGTTCGCGTGCCGGTAAGCGCCAAAGAGCTTGGCATTAAGCATATGCTTGGGCACGTCGTGGAAATGGTGCAGCATCGCCATGCCACCCCAGCAGACGCCGAATGTCGAATGCACATGGGTCTGGGTCCAGTCCATGACCTCAAGCAGTTCGTCCCAATAGCTGACCTCTTCGAAGGGCAGATGCTCGATGGGCGCGCCGGTGATGATCAGCCCGTCAAATTTTTCGTCCCGCACGTCGCGGAAGGGACGGTAGAAGCTGTCCATGTGGTCCGACGCCGTGTTCTTGGCCTCGTGATCGGACATGCGGATCAGGGTCAGTTCGATCTGCAGCGGCGTGGCCCCGATCAGGCGGGCAAACTGTGTCTCGGTTTGGATCTTCTTGGGCATCAGGTTCAAAAGCCCGATTTTCAGGGGGCGGATGTCCTGATGCGCGGCCAGATCCTCGTCCATCACCATCACACCCTCGCGCGTGAGCACGTCATAGGCAGGCAGGGTCGATGGCAATTTGATGGGCATGGGTCTCGGGTCCAGATAGTGCGAGAGGCTGACTTAAGCCGCGGCGGCGCTGCGCTCAAGAGCGGTGGCGATGAGATCAATGAAATCTGCTTCAACACTCAGCGAGGCGACCTCGTCTGCCGTAACCGTCACGCCCCAGCGTGACATGGCCGCGTAGCGCGGTTGGCGGTGGGCCAGTGCGCGCGCGTAGGTCCAGCGGACAAAGGCGTCGGGGTCCACGGCATCATCGGCCTGTCCGGTTTCCTGCAGATAGGCCGTCCAGCACTCCAACAGGAAGCCCGGCTGATAGGCCATCGGCTTGGGCGCGCGGTCAAACCGCTCGATCAGCGCTGCGGTATGGGCGTCGTCGCCCTTGATCCAGATGGGCAGACAGACGGAACTGAGTGTCGTCATCAGCGGGTCGCGGTCGTTCTTCGGGTCCACCCATTCGCAGATCGACCCGCCGGTGTCGCAGATAAAGTTCGGATAACCGTAAAGCCGCTTCGCCCGTTCGGCGAAATGTCCGGTATCTTCCAGCGCTGCGATTTCGGAGCGGCGGAACTGTTCCTGCCGTCGGCGGTATTCTTCGATGGGCAGCCCGCCCCGTGACGCATCGCCGGGTTTGCCCAGATAGGTCGAAACAGGGCTGAGATTGTGGAACGTGATGTTTGACCCGATGTAGATCGAATCGCTCATCAGAAGCTCGCGCAGGAACGGCACTTTCATCGCCTCGGCCTTGGCGTTGTCGGTGATGTACTCGCCCATGTAGCGTGTGCCGATCCGGTAATCGATCGAGTAGTGGAACCAGCTGCCCGCAGCACGCAACGTGGTGGACATGTGGGTCTTGCCCAGACCCGACATGCCAAACACCATCACCCTGCGGCTGTCCGCGCCGCGCCACGCCTCTGCGTCTTGATAGAGCATGTCCGTTCCCCGATGTCCTTGCGGGCTGTCCTAGCCGTGGGGGGTGGGGCGGTCAACGCTGCGGCGTCGCAGGTGGCCCAAGGCGCGACCATCCAGGATGACAAGACCCAGGGCGAGCAGGCCAAAACCGGCAAAGGCGTTGGGCGACAGGGTCTCGTTGCGCACCAGCGCACCCAGCGTGATGGCTACCGGCGCGATCAGCAACGTGACAAGCATCAGGTTGCCCGACCCGGCCATGGCCAGCACCCTGTAGTAGAGCAGGTAAGCGCCCGCCGTGGCGATGATGGCATAGTAACCGATGGCAAGCAGCGTATCTGTCTGCAACGCAAGCGTCATGGGCCCCTCGACCACCCATGCCAGCGGAAGTGTCATGATGCTGGCCCCGGTCAGCATCCCGGCCGCTGCCACTTGCGGGGACAAACGCCCCAGAAAGCGCCGGGCAAAGGCGCTGGCCAGCGCATAGCTGACCGTTCCGCCAAGGATGGCGATCTGCGCGAGACTGCGCAGGTCAAAGTTTCGAAAATTATCGAGCCCGATGGCGGTGGCCACGCCGACAAAGCCCAGCACCACGCCCGCGCCCTTGCGCGCGGTGATCCGTTCGTCGGCAAAGACGAGCGCTGCGACGATGACGCCAAAGATGGCCGTGGCGGCGTTCAGGATCGAGGTCAGGCCGGTTTCGACATGGAGTTGACCCCACGCCATGAGGCCAAACGGGATCACGTTGTTCAAAAGCCCCATCCCGAGGAACGCCAGCCAGATGCGCGGGTCGCGCGGCACCGGCAGGCGCATGAGCGCGACCACAGCCCACAGGATCAGCATCGCCCAAAGCGTGCGATGCGCGACCGATGTGAGCGGCCCGACTTCATCAAGTGCGATGCGGATCGACAGAAACGATCCGCCCCAGATGGCCGCCAGCAAGAGCAGTTCCGCCCATGCGCGGCCGGTGAGGGTCTTTTGAGGTGTCATGAGGCGATCAATGACAGCGCTGCCGCCCCACCGCCACCCGTTTCATGCGCAAAGAAAAGCCCCGCCTCCGAACAGGAGGCGGGGTTTGCAAGATCCGGCTTTGCCGAAATCAGAAGGAGTACTGGATCCGCAGACCGGCCGAAATGGCGGAGTTGTTTTCAAAGGTCGCAACTTGCGTGCCACCCACTGCCGGATCGGCGTCATAGAACTGGGTGTAACGGATGCCACCGCTGATGTTCACGGTTTCATTGACATCGTAAGATGCGCCAACCGACAGGAAGACTGCACCGTTTGTACCGCCAAGAGGGGAGACCAGGTCGTCTTCACCCTTTTGCTCCCACCCGATGGATACGCGACCGGCCCACTTCTCGTTGAACCGGCGACCGATGCCCAGCTCGGCATCCCACGCGTTTTCGAGGTCCGTCAAAGAGGCGTTCGGGTTGCCGGACAGCGTCCGGAGGCCAATTGGCGAAACCGTTGTCGCGCTGTAGTGCGAGAACCGAACGGAGCCGAATACGAGCGTGTCTTCGGCAACGCCGCTTTGGAATGCCAACTCGATTGTTTCGGGTGTCGTGACCTCGGTGGTGGAGCT
>CAZRUV010000096.1:0-13946 GCA_964603315.1 uncultured Rhodobacterales bacterium
TGAACCGGATAGTCCGCGAATCCGTCTGCGGTCATCACAAAGGCGCCCGGCCCGGCAATCAGGTTCTCGAAGAAATACGCGGTCAGGTCTGTTTGATCGGTTTCGATGGCCAGCGCGTTGAGGATGATGCCCGCGCCCTGCAACGCCGCTCGCTGCGTTTCCGGTGCGATCCCTTCGTTGGACACACCGTCACCGGAGACATCGATCACCTTGCGTTTGCAATGCGCCACGTCTGCAAACGCGGCACGCGAGACGGCAATCGCTTCTCCGATCGCAGTGGAGTAGTTGCGCCAGACCCGCGCGTCCTGATCCACGCGATCCGCGAACCGGATCACATCCGCATGGTTCAGCATGGGGGTCCATGGAATGGTCTGGCGCTGGCGCGAGGCACCGGTCCACTGCACCAGCGTGACGCTGGCCTGTTGACCGACCAGCGCGTCGGCCACGGTGCCGTCACGCAAGGCGGCCGCCAGTCCGCCCATCTGGATGCGGTATTCCTGCCGGTCCACCGAGCCGGAGACATCCACCGCCAGCAAGAGCGCCAGGTCACAGGCTTGCGCCGCACCACCAGCCAGCGTGGCACAGACGGCCAGCGCCGCGCGAAACCGCGTCACAACAATTTTTCGAACACATCACGCATGGCCGTGTTCAGGTAGAAATAGCTGATCGCCAGTTCACCCCGAACCGGCGATGCCAACAGGTACAGCGACATCGGCCCCTCGACACCCGGGATATTGAAGGTCGTGATCTCCTGCACCAACCCGCCCTTGTCCGCGCGGGACAGGATGGTCTGGCAACTCGCAAACCCGTTTGGAAAGGTGACCTTGAGCTGGTTCAGCGTCGGGCCGAAGGCCTCGGGCCCATCCGGGATAAGCGGGGTCGCAAGTTCGGCGAACAGATCCCAGTCGCCGGACAGAAAGGCGGCCTTGGCGGGTTCGAAAACGGGCATCACCGGGGCGTCCCGCATCTCGCATGTGGATTGGGCCGCCAATGAGGTCGGCAGGGTCAGGGCAATCGCGCAAAGAAAGTGTCTCATGCCCCGATGAACGGCCAATTGAGCCACGTTGACAAGCAAAATCGCTGCAAAGGGATGGTGGGTGGGGTGTCGTTCGTCAGAACGCACGTCACCCCGCCATCCTCACAGTGGCGCAAACGCCCAGTAATCCAGATCGAGCAGAACCTCCGGCAGATATCGACCGTCTTCGCCCTTCAGCGCAAAAGGCGCCCCGCCTTTTGTGGCAACCAGCCGCAAGCGCAGTGCCCCGACACCGGGTGCTGCAGTTTCCGCCTTTTCCAGCACCTCGCTCCACGCCCGGATCGTATCCCCGGCCAGACACGGATTGGCATGCGCCCCCGCGTTCAACCCGGCCATCATCTGCGCGTTGGCAAGCCCGTTGAAACTCAGCGCACGGGCCATCGAAATCACATGACCGCCGTAAATCAGCCGCGTCCCGTCGGGGCGCGCGGACGTGTCGAAATGCACTTTCGCCGTGTTTTGCCACAACCGCGTGGCCATCATGTGCTCCGCTTCTTCGACCGTGACGCCATCGACGTGGTCGATCTGCTCACCCACGGCATAGTCCGCCCAACGGTGCGGTTCACCCGCCTGACCGAAGTCATATGCGCTGAAATCCAGACCTTGCGGCACAATCAACTGGTCAGCGGGCACCACAGCATCGAGCACAGGCACAACCGTCTCCGGCGCGGGCGCATCCACATCGCCCTTGCGCACCATCACCCACCGCACATAGCTCAGCACTGCGGTGCCGTGCTGGTTCCGGCCTGTCGTCCGCACCCAGACCACGCCCGTCTTGCCATTTGAATTCTGCTTGAGCCCGATCACCTCGGACCGCGCATGCAACGTGTCGCCGGGCCAGACCGGCGCCAGCCAGCGTCCTTCGGCATATCCCAGATTGGCCACCGCATTCAGCGACACGTCCGGCACGGTTTTGCCAAACACCGTGTGAAACGCGATCAGGTCATCGAGCGGCGATGCGCGCAGGCCGCAGCTTTGCGCAAAGGTGTCCGCGGAATAAAGGGCATGCCGTGCCGGATAAAGCGCGTGATAGAGTGCCCGTTCCCCCGCCCCCACCGTGCGCGGGACGGCGTGGTCGATCACGTCACCGATACGATAATCTTCAAAAAACCGGCCTGCGTTGGTCTTGGCGCGCGCCATCACTGCTCTCCCAGCTTGACGTCAGGGTGGTAGTCGCCGGGCACCTCCTTGACCACCGCCTGACCGCAGCGCATCACACCCGTCCGGTGATCCCATGTCTGGGTCGGAGATCCGTGCAGTTCCCAGCCTGCATTCAGCGCGGCCGTAACCTTGTGGCAGAACGTGGACGTGTCCTCTTCGGACAGAAAGCGATAGAGTTTCATAGCGTAACCTTGAAAACCTAGGATGGAAAGGGCCAGACGCCCAGCCAGTTGTGCACAAAGCCGATCACCCCCAGAAGGATCACGGAACCGGCCATGAACATTCCGTCCTTGGCAAGCGAACCCGTGGTGTTCGACGGGCTCCAGTCAGGTTCTGCAGCATTGATCACCCGCGCGGTCAGCACCGCCCAGATCAACAAGCCGCCAAAGAGGATGATCGACGCCAGATCACCGTTCACCAGCAGATGCACGACCGCCCAGATGGAAAAGCCGGTCAGCATCGGGTGGCGCATCCCCGCCAGCACCTTGCCGCGCTTTGGGGCGGGGCTGAGCATGTAGATCGCGATCAGCATACCGAGATTGTTGATATGGACCATGAAGGCCGGCGGTTGCCAGACAGGGATGAACGCGGCGCCGCGATATCCAATGACCATCAGCACAATCCCGAGGCCGATGGCCACAGCCACGGCCCCCTTGCCGGGATCCCCCATCGCCGCGCGCCGCGCAGGCGCGATACGTTTGAGCAGGTGCGCGCCCCACCACAGGGCAACACCCGCGATCAATGCAATCCAGTACATGTTCTCATCCTTCCGCCATGGCCGCGATGGCCTCGGCCTTGGCCAGGGTCTCGCGCGCCGTCACGATGTGCAGGTTTTCGACGATCCGTCCATCGACAACCGCAACCCCCTGCCCGGCGGCCTCGGCGGCCTCAAAGGCCTCGATCTGGCGGCGCGCCAGATCGACCTCGTCAGCGGTCGGCGAGAACGCGGCGTTGGTCACGGCAACCTGTGCGGGATGAATCAGCGTTTTGCCGTCAAACCCCATGTCGCGGCCCTGTTCGCACTCGGCGCGCAACCCGTCTTCGTCCTTGAAGGCGTTATAGACACCATCGATGATTGCCACGCCATGCGCCTTGGCCGCGAGCACGCACAGGCCCAACCCGGTTTGCAGTGGCAAACGGTCCGGGCGAAAGCGGGCCTGCACGTCCTTGGCAAGGTCGTTGGTGCCCATAACCATGCCCTCCAGCTTGGGATGGGCCGCGATGGCCGCGGCATTCAACATGCCCAGGGGTGTTTCCATCATGGCCCACAGGGCCATGTCTCCGGTATTCGCTGCGAGGGCATCGAGGTCGTCCGGTCCATCGACCTTGGGCAGCAAAATCGCATCCGCGCCCATGGCGGCCGCCGCCGCCGCATCGGCGCGCCCCCAATCGGTATCCAGCCCGTTGATCCGGATGATCTTCATCCGTGCGCCGTATCCGCCGGTCGCCAGCGCCTCTGCCAGTGTATCGCGCGCAGTTTCCTTTTCATCCACCGACACGGCATCCTCTAGGTCAAAGATGATCGCGTCCACCGGGAGCCCGCGCGCCTTGTCGAGGGCACGGGGTTTTGACCCCGGAATATAGAGCACAGAGCGGAGCGGGCGGGAGGTGGCCATGGTCGACATCCTGAGGTTATAAAGTTGCGCGGAATGGGACATTTATTTGCAGATAGTTCAAGAGCAATTGCGCTGCGCTGCAGAAATTTTTTGCCCAAAATGTGGGCAACTCTGCGGTTCACTCAAATTGCAACCATCTGCGTCCGGTGGATTAACCATTAATTCAACCTCGCCGCGCAGGCTGATACACGTTCCGCTCTCTTCGGGAGGGCCGTTTCGGCAGGGCCGCCGAGGACTTTGCGGAAGAGAGACGCGGGACATCGAACCGGGGCTGCCCGGTCATCGCCGGGGTTGCCGGATGGGCCAGATGACCAGTGGTGTTGCCGCTTGCTTGGGAAAGGTAATGCGTGATGACACGGATTTTCATGACGATGGGTGCACTGGCCATGGCGACCCTTGTAAACACATTTGGCGCTGGCGTGGTCGAGGCGCAACAACAACGCAACTGCGGCCCGCGGGACATCGTGGTCAACCGGCTGGCCGAAGGGTATGGTGAGACCCGCCAGTCCATGGGCCTTGGCGCCAACAATGCGGTGATCGAGGTGTTTGCCTCCGAAGAATCGGGCAGTTGGACAATCACGGTGACAACGCCCAATGGCCTGACCTGCCTTGTCGCCTCTGGCCAGGCCTACGAGCCGCTGGCCGAAGCGTTGCCCGCAAAGGGCAACGACGCCTGATCACGGTGGGCCGTACGGAAAAAAGGGGCGCGCAGCATTGCGCGCCTTTTTTTGTGGCTGGCGTACTGCTTTACGGCTGACGCAATGGCGCACGGCGCAGCGTCATCGCCCACCTCTCTTCCGCATCAAATCCCAGTGCCTCGTAGAAACCGCGCGCCTGCGCACTGCGCCCGGTCATCAGCATGATCTTGTAGCAATCCGCGTCCCAGGCGAGGTCCACTGCGGCCTCCATCACGAGACGACCATGACCCGCGCCGCGATGGGCCACATGCGTCACCACGTTTTCAATCACCGCATAAGGCCGACCGCCCTGGGTCATGTTTGGCAGAACATGCAACGTCGCCATGGACGTGGCGACGTCCGCAACCCAGTGCCCCAGCACGGTTGTGCCGGGGTGGCTGACCAGCGCTATGAACGCGGCGTGATCCGCAAGCGGCTGATCCCCAACGAGGTGGCTGTAGAGCGTGAGTGCCGCATCAGCTTCTGCGGCGGAAAAGGGCCGGATCATGTCAGCCCATCCCAGATCAGCTTGGTCCCGGTCAGCGTCAACAGAACATATGTCAGCGCAAAAAAGGCGCGTTCCGGCACCATGAAGTGCATTTTCACCCCGATCCACGCGCCCAGCAACGCAAACGGAGCCAGCGCCAGATTGGCCATCCCCGTTTCGACCGTGAACATGCCGAGAAAGGAATAGGGGATGAACTTGGCGATATTGATCGCGGTGAAGATCAGCACCGTGTTGGCCTGATATTCGGTTTTGCTGGTCTCCAGCGACAAAAGATACACCGCTGCGGGCGGCCCGCCCGCGTGGCTGACAAAGCTGGTGAACCCCGCAACCATACCCGCAACGCTGCCCGCCCAGCGCGGCAAAGCCGAGGCTGCAATGCGGATCCACCCCCGTGCGCGCCCCAGTTGCCATAGGACAAATCCAATCGAAATCGCGCCGATGAGCACCCGGAGGACGTCCGGATTCGACCGGGCGTACAGGGCGGCCCCCAAGGCCACACCCGGCAAACCACCGAGGATCATGAGCCGCGCGGTTGGCCAGTGCCACTTGCGCCAGTAGGGCCGCAATGTCGCGACATCGACCAGCATCAGCAGCGGCAACATCACACCGAGGGCCAGACCCGGCTCCACCACAAGTGCCAGAATCGATGATGCCGCAAAGGCCGCGCCCGACCCGAACCCGCCCTTGGAGATGCCTGCAAAGATCGCAGCGGGCCCGGCGACGGCAAAAAAGACCCATGTCAGTTCGAGCATCGCGAATTCGTCCGTAAAATCTGCGCCTTCCCGATCCCATACCCCGCACCGGCGCACACCACCAGAGCCGCCGACCGCCGGTGCTGCGGCGCAGCAGGCTTGCACGGCGCGGCTGCAAGCGCTAGGCACCGCGCCAACGAAAACCCCAATCGCGGAGACTTTCACCCATGGCCAGACCCAAGATTGCGCTGATCGGCGCCGGTCAGATCGGCGGCACGCTTGCCCACCTCGCAGCTTTGAAGGAACTGGGCGACGTTGTCCTGTTTGACATCGCCGAAGGCACACCCGAGGGCAAAGCCCTCGACATCGCGGAATCCGGCCCCTCCGAAGGGTTCGACGCCAAGCTGAAGGGCACACAGTCCTATGCCGACATCGCAGGCGCGGATGTGTGCATCGTGACAGCCGGTGTGCCGCGCAAGCCGGGCATGAGCCGCGATGACCTTCTGGGCATCAACCTCAAGGTCATGAAATCCGTGGGCGAAGGCATTGCCGCCAACGCGCCCGACGCCTTTGTGATCTGCATCACCAATCCGCTCGACGCGATGGTCTGGGCGCTGCAGAAATTCTCGGGTCTGCCGACGAACAAGGTCTGCGGCATGGCCGGTGTTCTGGACAGCGCCCGCTTCCGCCACTTCCTCGCCGAAGAGTTCGACGTGTCCATGAAGGACGTCACGGCCTTTGTGCTGGGCGGTCACGGCGACACGATGGTGCCGTCGGTGCGGTATTCGACCGTTGCGGGTATCCCTCTGCCGGATCTGATCGACATGGGCTGGACGACGCAGGAAAAAATGGACGCGATTGTGCAGCGCACCCGTGACGGCGGCGCCGAGATCGTGGGCCTGCTCAAGACCGGTTCGGCGTTTTATGCCCCTGCGACGGCGGGTATCGAAATGGCCGAAGCCTACCTCAAGGATCAAAAGCGCGTCCTGCCCTGTGCGGCCCATTGCGACGGCGAGTTTGGCCTGAAGGGCATGTATGTCGGCGTACCGACCGTGATTGGCGCGGGCGGCATCGAGCGCATCGTGAACATCAAGCTCAACAAGGAAGAGCAGGAGATGTTCGATACATCGGTCAAGGCCGTTCAGGGTCTGATGGAGGCCTGCAAGGGCATCGACGACAGCCTCGGCTGAGCCGTCCCGACGCGAGGATGCAAAACATGATGCGGGCGCCCTCTTGGGGCGCCCGCTTTTTTGTGGCGCGGCCGCTTTGTGCATCGCATTTGTGCCATATTGGCACCAAAGTTGAACGGTACCCTGTCCGACACTCAAATGGCGAAAGGACGGGCAAATGGCCGAAACAAGCACGGAAACACCGCGAGACAGCCGATTTGGCGCTGCCCTGTCAATGGCCGCCGGTCTGTTTGCGCTGCCCGGTGTTCTGCTGGCCCGCCCTGCCCGCGTGCTCGGGCTCAGGAAATTCGTCGCGGACGCATTCGTCGAAGGCAACCTGCTGTACCTGACGGACGCGGAGCATCGCAACCGCATCGAATACGTTCAGACCCCTGTGGACCGCAGCGCTGAAATCCGCGCCAAGACCGAGGCGCATATTCGTGCGCTTGTGGCCATGGAAGACTGGATCGGTTTGGCCGACACGATGGCCGAACTGGACCAGACGCGCGCTGCCTGCCCCGATGGCGCGCGCCTGATCTATACCGCGCTTGACACGGTCACCCGCTGCTTTGCCAAAGGCTACTACGAGCCCAACGCATGCATGCCGTTCCCGGCCGCCGCCATTGATCCGCTCGACATCGACAGGGTCGAAGCGATCGCGGCCGCCAATCCCGACCATTACGTGCTGTCCGCGATTGCCGCGCATTTCCGGTTGCAGAACGCGTGGGAATATCGTGGCGGAATATACGCCGACGCGGTCGCAGAAGACGAATGGGAAGCCGCGCAGAACTGTGCCGCGCGGGCCTATGACACGCTGGACCCTTGTATCGAAACGCATCCGACATCGCCGCTTGTCGCGTATATGGAATTTTCCCATCTGCCCTTCGATCCCGAAGGCGACCGCCATATCCACGCGCTGTATCGCGAATGGGCCGAACTTGACCCCGACAACCATCTCGCGCACCGCCAATATGGCTGCTACCTGCTGCCGCGCTGGTTTGGAGGGGATGAGGATTTCGATCTCTACCTGCGCAAGGCCGCGCTGGAAAATCAGGGGACCTGTGGCGCGGGCGCATATGCCAGCGCGTATCTGTTCATGACGACAATCGATCAGTTTGCCGTCTACCACATGGACGAAAGCCTCTTTTGCGAAGGTGTTTTCGCGCTCGCGGAGCGGTCCGACAACGACCCTTGCGTCGTGGCCAGGCTGGTCCAGCAGGTGCATCTACAGGCGCAGTTCAGTGTTCCGCGCAAGACAGATGCGGCCACGGCGCAAGCGCTGGAGACGAAGAAGGCGCGCCTGATCGGGCTGCGCGACCAGTTGCTGCGCGCGCATCTGACCGCGATCAACCCGTCCGCGTGGGACGGGGGCACGCAAGAGGCACTGAACTGCCTGTCACTGGCCTTGCAAGACGAATTGGCCACGGATGCCACATTCGTTCTGGATCGGAACGGCCTGACCGTATGCGAAGAATCGGTCAAGCGACCCGACGCGCATTATTTGTGATCACACTTTTTTACGTGTGATCACAAACTACGGTTTTCCGGCGGATTTCCGGTATCGCGACATGTTTCCCGTTTACGCGGCGCTAAGGTTTGGTCGAATAGGCACGAACCTGCATCTCCAAACGGGACCGATTTGTCATGAACATCCACGAATACCAGGCCAAAGCCCTCTTGCGCAGCTACGGGGCTCCGGTCTCGGACGGGCGCGTCGTTCTGCGCGCGGAAGACGCAAAGACCGCAGCGGGTGCTCTTGACGGCCCAATGTGGGTGGTCAAGGCGCAGATCCATGCAGGCGGTCGCGGCAAGGGATCGTTCAAGGAAGCGGACGCCGGCGAGAAAGGCGGCGTACGTTTGACCAAGTCGGTCGAGGAAGCTGCCGAGGAAGCGAAAAAGATGCTGGGCCGCACGCTGGTCACGCATCAGACCGGGCCAGCCGGCAAACAGGTCAACCGCATCTACATCGAGGACGGATCGGGCATCGAGACCGAGATGTATCTGGCCCTGTTGGTGGACCGTGTCACCAGCCGCGTGTCCTTTGTCTGCTCGACCGAGGGCGGTATGGACATCGAAGAAGTGGCCGCCGAGACGCCCGAAAAGATCCTCAGCTTCTCCGTTGATCCGGCCACCGGGTATCAGGCCTATCACGGCCGCCGCATCGCCTTCATGCTGGGGCTCGAAGGCAAGCAGGTCAAGCAATGCGTTGGCCTGATGGGCCTGCTCTACAAGGCGTTCATGGAAAAAGACATGGAGATGCTCGAGATCAACCCGCTGATCGTGACCGACGGCGGCGACCTCAAGGTACTCGACGCCAAGGTGTCATTTGACGGCAACGCGATTTACCGCCACGCCGACATCAACGAACTCCGCGACGAAACCGAGGAAGACCCAAAGGAACTCGCCGCCAGCAAATACGACCTGAACTACATCGCGCTTGATGGCGAGATCGGTTGCATGGTGAACGGCGCGGGCCTTGCGATGGCCACCATGGACATCATCAAGCTGTATGGTGCCGAGCCCGCCAACTTCCTCGATGTGGGCGGTGGTGCGACCAAGGAAAAGGTGACCGAGGCGTTCAAGATCATCACCTCTGACCCGAACGTCAAAGGCATTCTGGTCAACATCTTTGGCGGTATCATGCGCTGTGACGTGATTGCCGAAGGCGTGGTTGCCGCTGTGAAAGAGGTTGGCCTGAAAGTACCGCTGGTTGTCCGGCTCGAAGGCACGAATGTGCAGCAAGGCAAGGACATCATCAACAATTCCGGCCTCGACGTGATCGCCGCCGACGACCTCAAGGACGGCGCCCAGAAGATCGTGAAAGCGGTCAAGGGCTGAACCGGACGTGCAGCGCCTCACGCACATTGTGATTGCTTTTGTGCTCTTGCTCGGAGGCAGCGCAGTTGCGCACGCGCAAAGTCAGGTGACGCAATTTCCGGCTTTGTGGCAGGCGTATCTGACTATCTGCGGCAACGCGATTGCAGACCCGGCCAACGCCGAAGCGCGCCTGGCCACGCTGTCGCCCTTGCCAAAGAAACTGTTTGTGAAGTCCAGTGCCGGGAACATCGTTTCGCTTGAGCAATTCGATGAGAGAACCTTTGCCAATGCCTATTTGTATGTTGTCCGTCTCAGTCAAGGCTACTGGATGGAGTGCGACGTGGGGTCCGAGTACCGCGGAACCGAAGACGCCGCGCTGATCGCGCCCGAAGTACACGCCATGTTGTCAGCTTCGGGTCAGATGATCGCGACACTGGGCGAGATGCAACGCCTGCCACAGTCCAACGTATCGGCAGCTGAATTTCACGAAACACCCTGGTTCGACATCATTGTCGAGGGTGCTTTTCCCGGGCGTCAGATCACAACAATTGTCGAAGTCACACCAAGCGGATCGAGCATTCGGATGGCAGGACACTTGCCATGACCAGCATGCGGACACGACTACACCTGAGGGGAGCAGTGAGATGAAGAAACTTCTAGCGGCGGGCGGGATCGTTCTGGGCCTTGCGGCCTGCGAAAGTCCGATCACCAATGCGACCGGCCCAACAGGGCCCGAACTGCCGCCCTTGGGTCTTGCAGCCACGGCAATCTGGCTTGAGGAACGCGAAGCGCTCACGACACAAAGCGCGCAGCGTGCAGCCGAGATCCGGACGGCACAGCAAACCCAGGCCCGCAGGCAGGCCGCGTTGCAACCCGTTTCCCAGCCCGCGCAAACGTTGTCGGATCAGCCGATCCCCACCGATACGATCGGCCTTGCGGCCCGCGCCTTTGCGGATGCGTGTGTGGCCAGCCTGCCCTCCATGCAGAATGTGCGCGCGCAGGCCCGCGCAGCCAGCGTTCGTTATTTCGGCGTCAATCCGCAGGAAACACCGCGCGCGCTCCTGAGCGGTCAGGGCACAAACGGTGACATTTCGATGTCCGTCTTTATCGGGGCCGGGCGCGCGCGCGACGTGAACCAGTGCGGCGTAGGGGCCCGTCGGCAGAACGCCTCGGCCCTGGCGCAGGCCCTGCTGAACACCGTTGGCGCAGCAGGGTACAGCCTGACACCCGTTGCCGATGATGATGCCTTGCGCGCCTGGCAGATCAATGGCGCGCCAAAAGGCACCATTTTGCGGGTCAACAGCCGCCGGAACTTTCTGGGCCAGACCGTGACCGGAGCGTGGATTTCATGGCGCTGACCGAAGGGCGAATGAAGGTGTGATGGAGATGCGGTGCGCTTGGCATAACGCGATCCGGCGTCTGGCAATGGCGCCGCTTGGCCTGTGGTCCGTTATGGCCACGGCGCCCGCCGTCATGGCGCATCCGGCCATCGACGCCTTTACCGCCTTCTGCTTCAAGGCAGGTCAGACCACCGCCGTGGCCCAGGCCAACATGGAGCGGCTGGTGCGCCATCCTTTGCCCTTTGCCCTGACCTTTTGGGACACGTCGCTGGAGCCCGACACTCGCGCGCCAGCGCATTCCGAACGCCGTTGCGAGGTTGCCTTTCCAGGCGACCACACCCGCGCGGCCGTGGAGGCGGTCACGGCAAAAATGGCGACACCGCCTGTTTTTGGCCGTCCCATTCCGCTGACGGCACCGTTTGCCGCCAGCCCCGGCACCGCCCTGATCGAGGCGCGCGAGCTTTTGCGCAAGCGTGTCGCTGTGGTCGAGATCGGCACGCGTCATGGCCCGGAAACCTTCATCCGCGTGGACCGACTGCCCGCGGGCATGGGTCTGGCCGAAGGCGACGCGGCCACGGGCATCCCCGTGCCCAGCACGAAACGCAAAACAGTTCTTCATGGGGCGGACCCTTCCGCGCCTGCCCCATATGCCGCCGATCAAGGCGCGCCCAACGCCAATCCTGAGACGTAAAAAGGACCTCCCATGGCCGTACTCATTGATGAAAACACCAAAGTGATCTGCCAGGGCCTGACCGGTTCGCAGGGCACGTTTCACACCGAACAGGCGATCGCCTACGGCACCAAGATGGTGGGCGGTGTCACGCCGGGCAAAGGCGGCCAGACGCATCTGGACCTGCCTGTCTTCAACTCGGTCCACGAGGCGATGGAGCGGACCGAGGCGAATGCGTCGGTGATCTACGTGCCGCCCCCCTTTGCCGCGGATTCGATCCTTGAGGCCATCGATGCCGAGATGCCGCTGATCGTGTGCATCACCGAAGGCATCCCCGTGCTCGACATGATGAAGGTGCAGCGCGCGCTGGAAAGCTCGTCCTCGCGCCTTATTGGCCCCAACTGCCCCGGCGTGATCACGCCGGATGCCTGCAAGATCGGCATCATGCCCGGCCACATCCACAAGCGCGGGAGCGTGGGTGTTGTATCGCGCTCGGGCACGCTGACCTATGAGGCGGTGAAGCAGACCACGGATATGGGCCTTGGCCAGTCATCAGCGGTAGGTATCGGTGGCGACCCGATCAAGGGAACCGAGCATATCGACGTGCTCGAGATGTTCCTAGCCGATGACGAGACGGAAAGCATCATCATGATCGGTGAGATCGGTGGCTCTGCTGAAAAAGACGCCGCGCAGTTCCTTGCTGATGAGAAGAAAAAGGGCCGCTGGAAGCCCACTGCAGGCTTCATCGCAGGCCGCACCGCCCCTCCCGGACGTCGCATGGGCCACGCGGGTGCCATTGTCGCGGGCGGCAAAGGCGGTGCAGAGGACAAGATCGAAGCCATGCGCGCAGCAGGCATCGTGGTGGCCGACAGCCCAGCGACGCTGGGTGAGGCGGTGATGGAGGCGATCAAGGGGTGATTAGTCCGCTTCTTGCAGTGAACGAGGAGTTGTCGCGGTCATTCGACTTCAGCGGCCGAACTGCGCGAGCGCATTACCTGTGGTTTTTGCTTGCATCAATGGCCCTGTTTATCGGGCTATCGGGGCTCACGCTGACATTACTCAGTAATGCGAGGACAGCAGAGGTTATTTTGGTATTGGTCATCGCCTTTTATGTTCCAGTTACGTCAGCTGGTGTGAGGCGATTGCACGACATCGGTCACAGCGGCACAGCCATGCTTGATCCTTTAAAGCCGACGATAACTGTGATTGTCCTTTTTTTGATCTTGGCTGCATTTGTTGAACAATCAGCGGCTGCATCCTCCGCCCTCGTGCTGGGTGTACTACTGGCTCCGCTGCCTATCATTGTATTGGCACTGCTCGTAGTTGCTCCAGTAACCTTCATGACAGCGCTCTACTTCTCAAACACGATGGGTCTCCTACTGCTCCCGTCTGAACCCGGCCCGAACAAGTACGGTCCCAACCCAAACGAGGTCCCCCAATGACCGACCAATCCCCCAACGACCAGTTCCACGCCTCGTCCTTCATGCAGGGGCACAATGCGGAATACCTCGAACAGATGTATGCGCGATACGCCAACGATCCGGCGGCGGTTGACGAAGGCTGGCAGGCGTTTTTCAAGGCGATGGGCGATGATGAGGTCAGCGTCAAACGCGAGGCCGAAGGGCCGTCCTGGGCGCGGGCGGACTGGCCGCCGATGCCGGGGGATGATCTGACCGCCGCGCTGACGGGCGAGTGGGCGCCGGAGCCGGAAGCGAAGGCTGCGGGCGACAAGATCAGGGCGAAAGCTGCCGAAACCGGCGTTGCGATCAGTGAGGATCAGGTCAAGCGCGCCGTGCTCGACTCGATCCGCGCGCTGATGATCATCCGGGCCTACCGCATCAGGGGTCACCTTGTGGCAGACCTTGATCCGCTCGGCATGCGGGACAACACGCCCCACCCGGAACTTGACCCGAAATCCTACGGCTTCACCGAGGCCGACATGGACCGGCCCATTTTCATCGACAAGGTTCTGGGGCTGGAAACCGCGTCGATGCGCGAGATCCTCGAGATCGTCAAACGCACCTATTGCGGCACATTCGCGCTGCAATACATGCACATCTCGAACCCGGAAGAGGCGGGATGGCTCAAGGAGCGGATCGAGGGGTTTGGCAAAGAGGTCGCCTTTACCCGCGAAGGGCGCAAGGCGATCCTGAACAAGATGGTCGAGGCCGAGGGCTTCGAGAAGTTCCTGCACGTCAAGTACACCGGCACCAAGCGCTTCGGCCTCGACGGCGGCGAGGCGCTGATCCCGGCGATGGAG
>CAZRUV010000097.1:0-13796 GCA_964603315.1 uncultured Rhodobacterales bacterium
TTCGAAAACACGATCTTGGCATTTCTGGTCTTTGCAGGCATCTACCTGATGATCTCGCTCACCGCGTCGATCCTCAGAGAACAGGTAACCAGCTAAGATGAAACATGTCTCTATCGGTGGCCTGACCATCGGCAATGACCGCCCGCTGACGGTAATCGCAGGTCCCTGCGCGCTGGAAAGCGAACAACTGGGCCAGGACATCGCTGGCCGTATGAAAGAGCTGTGCGCCGCCGCGGGTGCGCAATACGTGTTCAAGGCCAGCTACGACAAGGCAAACCGGACCTCCCTGTCAGGCGGGCGTGGTCTGGGCATCGACGCCGGGCTTGCCGCATTGCAGGCCATTGGCAAGGCCAATGACGTGCCTGTCCTGACGGACGTCCACACGGAAAGCCAATGCGCGATGGCCGCCGAAGCGGTCGATATCCTGCAGATCCCGGCCTTCTTGTGCCGACAGACGGACATGCTGGTGGCCGCCGGCAAGACCGGCGCGGTGGTGAACGTCAAAAAGGGGCAGTTTCTGGCCCCCTGGGAAATGCCCAACATCATCACCAAGATCGAGAGCACCGGCAATGACCGCATCCTGCTGACCGAGCGCGGGACATCCTTTGGCTACAACACGCTGGTGGCCGACATGCGCTCGCTGCCGCAGATGGCGCAGACCGGATACCCGGTCGTGATGGATGCAACCCATTCGGTGCAGCAGCCAGGCGGCAAGGGCGGGTCGTCAGGTGGCCAGCGCGAATTTGCACCCGTGATGGCACGCGCGGCCGTGGCCATCGGTGTCGGCGCGGTGTTCATCGAAACGCATCCCGACCCCGACACCGCCCCATCCGACGGGCCGAACATGATTTATCTGGACCAGATGCCGGCCCTGATCGACACGCTGATGCAATTCGACGCGCTGGCCAAGGCGCGGCCCGTCGAAATTTAGCAAGCACGAGACTTTTGACATGACCAAGCCCTTGCCGACCGTGACACCGAACACGTGGGAATTCCTGCGCGACCCGATGATCGCGCCCACCGGTTTTCGTGAATACGATGCCCGCTGGAAATACCCCGACGAAATCAACCTGCCCGGCGTCACTGCCCTGGGCCTTGGCCTTGGCACACAGATGCAACGGCGCGGGATTGACCCGGTGATCGCTGTGGGCAACGACTACCGCGACTATTCGCTCAGCATCAAGAATGCGCTGATTGTCGGGCTCATGCAGGCGGGTATCCATGTGCGTGACATCGGCCCTGCCCTCAGTCCCATGGCCTATTTCAGCCAGTTCCACCTCGACGTGCCTGCGGTTGCCATGGTGACGGCCAGCCACAATCCAAACGGTTGGACCGGGGTCAAAATGGGCTTTGACCGCCCGCTGACCCATGGCCCTGACGAAATGTCGGAACTGCGCGACATCGTGCTGAACGGGGATGGCGAGCCGCGAACCGGCGGAAGCTATGAATTTGTCGACGGCGTGCAGGAGGCCTATTTGCAGGACCTCGTGGGCGACTTCAAAATGACCCGCAAGCTCAAGGTTGTCTGCGCCACGGGCAACGGTACCGCCGCCGCTTTTGCGCCCGAGTTGTTCCGGCGCATCGGCGTCGAGGTCGTGGAAAGTCACACGACGCTCGACTACACATTTCCCAACTACAACCCCAACCCCGAAGCGATGGAGATGCTGCATGACATGGCGGCATCCGTAAAAGCCACCGGTGCAGATCTTGCGCTTGGCTTTGATGGCGATGGCGACCGCTGCGGGGTTGTCGATGATGAGGGCGAAGAGATCTTTGCCGACAAGGTCGGTGTGATCATGGCCCGCGATCTGGCCAAACTGCATCCCAACGCGACCTTTGTCGCGGACGTTAAATCTACTGGCCTGTTTGCCTCGGATCCCGAGCTGCAACGACACGGTGTAACAGCGGACTACTGGAAAACCGGGCACAGCCACATGAAACGCCGGGTCAAGGACATCGGCGCGCTGGCGGGGTTCGAGAAATCCGGCCACTACTTCCTCGCCGAGCCGATCGGACGGGGCTATGACTGTGGCATGCGGGTCGCGGTGGAAATCTGCAAATTGATGGACCGCAACCCGGATATGAAAATGTCCGACCTGCGGCGCGCCTTGCCCAAGACCTGGGCCACGCCGACCATGTCGCCCTATGCCGCGGACACGGAAAAATATGACATTCTGGCCCGCATCGTGGACAAGCTGGCGGCATTGCATGCATCCGGCGGCCAGATCGCCGGACGGGCGATCAAGGACGTGGTGACCGTGAACGGGGCGCGCGTGATCCTCGACAATGGTAGCTGGGGCCTCGTGCGTGCCTCGTCCAATACACCCAACCTTGTCGTGGTCTGCGAAAGCCCCGAGAGCGAGACGGAATTGCGCGCGATCTTTGCGGATATCGACGCGGTGATCCGCACGGAACCCGGCGTCGGAGACTACGACCAGACGTTCTGATCGCGGTTGCCAGATCGCGGAACCTAAACCGCATGCACTAATGCCGGGGCCTTCCCCGCAAGGCCAAGTGCATACCCGAAACGTGACTGATCGGCGTCGGGTGTGCCCTTGTCTCTGTGCGCGGGCAGGACTACCTTTGCACCAACAGCAAAACCGCTCTCGCAGCGCCGTTGGGACAGATGAAATCAGTGCGTTTTCTTCACGCGTTCTTGCCGCGACCTTCTGAATGATGTTGGGATCACCGCGTTCTTTTTGCGCCATGTTTCCAGAATGGGTCGCTGTGCTGAGCGCGGTGGTGTTGTTGTCCGCTCCGGCCCACGCCTTTGATGCCAATCTGTCGGCAAACAGCCTGCCCGAGGATGTCGCACAAGACTTGCGCAGCGCGTCACTTGTCGTTCAGCTGACCGAGCGCGATCCCACCAGCGTGACCGCACAGGACATCGTTGCCGCGGCGCAGGCCGATTATCAGCGGCTTGTCGGCGCGCTTTATGACAACGGCTATTTCGGCGCGGTTGTGTCGATCCGCGTGGATGGGCGCGAAGCGGCGGCGATCCCGGCCCTTTCCAGTACGAATGCCGTCCAACGTGTCGATCTGATCGTGCAACCGGGGCCGGTTTTTCGCTTTGGAACGGCCCGGCTTTCCCCACTGCCCGCTGGCAATACACCGCCCGCCGGTTTTGCCCCCGACGAGGTCGCCAGCACCCGCGCGATGCGGGACGCGGTTGACGGCGGCATCACGGCCTGGCGCGATGCCGGTCACGCCAAGGCGGAACTCAGTGCACAAACCATCACGGCGCGGCATTCCGAAAATGTCATTGATGCCGACATTACGCTGGACCCCGGACCACGGTTGCGCTTTGGCCAGTTGCGTGTCTCCGGCGCGCAGGACGTCCGGGTGGACCGGATCGTCGACATGGCTGGTCTGCCCACCGGTGCCGTCTTTGACCCGGCCGAACTGGAACGCACCGCGACCCGGCTGCGTCGCGCCGGTGCGTTCAGCGGCGTATCCCTGACCGAGGCTGACGCTATTGGCCCTGACCAGACGCTCGACATCGACCTGCAGGTGACCGAGGCCAGACCGCGCCGCTTTGGCTTTGGCGCAGAGATCTCAACCGAGGAAGGGCTGACCCTGTCCGGGTTCTGGCTGCATCGCAACC
Organism: uncultured Rhodobacterales bacterium; assembly: GCA_964603315.1. GTDB lineage: Bacteria > Pseudomonadota > Alphaproteobacteria > Rhodobacterales > Rhodobacteraceae > Tateyamaria. The sequence continues at coordinate 3,605 of CAZRUV010000097.1, forward strand.
TGCTGGGTGGCGCCGAACGATTGCGCGTCGATGGCGAGATCAGCGGCATCGGGGGCGGAACCGGCGGAGAAGATTTTGAGCTGGGCTTTCGGTTCAACCGCCCCGCCACGTTCAACGAGGACACCGATTATTACGTGACCGGGACGGTCGAAAGCCGCGATGAACCGGACGTGTCCTTCGACCGGTTGGCACTGGAAACCGGCATCATCCGCTATGCCTCGCCCGAGCGCGAATACGCGTTGGGAATCGGGTTCGAGACGGCGGATACGACAGATGTCTTCGGATCCCGCAGCTACAGTATTCTCACCTTGCCGTTGTCGGCGACATTCGACTACCGCGACGACCCGCTGAACGCCACCTCGGGCTACTACGTGAACGCAGAGCTGACCCCCTTCGCGGGCCTCAACGACGCGGGCAGCGGGTTGCGCACCTATGTCGATGCACGCGTCTACCGGACGGTCAGCGCCGCCGAGGCGGTGACGCTGGCCTTGCGCGGCCAGCTTGGGTCGGTGGCGGGGTCTTCCCTGCCGGACCTGCCATCGGATTTTCTGTTTTTCTCGGGCGGCGGCGGGACGGTGCGCGGGCACAGTTTCCAGTCGCTCGGCGTGCCGCAACCGGGTGGCCAAAGCGGTGGACGGTCGTTCATTGGCGTGTCGACCGAACTGCGGGTGCGCACGGGCGACCGTCTGAGCGTGGTCGGGTTTGTGGACGCAGGCTATGTCGGCGCAGAGAGCTTTCCCGACGCATCGTCAGGCGAATGGCACAGCGGCGCGGGGGCGGGCATCCGATATGACACCGGACTGGGCCCCATCCGCGTCGATGTCGGTGTACCTGTCTCCGGGCCCGGCGACGAAACCGGCTTTCAGGCCTATATCGGCATCGGGCAGGCGTTCTGATGCGCTGGATCCTGCCTTTCCTGTTCTGCGCGGCCTTGTGGGCCGCGGCCGCGCAGGCGCAATCCGACGACAATGCCGATCGCAGCGACCAAGGCTTTATCGCCGGATTGCTGGAGGACAGCCTCGGCGGCGACGGGCGCGTTGTGCGGATCGACGGCTTTCGCGGCGCGCTGAGCAGCACCGCAGAGATTGACCGGATCACCATCGCGGACCCGCAAGGCGTCTGGTTGACCATGGACGGGCTGACCATGGAATGGAGCCGGTCCGCCCTTCTGCGCGGGCGCATCGACATCACCGCCTTGCGTGCGGATGTGATTGAGCTTGCCCGGGCGCCACTGGCACCGGATGACGGCCTGCCCGAAGCGGAGGCGTCGGGCTTTGCCCTGCCCGACCTGCCCGTCGCCATCGACATCAAGGCACTGGAGGTCCGGCGCTTTGTGCTGGGCGCGCCCGTTTTGGGCGCGGCCGCCGGACTGTCGCTGTCGGCCGCGGCGCTGTATGACAGTGACGTGCTCAGCCTGAAATTCGCCGCCGACCGCATCGACGGGAATCCGGGCCGGTTCGAGATTGACGGCCGTTTTGCACGGGCCGAGGACACATTGGCGCTGACCCTGTCCCTGAGCGAAGCCGAAGGCGGCATTGCGGCACGGCTGCTGGGTCTGCCCGACATGCCATCCGTCGCCATGACCATCGCGGGCACCGGACCGCTCAGCGACTATGACATGTCGATCAACCTCGACACGGCGGGCACCGACCGGGTGGATGGCACGGTGCGTATTTCCGGCGAGGCGGCGGACGCTAGCGACACCCCCGCGCGCGTCTTTGACGTGGATCTGACCGGCGATCTGGCGCCGCTGGTCGCCGCGGAGTTCCGCCCATTCTTTGGCGCGGCCACCACGTTGCAGGCGCGCGGCACGCGTGCGGACGATGGTGTCCTGGATCTGGAAAACCTGTCCCTGCAGACCGGAGCGCTTAACCTCGACGGCGCGCTGCGCCTCGCGTCGGATGGGTGGCCCGAAGAGGCAAATCTGGCCCTCATCCTGCGCGACCCGGGCGGGGCGCCCGTCACCTTGCCCGTGTCCGGCGGTCAGACCCGCATTGCCCGCGCGGATCTCAGCCTGACCTATGACGCCGCCACCAATGACCGCTGGCAGATTGGGGGCACGGTCGACGGCTTTGCGTCCCCGGACCTCTCGGTGGCCCGCGCGGACTTGTCCGCCACCGGTGAGATCACGGACCGCACGATTGTCGATGGCCGGTTCGAAGTTGACGCGACCGGCCTCGGTTTTGCATCGTCTGCGCTGCAGCGCGCGGCCGGTGAGGCAATCGGCGGCGTGGTCAATCTGCGCGTTGCGCCGGGCGCCCCCGTCACCCTGTCCGATCTGGCGGTACGAGGCGAAGACTACCGCCTGTTGGGAGACATCACCGTCGGCGGCGTTGATCAAAACTTTGAAACGGCGCTTGATCTGCGACTGCAGGCGGACCGCTTGGCACGGTTCGACCAACTGGCAGGAACGGCGATAGGTGGCGCGGCGGACGTGGCCATTGTGGGCACACTGGACCTCGGTGGTGCAGCGAACATCACGGTGGACGGCACCGCGCAGGATCTGGGTTTTGGTATTGCCCAGGCAGATGGGCTTTTTGCCGGAACCACCACGCTGCGCATCCGCGCCGAACGGGATGGCGAGGGCACCCGCCTACCGCAGGTTGACATGCGCAACCGTCAATTGTCCGTCGCCGCCACGGCGGATCTGCAAAGCGGGCGTTCGAATGCGCGTTTCGACCTCGCGATCCCCGATGGCACGGTGATCGATCCGATGCTGAAAGGTGCCGTGACGCTGGCCGGATCGGCCACAGGGCAAGGCGACACATGGCGCATCGCCGCCCGTGCGACGGCGCCCTATGACAGTGTTGCCACCGTGAACGGAGCAGTCACTGGTCCGGAACCGGCAATCGACTTTGATCTGAGCCTGCCGGATGTGTCCCCGCTGGTGCCCGACATCAGCGGCGCGCTCAGTATTTCGGGCGCGGCCACCCAGACCGATCTGGGCTGGCTGGTCGATGCAAACGCCTCTGGCCCCTATGCCGCCCGCGCGTCGGTCAATGGCCGCGTCACGGGCGACGCAGCACCCGACATCGCCTTTGACCTCAGCCTGCCGGATGTTCGACCCGTCGCACCGGGCCTGTCCGGTCCGGCAAATATCGAAGGGCGCGCGCAGCAACGCGAAGAAGGGCTCGCAATTGACACGGCCTTTCGCGGTCCCTTTGGCGCCAGCGGTACGGTTGCGGGCGTGGCCACCGGAGACGCCCCCCGCCTCACCTTCAGCCTGCGCCTGCCGGATATCGCGTCGCTGGGCAGTCCGGTTGGCGGCCCGCTCACCGTATCCGGCACAGCCAATCAGATAGAGGGTGCGTGGCGCATCGCCACCGATCTGACAGGGCCCGGCGGTGCAAATGCGACAATCGGCGGCACAGTGGCCAGCGCGAATGCCATCGACGTCACGGCACAAGGCAGCGTGCCGCTGGCCCTGGCCACCCCCCTGATCGCACCCCGCAGCCTGCAAGGCATGGCCCGCTTTGACCTGCGCCACAGCGGCGCGGCGTCGCTGGGCAATCTGAGCGGCCAGATCAGCACCCGTGGCGCGCGCCTGTCCGCACCAACCGTTGCGGTGGCGCTGAACGGTCTGGACGCGGATGTGACCCTCACCGGCGGACGGGCCCAGATCAGTGCGCAGGGGGACGTGTCGACGGGGGGACTGGTATCGGTTTCGGGTCAGGTCGGCCTGACCGGTGACCTTGCCAGCGACCTTGTCGCGCGCCTCAATGCAGTGCGCCTGCGCGACCCGAACCTGTACGACACTGTGCTGAACGGCGCGTTGACGGTGCGCGGCCCCCTTGCCGGGCGCGCCGTCGTTGCGGGCCGAATTGACGTCGGCGACACGCAGGTGCAGGTCCCCAATGCCACCGGCGGTGGCTTTTCCATCGTTCCGCAGATCGCCCATGTGGGTGCGTCTCCGGCAGTACGGCAAACCATCTCGCGCGCGGGTCTGGACCAGAGCGACGAAGCGGACGCGGCGACCGCTGGCCCTGGCTACGGCCTCGATCTCACGATCAGCGCCCCGTCCCGCGTCTTTGTGCGCGGGCGCGGGCTCGACACGGAACTCGGGGGGCAGGTGACGCTGCGCGGCACCACCAACAACGTCGTCTCCGTCGGGCGGTTTTCGCTGATCCGCGGGCGGCTTGATGTGCTGGGCAAGCGCTTCGTACTGGACGAAGGGACCATCAGCCTGCAGGGCCAGCTTGATCCGTTCCTGCGTTTTGTCGCCACAACCGGAACGGAAGCAGGCACGGCGCAGGTCATCATCGAAGGTCCCGTGTCCGCCCCCGAAGTGCGGTTCGAAGCCACGCCGGAGGCCCCGCAGGACGAAGTCCTCGCCCAGATTTTCTTTGGCCGTTCGCTCGGCACGCTTTCGCCGTTTCAGGCGCTGCAATTGGCCAGCGCCGTCGCGCAACTGGCGGGCAAGGGCGGCGAATCTCTCGTCTCGCGCCTGCGCCGCGGCTTCGACCTTGATGATTTCGACGTCACGACGGACGAAGAGGGCCAGACCGGTGTCCGCTTTGGCAAATACCTGTCCGAAAACGTGTATACGGACGTCACCGTGGGATCGAGCGAGGATGCGGGCGTGTCGCTCAACATCGATCTCACGCCCAACCTGACAGCACGCGGCACACAAAAGGCGGATGGCGAAAGCTCGATCGGCATCTTTTTCGAGCGCGACTACTGATCCAGCCCGTAGAAGCGCGCGGCCGTCCCGCCAAAGATCTGTGCCCGTTCCACGTCGGACAGATGTGCGGTCAGGTCTTGCGCAAGGCCATGCCACGCATCGTACTCGGCCCGCAGGCGGCACACGGGCCAGTCTGATCCCCACATGACCCGGTCCGCTCCGAAGGCGTCGAGCACGTGATGCGCAAAGGGGCGCACATCCTCGGCGTCCCACCCATCGGCAACTTCGGTCACCAGGGCCGAGAACTTGACACATCCGGCCGTCTCCCGTGCCAGCCGGGTCATGCCATCTGCCCAGTCCGCGAAGGCGTCCCTGCCTGCCTGCTGGTCGCGTATCTGCGGTTTCATGCAATGATCGTAAACCATGCGCAGGTCGGGATAACGGCGCGCCAATGTCAGGACGTTCGCGATATGTTGCGGAAACCCAAGCGCATCAAAGGTCAGGTCCAGGTCCGTCAGGGCGGCATAGGCCCACTGCACGTCGTCGCGCAGCATCCAGTCGACATCCGGGATGTCCTGTATCATCGGGCGAACACCGCAAAACTTCGGGTGCGCGGCAAACCGTTCCAGTTGCACGCGCTGCGCCGGGTCCTCGAAGTTGATCCAGCCGACAACGCCCTTGATCCACGGTGTCGCGTCAGCGAGGCCCAGCAAGTATTCCGTTTCCTGCACAGACGCCGCCGCCTGAACGAGAACGGTGCCGTCGATACCGTGGCGCGCCAGATGTGGCGCGAGGTCACGGGGGCCATAGGTCCGGTTCAGGACGGCGATATCGTCGGGCATCCAGTCGTAATCGCCCCGCGCGAGCTGCCAGAAATGCTGGTGCGCGTCGATTTTCATGTGGGCGCGTCCGGCCGCATCAGCCCTTCGGATTTCAGATCCGACCACAGGCCCGCAGGAATATCGGCACGGGCAGCGGCCGCGTTGCCCGTCATTTCGCTGACGCCCTGCCCGCCCGGAATGACCGACACATGCGCCGGGTGCAGCAGCGGGAACTGAAACGCGGCATCCACCAGCCGGACGCCGTGTGCCGCACAGACCCTTTCGATGGCCGCGACACGGTCGAGCACTTCCTGCGGCGCCACATCGTAATTGTACCACGCCCCCTGCCGGGCCCCTGTGGCCAGAATGCCGGAATTGTAAGGTCCTCCCCCCACAATCCCGATGCCCCGCGCCTCGCAGAGTGGCAGAAAACTGTCGAGCGCGGTCTGCTCCAGCAGCGTGTAGCGCCCCGCGAGCAGGAAGAGGTCAAAGTCACCCCGCTCGGCCAGCGTCTGACAGACCTCCCACTCGTTGATGCCGCCACCAATCGCCGTGATCAGCCCCTGATCGCGCAGCGACACCATCGCGTCATAGCCGCGCCCGCCAAAGAACTCTTCGATCCGCATGTCCGAGATCTCTTTGGACCCATGCGAGAAGATGCACAGGTCATGGACATAGAGGATGTCGATCCGGTCCACCCCAAGCCGTGAGAACGAGTGTTCAAACGATCGCATCACACCGTCATAGGTATAGTCATAATGCTCGCGCCGCTGCGGCACCTCGAACCATTTGCCGATCCCCGAGCGGTCTTCGGGCGCGCAATGCTGGATCAGCCGCCCGACCTTGGTCGACAGGACATAGTCGTCTCGCGGCTTGTCGCGCAGAAAGGGGTTCAGTCGCGTCTCGGACAGACCCAGACCGTAAAGCGGCGCGGTATCGAAATATCGAACACCATTGTCCCAGGCCGCATCCAGTGTTGCGCGCGCATCCTCATCGCTGATCGCACGATAGAGGTTGCCCAGTGGTGCCGTGCCAAACCCCAACTCGGTAAAGGTCAGGCCACCATTGCCGATCCGATCCCAATGTCGTGTCTTCAGCTTCATATGACTTTCTCCAAATGCCAGATACCCAACTTATACCCGTTTTCAGCCTGCCTGCACGGGGGCGCGACACCCCGGTGCTTGCGCCCGCGTTCGGAAACCTCCTAGTCTCACTCAACCGCGCACCGCCCGACACAAAAAGGACTGCCCACATGCTCAAAGGCATTGACCCCCTGTTGAACGCCGACGTGCTCCATGCCTTGCGCGCCATGGGTCATGGCGATGATCTGGTGATCGTCGACACGAATTTTCCGGCCGACAGCGTGGCCCGGCAGACCACCTATGGCGACGTGTTGCGGATCGACCGGTCGGCGGCCGAAGTCGTGCGGGCGGTCCTGTCGGTCTATCCGATTGATACGTTTGTTGACGATGCTGCTGCGCGGATGGAGGTCGTCGGCGAACCGGATACGGTCATGCCGGTGATGGAAGAGGCCCAGACCGAAATCACCGCCGCCGGTGGCCCCACGATGATCGGCATTGAACGCTACGCGTTTTATGAACGGGCAAAGCAGGCCTACGCTGTCATACAGACGGGTGAACGCAGGTTCTACGGCTGCTTTGCGCTGCGCAAAGGCGTGGTGGGCGCGGACGAGGGCTGAGTGCCCCCGGAAACCTCGGCGCAAATCTGCCAAAGCGCGCCCCTCCCATACCCATACGGACCCCTCCGCCACATTCCTGCCACATTTCTGCCACCTTCCGACCTTCTTTGACTGCGATTCTGAGCACTCGGGGGACATGATACTGGGATGGGAGTGCGCGATATGCGTGCAGCATTGTTCGCCGTGAGCCTCGTTTGGGGCGCAAACACCGTTTTTGCGCAGACTTTCTACGACACCGACGCAACCGACACGGTTACCCTGACAAATGGATGCGTCTACACGCAAAACCAGTTGTCGACGGAAAACGAATGGTCCCTGATCTACACGCAAGCCGGCACATCCGTTCAGTGCCCGCTGACCATCTACGGTCTGGTCGCAGAGACAAGCACGCCCGTGTCAGCCGCAACCGAACAGACTGTGTCCTACATCCCTGAAACAACCATCTTTGAGGAGGCCACCGCCGCGGTCACACGAACGCAAAGCGGGCCCGACTATGCACCGCGTCGGCGCGCATTCTTCAATCCGCGCTACATGGTCGGCGTTTTCCGCTGAGACGGCGTACAGGCGATCGCGCCGCTTCTTCAAATTTTTGACGTACGCCGCTGTCTGGACACAATAGCGTCGAAAAAACCGCGTTTTCATTCGGTACATCCATCTCCAGTGCGGGGGCACAGAAACTTGGATGGGAGTACGTATGATGCGTGCACTTATGATTGCCACCGGCCTTTGCATGGCTGCGACAGCAGCATCTGCTTCGGCCGAGCTTGAGCTGGTCACACGGACCGCGACCAACCTGACGCTGAACAACGGATGCGTGTACGCACCAGCCCAGTTCACGCAGGACAACACCTGGACATTCTCTTATGCGAATGCCAGCGCCGCTGACACCTGCCCGCTGGCCGTGCGCCTGTTGCAGCACAACAGCAGCGTGCATTTCGAGCCGCGCTATCTGGTTGGCGTCTACCGCTGATCTCTATCCATTGGCGCCGACCTGAAGGGCGCCAACGGCCGGTATTCGTGCGCGTGTCGACCAATCCGTCGCCATGAAAGTACCGCGCCAAGGCGCGGTAGAACAAAGAGGCGGTTGCACCCGCGCGTAACGCGCGGCCCGGTCAGTCAAACAGGGACCGCAGCCCGCGCCCGATCTCCTTCTGCAGCTTGTCCTTGGCCGCATCTTCGAGGTCCTGGCCTTCGTCCACGATATTCAGTTCTTCGGCGACCTTCTTGCGGACGGCCTCGCGGGCCTGCTCCTTGACCTGCTCCACCTCCTCTTTGAGATTCAGATCAATCGCGGCTTCAAGGTCCGGCAGGATGCTCGGTGAGGCCCATGGCCCCCGGATCCGGACCGGAATGGCGATCCCCGTCCCCTCGTTGGCCCTGAGCGCAACAGGGGTGAAGGTGTAGTCAATCGTCTGCGCCCCGAGGCCCACCTGTCCGGCGCCCCGCGCCTCGTAGTTGGACAGGCTCAGCAGCAGATCATCATTGCGCAGGATCCCATCCGCGATGGTCCATGTGGCGCCCAGACTGTCAAAAACAGTCGTTCCACCCCCAACGCTGCCGGACCGCATCAGCCGGTCCAGATCAATCCCGATGATCGTGCCCTGGCCAAAGTTGATGGCGCCTTTGCCGGACAGCGACTTCATGATCGCATCGACCGTGTTGCCAACGCCGAGAAAGGACATCTCTGCATCGGCCTGCCCGGTCAGCCGTTCGATCCCAGCTGCGTCCCGCAACACATCCTGCATCGACAGGCTCTGGGCAAACATCTTGCCCCCGACACTCAGGCCCGAGCGGTTGTTCATCACGAACTCGCCCGACAGGGTCCCCTGATAGGCCTGAATCTCGCGCAGTTCGAACACCATCCGACTGCGATCATTGCGCAGGAGCGTACGTGTCTGACCCAGTTTGAACTGCCCAAGGTCGATGGAGGACGCGGTCAGCGCGATCTCTCCGTTGAAGGCGGCAAGACCGCTGGCATCGATCCGATCCGTGGGCCAGCCGGACCCTGCACTTGGCGCACTGTCGCTCCCGGCCCCCGATGCCTCGCCTCCCGTGACGCTGCGCAAATCCAGCGCGCCCGCGTTCAGTTGGGCATTCACTTGCGGTGTGCCGTTAAGGTCAATGTCAGCGGCTCCGGTCAGCGCATTGCCGCCCAGATCAGCCGTCACGTCCCGCAGCGACAGCCTGCGGTCAGCGGTCAGCGTCAGATCCGCCGTGACATCCATGGCCTGACCCAGCTTTGCAGGCAGTCCCGGCCGCGGCAGTGCCAAAGCGGCAAAGAAGGCGTCCGTGTTCGGGATATCGAGGTTCAACCGGCCGGCCACATCCCCCGCCGTGCTCGCGCGCCCGTTCAAGGCCGCGCGCCCACCCCCGGCCGTGATGACGGCCTCCAGCATCTGGACCTGGCCGGTGATGAAACCGGCAAACCCGCCAATGGTCGCGGCCACCTCAACGTCGCTTCCTGCGGGCCGCAAGGTTGCGGCGATCTCGGCGGGCCCGAGGCGTTCGGGCCAGTCCAGTGTCAGGTCAACGCCGGAATAGGACACCAGATCCGACCCTTCCGCGTCGTAGATCAGGGTTGCGTCGGTGACGGCCAGACGCTGGATCGACACGGCCTGCGGAGTGCGGTCGGGGGCTGTTTCGGTTTCGATCTGCGCCTCGCCACTGGCGTCCGTGAACACCCACGACGCGCGCCCGTCCGCGCGGCTCTCCAGTCGAATGGTCGGGCTCGTCGCTTCGATATTGGTAATGCGGATTTCGCGGTTGGTGATGTAGGCCATCAGATCCACACCAATGGCCGCATTCTGTGCCGACAACATCGGCCCCTGCTCGGACCAGTCGGCATTGCCGACCTCCAACTCGCCCAGCGACACCCCCAAAACCGGCCACAGCGTCATGGACACATCGCCCGAGATCGTCACGTCACGGCCTGTCGCCACCCGCAGTTGGTCCGCTGCAAGCTTGGCGATCCGATCCGCAGGCAGGAAGAACAGCGACACCCCCGCGACCAGCACCAGCACGAGGACAAAGGTGATTAGGCGACCGATCCAC
>CAZRUV010000098.1:0-13590 GCA_964603315.1 uncultured Rhodobacterales bacterium
CACAAGGCGGGGCTGCATGCGAGCGCGATCCTCAAGGATCCGACCACATACGAACATATCGACCCCGCGACGGTGGGCAACGCACGCATCATTCCGATGTCAAACCAGGCCGGGCAGTCGAACCTGCGCAAGCGGCTGGCCGAGATGGGGCTGGACGTGGCCCCCAAGGACCCCGGCCTGCCGCGCATCCTCGACCGGATCAAGGCGCGCGAGTCGGAAGGATATTCCTATGACACCGCTCAGGCGTCGTTTGAGCTTCTGGCGCGGGACGAGTTGGGCCTGCTGCCCGAGTTCTTCGAGGTCAAGCGCTACCGGGTGACAATCGAGCGCCGCAAGAACAAGCGGGACCGGATGGTGTCACTCTCCGAAGCGGTGGTCGTGGTCAAGGTCGACGGGCAAAAGATGCTGTCTGTCTCTGAATCCATGGACGAGACGGGAACGGACCGTGGGCCGGTCAACGCGCTGGCCAAGGCGCTGGCCAAGGATCTGGGTCGCTATCAGAGCCATGTGGAGGACATTCGCCTTGTCGACTTCAAGGTGCGCATCACCCAAGGCGGAACCGAAGCCGTGACGCGCGTGATCATCGACAGCGAGGACGGGCAGGGGCGGCGCTGGTCCACTGTGGGTGTGTCGGCCAACATCGTCGATGCGTCCTTTGAGGCGCTGCTGGATGCGATCCGCTGGAAGCTGGTGCAGGATGGCGTGACATGACACCCGAAGAATGGGACGCCTTCCTGCAGGTGCATCGCGGCCTGCCGCGCGAAGGCCCGGGCGCGCCGGCCGACGTGCATTGGGCCGTCGACACGCTGGGGCTGCGCGGCGGGGTCGATGTGTTTGACGCGGGCTGCGGCACGGGCGGCGACATGGTGACGCTGGCCGAAACGCTGCCGCAGGCGCGCATTACCGCTGTCGACAAGACCGAGCCCTTCATCACCCTGGCGCAATCCCGCGCTGCGCCGTTTGGCGACCGGGTCACGGCGCGAGTTGGCGACATGCGTGCGCCGGATGGCGTCTATGATCTGATCTGGTGTGCGGGCGCGATCTATTTCCTCGGCGTGACGGAAGGGTTGCGGGGCTGGCGGAGCGCCCTGAAAACGGGTGGGCGGATTGCCTTCTCCGAGCCGGTGAAACTGGGTCCGCTGTCCGATACCGCTGCGGCCTTTTGGGAAGAGTATCCGCAGATCACCGACATGGCGGGGATCGAGGCACGCGTGAGTGCGGCGGATTACAATGTGCTGGCGCACCGCATGATCGTCGGAGACCCCTGGCAGGCCTATTACGACCCGATGCAGGCGCGCATTGACACCTTGCGCGGGCAAGACACCAGCGCCGCGGTTCGGACGGCAATGGAAATGTGCCAGGCCGAGATTGATCAGTGGCGCGCCGCACGGGATGAAATCGCCTATGCGCTGCTGATCGTGGCCCCTGCATGAGCCTGACAGAGGCCGACATCGCATGCGCGCGGATCGTCGAAAAAGGCGATCCGCTGCGGTTCCGCACGGTCATGGCCGCGCCTGTGGCGTCCCGCGCACCGCTCTTTGCGCTTTATGCCTTCAACGTGGAGGTCGCGCGCGCGCCTTGGGTGACGCAGGAGGCGATGATTGCCGAGATGCGCCTTCAGTGGTGGCGTGATGCGCTGGAAGAGATCGCCGAAGGTCGCAAGGTGCGCAGCCACGAGGTCACGACGCCGCTGGCAGCCCATCTCGGGACAGAAACGGCGGCCATGCTCGATCAACTGGTCGCCGCGCGCCGCTGGGACATCTACCGTGATGCGTTCGAGGACGAGGCGCATTTCGACAATTACCTGAACGAAACCGCAGGGCACCTGATGTGGGCTGCAGCCAAGGTCCTTGGTGCCCCCGAGACCGCAGAAAGCGGTGTGCGAAGTCTGGCCTTTGGCGCAGGTGTGGCGGCGTTTCTGCGGGCCGTGCCTGCGCTGGTCGATGCAGGTCGCATCCCCCTGTTGGACGGCACGGGCGCGGGGTTGCGGGCGTTGGCGGGGCGGGCTGAGGCGCGCCTTGTGCGTCCGAAGGTACCGACAGCCGCGCGGGCAGCCCTGTGGCCCGCGGTTGGCGCGCGCGCCACGTTGCGGCAGGTGATCCGCGACCCGATGGCTGTGGCGGACGGGCGCCTCAGCCCCGGCGTGTCTGCGGCCCGGCTGAGTGCATCGGCGCTCACCGGGAGGCTCTGGCTTTAGGCGGCAGCTGGCTTGGGCTTCAGAGCGAGCCAGATCAGCGACCCGCCCGCAAGCACGAGGAACGGCACCATGGCCATGTTCACGGCGGCCCACCCCTGGGCCGCATCGCCACCGGCGCAGTTCATCAACCCACCCGATGCCAGCGACGCAAAGGTGACCGATCCAAAGACGATGAGGTCGTTCATCCCCTGCACGCGGCCGCGTTCCTCGGCGCCATGCGCGGTGGTCAGCATCGTTGTTGCGCCGATAAAGCCGAAATTCCAGCCAAGGCCCAGCAGGACAAGCGCACCAAAGAACTGGCCAAGTGCCACGCCGGACAGGGCCACGACACCGGCGAGCGCCAGAATGATCAGGCCAAGCCCGGTGATGCGCTCGACCCCGAAGCGGGCAATCAGGTGCCCGGTGAAGAAGGACGGCGCGAACATCGCGAGCACATGAGAGGTCACGACATTGGCGGCGTCGGGTTCGGTGTATCCGCAGCCCACGACGGCCAGGGGTGTCGAGGTCATCACGAGGTTCATCAGCGCGTAGGAGACGGCACCGCAGATCACGGCCACCAGAATACGGGGCTCGGACAACAGGGCACGTTTGGACCGCATGGGTTTGTCGGTCGCACTTGGGCGGGGTGGTTTGGGGATATCCAGAAGGAAGAACAGGAGCATTCCGAGCACGTTCAACCCCATCGCCACCATATAGATGTCGAAATAGCGCATCGCGGTCGCATCGGGGTTGTTGGCCGTCATGTAGCCCACGATCTGCGGCCCGATCAGAGCGGAAATCAGCCCGCCCGCCATCACATAGGAAATCGCCTTGGGCTTGAACGCGTCCGAGGCCACATCAGCCGCCGCGAACCGGAAAAACCCCTGTGACGACATGTAGATGCCGGTGAAATAGGACCCGACGAGGAACACCCAGAAACTGTCGATGGTCAGCGCGTAGGCCGAAATCCCCGACCCGACGAGGCCACCTGCCGCGCCCACGAGGAACCCCGCACGCCGCCCTGCGCGCTGCATCAGCGGGCTGAGCCAGGGTGCGGTTGTCATCGATCCGAACACGATCAGCGAAATGGGCAGCGTGACCAGACAGGCATAGGGGCTGAGCGTCGTGCCCGCGAGGCCGCCAATCACAAAGATCATGGTGATCTGGCTGCCCAGAAACGCCTGTGCCGCGACAAGGACGGCGACGTTGCGATAGGCGCGGGGGTCTTCTGCGGTGCTCATGGCCAATGCCTAGACCGGAGGCCGAACGGTCGCAAGGGACAGCCCGCCGCATCCATGCACATCCCCTTGCGCGCGGGGCGCGTGCGGCTAGGGTGCGGTCATGGGACGAGTGATGCTCTTGGGCGGTGCGCGCGAAACGGAAATGGCGGCGGATGCGCTGACCGGGGCAGGTCATGCGGTTCGGGTCTACTGGTCCCGCGATCCCGCGACGCACGACGTAACCCCTTGCGCAAGCCTGCGCGACGGGCTGTCCTGGGCGAACGGGCTGCTGGACACGACCCATGTCTTTGACCGCAATCTGAGGGCCCTTACGCGGGCCCTCGCGCCCGGGATGCCCGCCTGCCGCTTTGGCCGGGCGCTTTGGCAACCGGAGTTCGAGGACCGGTGGCGCAGCGTGCCCGACTTGCCGACCGCAGTCGCGGCCTTGCCAGCGGGCGCGCGCGTGTTTGCGGCGACGGGGCGCGACAGCGCGGAAACCCTTGGCCACCACGACGGGCCGGTGTTCCTGCGCCAGTTGCACCGGCATGACGATGTGCCGCCAGAGAATTGCACCTTTGTCTTTGGCGCGGGGCCCTTTGTTGCGGCAGACGAGGCGCGCCTGTTTGCCGAACTGGACATTGATGTGGTTCTGGCGCGCAACATCGGTGGTCTGGGCAGCTTTCCCAAGCTGGAGGCCGCGCGGGCGCTGAACCTGCCCGTCATTCTGGTGGAGCCCGAAGCGCTGGTCTTTGGCCCGACCGTGACGGATCTGGACGTCGTGCGCGACTGGGCGGCAGGTCTATGACCGGGCGGATCATAGAAACGGAGGCTGATGTGGCCGAGGGCGCCGCATGGCTTGCGGCGCAAGATGCTGCGTTGGCACGCGCCATGGACACTGCGGGCCCGTTGCCCCTGCGCCGCCGCGCGGACGGGTTTGCCGCGCTGCTCAACGCCATCGTTGGTCAGCAAGTGTCTACCGCGTCGGCAGGGGCCATCTGGTTGCGCATCGAAAAGGCCGGTCTGGATGCGCCGGGCCCGGTCCTCGCTGTGGGCGAGGAGGGGTTGCGGGCCGTGGGGCTGAGCCGCCAGAAGATCGCCTATGCGACCGCCCTCGCCGAAGCGGGGATCGACTATGACGCGCTGCGAACGATGCCCGACAGCGAGGTCATCGCGACCCTCACGGGCGTCAAGGGGATCGGTGTGTGGACGGCCGAGATCTACGCGATGTTTTCCCTGGGCCGCGCGGATGTTTTCGCGCCGGGCGATCTCGCGCTGCAGGAAGCGGCGCGCATGATCTACGATCTGCCCGAACGACCCAGTGAACGCGCGCTGCGCAAGATGGCAGAGGCATGGAGCCCGTGGCGCGCGGTTGCTGCGCGGCTGTTCTTCACCTACTACCGGGTGGCAAAGGGGCGTGAGGGGATCACATGAGCCAGTCGGCGCGACGGTTTATCGGCAGTGCCGCTGCGATCTGTCTCGCGGGTCCGGTTCTGGCTGGTATGTTCGACAACGAAACTCTCTGCACCGGCGAACTGGTCTTTCCCAATGAAGATGGGTCGTCCGAACGCTACACGGTTTCGTTGGCCTTTGCGCAGGAACTCTACACTATCAAGATGGCCTCTGCCGCCAATGGCACAACCACCGATGAGGGCACCTGCCGTGAATATGTCGGCGGGATTTGCCATCACTACATCATCGTGGACGGCCGTCAGACGGACGATTTTTACGCATTCGGGCTGGTGCCGCGCGGCCTGGGCCGGTTTTTCTACGAAGAGGTCTGGCGGGACGGGTCCCGGGCATCGACAGTGCTGACCTGTCGTGACAAGTGACACGTTTCAGCGGAGAGGGAAGAGAATGACACGAGTTTTGAAGTCCGAGCGGGTCGCGCCGCAATCCGGTGACGTGCGGTCGATCGTCGTGTTCGTGCACGGCTACGGCGCCAATGGCGCTGATCTGCTGGGCCTTGCGCAACCGCTCGGCGAGCATTTGCCCGACACCCTCTTTGTCGCGCCGGATGCGCCCGAAGCGATCCCGATGATGCCGAACGGGTACCAGTGGTTCCCGATCCCGTGGATTGACGGATCAAGCGAAGAAGAAGCCGAACGCGGGCTGATGGCGGCGGCCGACGATTTCAACGCTTTTCTCGATGCGCTGATGGTGGACGAGGATGTGCTGCCCGAGCAGGTTGTGCTCTTTGGCTTTTCCCAAGGCGCGATGATGTCGCTGCATGTGGCGCCCCGTCGCGAAGACGAGGTGGCGGGCATCGTCGCGTTTTCCGGGCGGCTCTTGCGTCCGGACCTGCTGGTCGACGAGGTGGTGAGCCGCCCGCCGGTCCTGTTGATCCACGGCGATCAGGACGACGTGGTGCCGCCGCAATCCCTGCCAGAAGCGGCAGAAGCGCTACAAGAGGCGGGGTGGAAAGACGTCTATGCCCACGTGATGAAGGGCACAGCCCACGGGATTGCACCTGACGGGCTGAGCGTTGCGCTGGCCTTCATGCGCGACAAGCTGGGCCTTTAGCACATCGCCTCGAACCCGACCGGTTCATCCGGCGTTGGTTGCGCCTGCTGGCGCGCCCACGCGGCGTGGATCACATAGGCGACCAGTGGCTCTTTCTTGATCAGGCGTTGCACGGATTGGGCCGAGACGCTGGTGACGTCAAAGAAACCGGCGCCTTCCAGCAAGGCGCGAAACCCGAAAACCGACAGGGGCGTGGCCGTCGCGTCCGAGAGCTGCACGCGGAACGATACCGCGCCGCGCCGCAGACGTGTCACGAGGTCGTGCATTTCGGCCGGGGCGTCGCGCAATTGGCGCGCCGTGTCCCAGGCCCGCAAGGCCAGGTCCATCGCGTTGTACGGATTGTCGATCTGCGCGTGGAAAACGAGACCACGTTCGGGGTCATCGACCCGCCAGAACAGATCTCCCGTGACGGTGATGGCCCGCGTTGCGGTCAAAGTCCCAAATTCGGACCGCACGCTGTGTTCGGTGTCGAACCACGACTGAACACCTTGTGAAAGATCAAACTGAAATCGTTTGGGCTGATCCGTGCCTGCATGCTCTGCGCCGAGGCAGGCAAGCAGGTCGGTCAAGGCCGGCTTTTGAAAGAATGAAAGAAAAGACATGAGACGCACCGCGCTCCGTTGAGTGAATAACTGATACTTAAACTTGGTCGTTGGCCCGAGAATTGGCCTGACACCCATATGGGGCATGGGCGGGACGAGTACGAGTGGTGAATTCCTTACCTTGCGCACCCATTTCGCGATGCCCGGGCGGTGTTCCCCGCCTTGTGGAAAACCGTCACCGTGCTGTCACGATAACCAATTACCCAATGGTCGACATCTCGTGGTGTTGCAAAGGCTTGCCAGCGCGTTTCCACAAGATATAGTCATCATATAAAGCCGGGGCGGGATCCCCGCTCTGGTGCCATAACGGGCAGACAGGGCGAGGACGGAGTCACGCATGGAAGGCGATTTCAGGTCAGAATTTGTGCGCAGTCCGTCTGCGCTGAAACAGCATCCCGCGCTGGTGCTGAATGCGGATTACCGACCCTTGAGCTACTATCCGTTATCCCTGTGGCCCTGGCAGGAGGCGATCAAGGCGGCCTGGCTGGACCGGGTCGATATCGTTGCCGAATATGACGAGGTGGTGCGCAGCCCCTCGACCGAGTTGCGCATTCCCTCCGTGGTGGTTCTCAAGGATTATGTGAAGCCGCAAAAGCGGGTGGCCTTTACCCGGTTCAACCTGTTTTTGCGTGACGAGTTCCGCTGCCAGTATTGCGGTGCCAGGGGGGATCTGACCTTTGACCACGTGGTGCCGCGCGCCAGCGGCGGGGTGACCAGTTGGCAAAACGTAGTTGCGGCCTGCAGCCCGTGCAACCTGCGGAAGGGATCGAAACCGCTGCACCGGACGGGCATGTCGCTGCGCAAGCCACCGCGTCAGCCGGGGGCGGAAGAGTTGCGGAACATGGGGCGCAAGTTCCCGCCGAACCACCTGCATGAAAGCTGGATGGATTTTCTGTACTGGGACGCCGAACTGGAAGCCTGATACGCAAAACGGCGGGACGCGTGCGCGCCCCGCCGTGCCGATGCTGCGAAAGGGCAGCTTATTTCAGTTTTTCAACGACGTTGTCAGCAAATGCGTTCACCATTGCGGTGTAGTAGGCGTCGCTGCTCATCGTCAGGTCAGACATGACCGTCCCGTCCGGGAAATAGGCCTTGGCCTGCTCTGCCTGCACGGACAACGTGTAGTTTTCGTTGTTCGCAATGCCGGGCACCTTGATGTTCACATCACCGACCAGAACGGCTTCGGACGCACCGATGGCTTGCTGGAAGCTGTTGGCCAGTTGCACTTCGTCGATGTCGATCAGAACGCGGGCACCGCTGTCGTCCAGCTGGTTCACGATGCGCTCTGCGATGGCCGTTTCGAGGTCACCGCCGATTTCGGTCCAGACCTGTGCAGCCTGAATGTTTTCGATCGCTGCGAGATCAACTTCGACGTCGATTTCTTTCACCGGAGTCGCGGCCAGAGCTGTCGACGCGGCCAGAGTAAAGGCGGCGGTTGTGTTGATCATAAAGCGTGTCATTTTACGTCTCCTTCAGATATTTTCTGACGTTCACGCTTCACTAACCCGCCGAACGATCGCAGGGTTCCAAACTTTTTTGGCGGTCGGGCGAAGGCAAGCGTGGCCCGGGCCATTGTTCACGCGGCGAGGTCGACCCAGACCGGCACGTGATCAGACGGCTTTTCCTCGCCGCGCGCCGCCTTGTCGATCTGGCAATCCTGCAGCAGGTCGGCGGTGTAAGGACAGAGCAGAAAATGGTCGATGCGGATGCCGTCATCGCGGTTCCAGGCACCGGCCTGATAGTCCCAGAAGGAATAATGCTCCGGTCCGAATGTGCGGGCCCTGAACGCTTCGGTCAGCCCGAGGGCGGTCAATCGGCGAAACGCCGTGCGGCTTTCCAGCCGAAACAGCGCGTCCTCGCGCCAGGCGTCCGGCCGCCGCGCATCTTCGGCCTGTGGGATGATGTTGTAATCACCCGCCATCAGAAACGGCGTTTCAGAGGCAAGCAGCTCTGATGCGCGCGCGCGCAGCCGTTCCATCCAGGCGAGCTTGTAGTCGTATTTCGGACCGGGGCAGGGGTTTCCATTCGGCAGATAGAGGCCGCACACACGTATGGCGGCGTTTTCGCCGGTCACCGTCGCCTCGATATATCGGGCTTGTTCGTCGCTGTCGTCGCCAGGCAGGCCGCGCGTCACATCCTCAAGCGGCAATTTGGACAGGATGGCCACCCCGTTGAAGGATTTCTGGCCGTGGGTTTCGACATTATATCCGCGATCCTCGAACAGCTCGCGCGGAAACGCTTCATCGACGGACTTGATCTCCTGCAACAGGACCACGTCGGGCGCAGCCGCATCGAGCCAGCGCGGCAAGGCGTCAATCCGGGCTTTGATACCGTTGATGTTGAACGTCGCAATCTTCATGGCCACCTCATGCGTTTGCCCAGATGTGCCGCATGCATCCGTGCTGAGCAAGGGCGTTGGTGCGGTGCGAACGCTAAATTAACTATTTCTTAACCAATTGATTCGGGGTAAAGTGTTGATGAAGAGTTTCCGATCTGAAAAAATTTCATTGAAATCAAGGCTGTGGAAAAGTTTTTTCGCGCCGTTGATAATTTCGCCGAACTCTAAATCACTCAAATACTTCTGTTGCTTTTCTTATGTGGACAAGTTGGCGTCCGGACGCCTGCCGCGAAAATTTTTGTGGCGAAGCGCAATCTGAAGCTGCAAGGAATTGGATATCGCAACCTCAGGGCGAATAAGCCCAAGACCAAGGAGATTTCCAATGTCCGCACTTCTGAAATCAATGATTGAATCCAATGGTTTGACCTGTGACACACTGCATGCAGGTGACCATATCGAAATGTTCTCCTCGGGTTCAGCGCCGATGACAACCGACGGTATGTGCGGCGACGCGGTCGAGGCGTTTTCCTCTGGCTCCGCCCCGGCCATGGGTGAGGCGACCACAGGCGATGGCGTGCACATGTTCTCGTCCGGGTCTGCCCCCATGACCACCGACATCGGCACCGGTGACGCAGTCGAGATGTTCTCTTCCGGCTCCGCGCCGTCCGGCACGATCGCCACCACCGGTGACGCGGTCGAGGCATTTTCGTCCGGCTCTGCCCCGCAAGACACCAAGGCTGTGACAGGGGACGCCGTAGAAGCGTTTTCGTCCGGTTCGGCACCGACGGCGAGCGTCGCTGCATCGGGCGACATCACGGGCCTATTTTCCTCAGGCTCGTAAACGACGGGCGCGCGGGACGATCAGACAAGGAGACGAAGATATGACCAACATCATTTCCCTGAACGTCCCGCCGCGACGCGCCCGTCTGGCGGACAGGATTCCCGCCCTGATCGGGTGCTTTGCCAGGCATCGCCGGATTGTCGACGACGTTTTCTGGCTGAAGGAAAACGCCGAGCTGTTGAACATACTGGAATGCACTGGCCAGAGCGTGACGCCGCAAATGCTCGCCCCGCTCGCGGATTTTTATGACGGACTGGCCGAACGCCTGACGTTCTTTCCGCAATATTATCGCTTTCTGCTCTCCATCGGCCTCGATCTGGAGGATCTGGGCATGCCCGGCAACCGCATCGAGGCGCTGTGCGACTGGGTCGCGCGACAAGACCTGGCTGGCGCGGAGCTCAGTGACCTGCAGCGCGCCGAAGCCCGACGTTTGTTGTCCCGTCGCGGGGTGGTGTGTCACGCCGACCCGGGGCTCGATGATCGGCTGCGCGCCTTTGTGGAACGGTCGGCGACCTTTGCCTTGCCCAACAAGAAGGCCGCCTATGAATTGACGCATATCGTGTTCTATCTGTCCGAGTATGGCCGCCGTGATCCGGGCCTGTCGCCTGAGGCGCTGCGCAGCCTCGAATATGCCGGAATTCTCGCCTATCTGGACCAGAACATGGACTTGCTCGCCGAAATTTGCGTGGCCTTGCGTCAGTCCGGGCGGGTTCCCGAAGCGCTCTGGGAGGACGCGGTGCGCCTGCATCTGCGCGACCACAGCGTGATGCAGGACAATGACGCATCATTGGCGGACGGGTATCACGAGTACCTCGTGTCGCTCTGGGCCGTTGCCATGATGGGCCATGATGACAGCGGTGCTGCGGTTCCGACAGGGCGCTGCGTCTTTGCCCCGGCGCGTCCGCGGCACAGCGCATTACGGCCAATATCCGCGCTGTTGCTGTCCTTTGAGGGCGCACGCGAGAACGATTGGGAAACGATGCGCGATGCGGTGATGCAATCGATGCCACAGGAGGCGCAGACGGTTGTTACTGCAGCCGAGACCTCGCCCCTGTTTGCGCCGTTTTTCGAGATTTTTGCCCGCAGTGGGGCGATGCCGCCCGTCGCGTTACATTGAAAAAGACGTGCCGCAGCCGCAGGAACTGGTGGCATTCGGATTGTCGATGACAAAGCGGGCGCCGATCAACTCCTCGGAAAAATCGATGACGGCGTTGGCCAGAAAGGGCAGGCTGATCGCGTCCACGACAACCTTTTGCCCTTCGCCTTCGAGGATCAGGTCGTCCTCCTTGGGCGCATCCAGCGCAATCTCGTACTGAAAGCCCGAACATCCGCCCCCTTCGACCGCCACGCGCAGGGCTTTGCCATCCGCGGCGGCGCCGATCTCTGACAGGCGCTCGAATGCGCGGGGGGTGACTTTCGGTGGCAGGTTCATGACCGCGCTCCGCTTGGGTTTTCATCGTGCTGCACCTGCAATATATGCAAGGCAGGAACAGGCGACAAGGATCAGGCAGATGTCCGCGCCCTATGCTTCTGATCCTGCCCGCGCCCGGGGACGGCGCGTGTGGGAGGAAGAGAGTGCATTCCGGTCCGCATTCCAGCGGGACCGGGACCGCATCATCCACGCCTCGGCGTTCCGGCGGCTCAAGCACAAGACGCAAGTCTTTGTGGAGCACGAAGGCGATTACTACCGCACCCGACTCACCCATTCGATCGAGGTAGGGCAGGTGGCGCGCACGATTGCAGGCGCTTTGGGATTGAACGATGGCCTGACAGAGGCGGTGGCACTTGCGCATGACCTTGGACATCCGCCGTTTGGCCACACAGGCGAGGACGCGCTGCATGTGCTCATGGCGCCCTATGGCGGGTTTGACCACAACGCGCAGGCGATCAGGATCGTGACGCAGCTGGAACGGCACTACGCCGATTTTGACGGGTTGAACCTCACCTGGGAAACCCTTGAAGGCATTGCGAAACACAATGGTCCAGTGGTGGGCGAATTGCCTTATGCGCTGGCCGAGTACACGGCTGCGCATGACCTGGAACTCGGCACGCATGCCAGCGCCGAGGCGCAGGTGGCGGCCCTGTCTGATGACATTGCCTACAACAATCATGATTTGCATGACGGGTTGCGGGCCGGGTTGATTGACGCGGAAGCGATGTGCGCCCTGCCGATTGTCAGCGATGCCTTCGCCGCCGTGGACAAGGCGTATCCGAACCTCGACCCGGTGCGCCGGGTGCACGAAGGGCTGCGGCGCGTCTTTGGCGCGATGGTGTCGGATGTGATCGTCGCGTCCCAAGCGGCGCTCGATGGCTCGGGCGCTGGCAGCGTGGCGGATGTCCGGCATCTCGGCCACCCGGTCATCCGCTTTTCGGACGCGATGTGGGCGGACCTGCAGGTGATCCGCAAGTTCTTGTTTGAAAACATGTACCGCGCGCCGTCCGTTATGGAAAAGCGTGCAGAGGTGACGCGGATTGTGCACGATCTCTTCCCCGCCTTCATGGAGGACCCTGTGCTGCTGCCGGAGCAATGGCATGTCGATGTGGACCGCGCGGGCGGCGACGAGACATTGCTGGCCCGCGTGGTCTGCGACTACGTCTCCGGCATGACGGACCGTTTCGCGTTTCAGGAACATGCGCGTCTGCTGGGCTGAGACCCGTTTTCTGTGACAGAAAACGGCTGGAAACCGATGCGGTTTCCGCCGCCCCGCGCGCAACGCGTTTTCCGTATCGGAAAACGGCCGGAAACCGTGTCGGTTTCCGTTTCGACACATCAACATTGACGCGACGGATGCACCTGATACACCGCGCTGCGATCAATCCAGGACACCCCCATGAACCTCTTTGCCGACATCCGCGCGCTCGTGATCGACATATTGGCCGACCTGACAGCTGCCGGTGATCTGCCCGACGGGCTGAGCACGACCAACGTGACGGTTGAACCACCACGTGATGCCGCTCACGGAGACATGGCGACAAACGCCGCCATGGTGCTGGCCAAGCCGGCCGGTTTGAAACCGCGCGATATCGCAGAAAAACTGGCGGTCAAGCTGGCGGACGATCCACGCATCGTCTCTGCCGAGGTCGCTGGCCCTGGCTTTCTGAACCTGCGGCTGGCACCTCAGGTCTGGCAAAGCGTGATCGGAGCGGTTCTTGCAAACGGCACCGCGTTTGGCCGGTCCGGTCTGGGGCAGGGCGCCAAGGTCAATGTCGAATATGTCAGCGCCAACCCGACAGGCCCGCTGCATGTGGGCCACACGCGGGGTGCCGTCTTTGGCGACGCGCTGGCGGCACTGCTTGAATACGCAGGCTACGACGTCACTCGCGAATACTACATCAACGACGGCGGCGCGCAGGTCGATGTGCTCGCACGGTCGGTCTATCTACGCTATCTCGAAGCGCACGGGCAGGAGGTCGCATTTGAAGACGGCACCTATCCCGGTGACTATCTGATCCCCGTGGGTCAGGCGCTCAAGGTCAAGGTGGGTGACGCTTTTGTGGACAAGGGCGAACAGTTCTGGCTGGCGGAGGTGCGTGAATTTGCCACCGAGGCCATGATGGACCTGATCCGCGCAGACCTCGCGGCCCTGGGCGTCGAGATGGACGTGTTCTATTCCGAAAAATCCCTCTACGGCACAGGTCGGATCGAGGCCGCACTGGACGACCTGCGCGGCAAGGGTCTGATTTACGAAGGTGTGCTCGAGCCACCCAAGGGCAAAAAGCCCGAGGATTGGGAGCCGCGCGAGCAGACCCTGTTCAAATCGACCGAGCATGGCGATGACGTGGACCGGCCGGTCATGAAGTCGGACGGGGCGTGGACCTATTTTGCGCCCGACATCGCGTACCACTACGACAAGGTGACCCGGGGGTTTGATGCGCTCATTGACGTCTTTGGC
>CAZRUV010000099.1:0-12249 GCA_964603315.1 uncultured Rhodobacterales bacterium
AATCCAAACCCGCAAACTCTCGTTATGAATGAGGGAGCCTTGGGGGGCAGGTCATCTGCTTGGGCGCTACTTCTATTAGACCGCTCGTTGCTCACTGATATTTTTGAATGAAATCTCGTGTTCCGTCCAATAGCATTTGGACGGTTACATCTCCTTCTTCGAACAAATCTGGATCATCACAAAAATCCTCTAGGAGCATAAACACGCGATTTAATGCTTCGAAGTCACCATCCGAGAAAGGAGTTTGGTCGTCTTTGAACGTACGCAAAAATCGTTTCTCAAACTGATGTGGTGGTATTTCGCCTGAAACAAAGCTCTTCGCCAAAGCAATGTAAGGCAATAGCTCATCTGGGGCTGTAGGGATCATAGGCTTCCTCGTATCAGCACGTTGTTAAGTTGGCCGGGATTCAACTTCCAGCCTGAGACAAACGCACCCTCACTGTTACGTATGACATTTAATCCGGTTTTGGGATTCAAAAAGTGCGTTACAGGGTTCTTGTGATACGTCCCTTGGATCACTTTAGTTGCGTCGCTCTGAACATGTTTTTGCACGGCGTCCTGGAATTTTTGAGCGTTCGCGGGATTATAATTGCCCTTGATGCCAAAATCTTCTGCATGTTTCTGGAACTTCTTTTGCAACTGTTTCTTTGAGAAGGACATCGATCTTCCGCGCATCGCCCCCAAAGCTTTTGCGCAGGGCTTACAGACACGTGACGCTTCCTTGGAAAACTTGTTGCCGGCTTTCTTGGCGGCTACTGTGATCGCTTTCCGTTTCTTGGGATCCTTGAGGATCTTACCAAGAGCTTTGGCCCCTTGAATGACAAAGTTCCATGCCATGTGAGCGCTAATCGCTCAGTCTGTCTAAGTTATCAATGAGGACTTCAAGGCGTTTCTCGGGCTCAATTTCTTGGGAAGCCAAGACCGCGCGTATGTCAACATTTTCGTCCACGTAAATGCCACTTGCAATACTTAGCACGGCGAATTGCGAAACACTGGCCTCAGAAAAAATTTCAAAGGTGTTGCAACGTCTTTCACACTCTTCGATGAAAGAGAATATTTCCTTACTTGTTATGTTTTTGCATTCATCGGGCAGTTCTTCGCGAAGAAAGACTTCGAGCTCTCTGTAATACCTTTGAGCCGCCATCTGCTCAAAACGAACAAACTGATTTTTGCTTTTCTTGAAAGCCATTTCATACCAACTGTTCCGGGCAAATTGCCGATCGCAAGCTGCATCATTCCCGCATTGCGTGTCAAGATTGAGGTTCGTTGTCCGATGCATCGCTTTCGACGAGCCATCATTGCAGACATTCGTACTCACCGAAGTATCGGTATTATCGGGCTCGTTGCAGACACTCAGCATTTGACGCGTGCGCAGTGGAGCTTCTGTCATAGTGTGGGGTCGTAGTCTTTGAGGCGCTTGCCGGGTTCGTCGGCAAAGATTTCGGGCAGGGCTTCGGCGCTTTGGATCAAATCGACGCGAAAAACACGGAAGGCGTCGCGCAACTCGCACCAACCGGTCAGGGTCCAGACGCGTCCCCAATACTCCATGTGCAGCGGACGCACAGTGCGGGATGTGACGCGATCACCCTTCGAATGGTAGGTCAGGCGCAGCTTTTGGCGCGCGCGTATCGCTGCGCGCAGGGTGGGCATGTGCGCCGCGCCGCGCGCCGCATCCGCAAAGGGGTAGACGGCGAATTTCCACTTGTCCGCTTCGGCAATCGTGCGTTCGGGCAAGACCGCGTCGACCTTTGCGGCCAGCGACAGCGCAGCCGCCTTGAGGGCGTCATCAGCGGCTTCGGCAACGATGGCCATCCCCAGATTGAGCGCTTCCAACTCGTCGGTGGTGAGTGTCAGGGGCGGCAGGCTGATGGCCGACGTGATCATGTAGCCAACGCCGCGCTCACCCTCGACCGGGACGCCGGAGCTCTGCAACGTCTCCATGTCGCGATAGAGGGTGCGCACCGACACGCCCAACGCCTCCGCCATGTCCTGCGCACGGTGCAATTTGCCGTCGCGCAGGATCTGGATCAGTTCAAACAAGCGGTCGGTGCGGCGCATGTCACTCCTGTTGTTGCAGGTGCAGGACGGCGTGGCGCATCTTGGCGCTTGGCCCGTCGATCATGCCCATCATCGGTGCCGCAGAGGGATGCTGCATCACGGCAGTGGCGGCGGTTTGCGCGGCCTCTTCGCTCTCCCACAGGATGTGATCTGTCCAGAGGCCCTCGGCATCCACGCTGAGCGTGCGGTGGATCATCCCGCCTGTTTCGCGCAGGAACGGCTCGATCCCCGCTGCGGCCTCCGCAAAGGACTGGGCGGTGCAGCCCGTGTTGAGGCGGAACGTGACGATTTCGACGGTTTTGGTCATTTTGTGGAACTCCATCATGTGTTGATGGGGCTGTTATGGGGGGTACCAACTGACAATAACCTGTCAGTTGGATGCAGGCCAGATGCAAAAACCGCAAAAAACCACGCAGGCGTGACCGACAGGGGTGGGCGGACACCTTTCTTGGGCCGGGTGGGCTGGGCTACATCCTTTCCTGACATGCGGCGTCGGGCCGCCTGAGATGGGAGCAATGACATGCTGAACAATATCGGATTGCCGGGCCTTCTGCTGATCGCCGTGGTTGTGCTTGTGCTTTTTGGCCGGGGCAAGATCTCGAGCCTGATGGGTGAGGTCGGCAAGGGCATCACGTCATTCAAGAAGGGCGTGAACGAGGGCAAGGAAGAGATCGAGGCGGCGCAGGCCGAAGAGGCCAAGGACATCACGCCCGAGACTGAAAAAGACAAGGTCTGAGCCCCATGTTCGACCTCGGTTGGACCGAGATGCTGGTCGTGGGGGTGGTGGCACTGATCGTCATTGGCCCCAAGGACCTGCCGGTTGTGTTTCGAAATGTGGGCCGCTGG
The DNA here is from genome assembly GCA_964603315.1 of uncultured Rhodobacterales bacterium. GTDB lineage: Bacteria > Pseudomonadota > Alphaproteobacteria > Rhodobacterales > Rhodobacteraceae > Tateyamaria. The sequence continues at coordinate 2,905 of CAZRUV010000099.1, forward strand.
GTCGGCAAGGCGCGCGGCATGGCGCGTGAGTTTTCGACCGCCATGAACCAGGCAGCCGACGAATCCGGTGTGCGGGACCTCGAAAAGACGATCAAGACGGCCACCAATCCGGTCGGGTCGGCCATGGACGGCGTCAAGGACGCGGCGCGGGATGTGACGTCGTCCTTGCGTGACCTCGACATCGATCCCGACAGCGAAACCGGCAAACTGGCCGCCGAAAAAGCGGCCCGCACCGCCGAACGCATGGAAACGTCAAAGAAAATCCAGGCGGCGACGGCACGCGCCAATGCGGAGCGCATGCAGAAAGAGGCGGCGGAGGCCCTGAAAAAGGCCGAAGCGCTGGAAGCGGAAACCGCGCCAACAAGCAAAGAAAGCTGATACGTGAGCCAGACCGAAGAGATTGAGGACAGCACAGCCCCGCTGATCGAGCATCTGGCCGAGTTGCGCACGCGGCTGATCCGGTCGGTGATTGCGTTTCTGGTCGGGATCGTGCTGGCATTCACCGTGGCCGAGCCGATCCTGCAGTTCCTGCTGGATCCCATCAAGGAAACGCTGATCGAGTTGGGCGATCCATCGCCAACCATGCAGTACACGAGCCCGCAGGAATACCTGTTCACGCTCTTCCGGATCTCGATGGTGTTCGGTTTTGCACTCGCTTTCCCGGTGATCGGCTTTCAGATGTGGCGCTTTGTGGCGCCCGGGCTCTACCGTCAGGAAAAGAACGCGTTCCTGCCGTTTCTGATCGCGTCGCCGGTCATGTTTCTGCTGGGCGCGTCGTTCGCGCATTTTGTCGTCACGCCGCTGGCGATGGCGTTTTTCCTTGGCTTTGTGGATGTGCCATCGGTGCTGACTGAGATGTTCGGGCGCATCACGGGGGCCGAACAGGCGGTTAACGCCGCCCCGGCAGAAGCCGAAGGCATCCGCATCACCTTCTTCGGCAAGGTCAACGAAAGCCTTGATATCACACTGAAGTTCATCATGGCCTTCGGGCTGTGCTTCCAGTTGCCGGTGCTGCTGACGCTGATGGGCAAGGCCGGGTTGGTCAGTTCCGAGGGGCTGGGCAATGTGCGCAAATACGCTGTCGTGGGTATTCTGGTTCTGGCAGCACTTGTGACGCCGCCCGATGTCATCACCCAAGGCATCCTCTTTGTGGTGGTCTATGGCCTTTACGAGGTGTCAATCCAACTGGTGAAACGCGTCGAGAAAAAGCGTGACGACCGGCTGCGCGAAGAGGGCTATTTCGACGATGACGAAGAAGACTTCGCCGATCTGCCCGAAGAAGACCTGAAGTGATGATGCAGGGTGCCATGATCAACGACCCGATGGAGCGCATCGCGGAGGCGCTGGAGCGGATGTCGCCCGCGCCGCTTGCGGCACCCGATTTTTCCGGCGCCAATGCCTTTGTCTGGCAGACCGGGCCGGACCGGCTGGAGCCTGTGACGCAGGTGAGCCGGGTGCCGCTCGACCTGCTTTTGGGCGTGGAACGGTCGCGCGAAACACTGCTGGCCAATACGCGTCAGTTCGCGCAAGGCCTGCCTGCGAACAATGCGCTGCTGTGGGGCGCGCGGGGCATGGGTAAATCCAGTCTTGTCAAGGCGATACATGGCGCTCTTGAAGCTGAATACCCGGCGCTGAAAATCGTCGAATTGCACCGCGAAGATCTGCCCTCGGTCGGGCGTCTGCTGAATGTGCTCAGGCAGGCACCGGATGCGCGGTTTGTGCTCTTTTGCGATGATCTGAGCTTCAGCCATGACGACCAGCACTATAAATCACTCAAGGCGGTTCTGGATGGCGGGATCGAAGGGCGGCCCGAGAATGTCATCCTCTATGCGACGTCGAACCGGCGCCACCTGATGCCCCGCGACATGATCGAAAATGAACGCGGAACGGCGATCAACCCGTCTGAGGCTGTGGAAGAGAAGGTATCCCTGAGCGACCGTTTCGGCCTGTGGCTCGGCTTTCATGCCTGTGATCAGGATCAGTATCTTGCGATGATCCGGGGCTATTGCGGCGCCTATGGTGTCGAGATTGACGACGATACGCTCTGGGCCGAAGCGATTGAGTGGCAGGCCACGCGCGGCGCGCGATCAGGCCGCGTGGCGTGGCAGTATTTCTGCGATCTGGCGGGCCGCCGCGGCGTCGCGATCTAGGCTCAGGCCTCTAGGCCACCAGCGCGCGCGCCTCATAGGCGCGCAGGTAGCGCGCCGCCGTGGGCCCGTAATTCTCGACATCCGGAAACAGCGCGTTGATCTCGGCCTGGGCGGCAGGGCTGACTGCATCGAGGGCCACTGTCCCGGGATACAGCGTTTCGCTCCAGACGCCATGGGCGCGGACGACCTGATGCTGGTCCATCAAGATGTGGCAATAGGTGATCAGTCCGCCGCTCTTGCGGTAGATGCCGTCGATGTTCAGCAGGTCCTTGGCACGCACAAGCACTTCGTCCTGACCATAGAGCAATTCGGCGCGCCAATCGCTGAGCAGGACAGCGTGCTGCGGCGAGACGACAAGGTCATGGTCGTTGCCGAGGGTGCCGCGACTGATGACAATCGGCGCAAGGTCTCCGATGGCGGGAACGGTCGACGCGCCAACCCAGCGGATCGGTTGCAGCCCGTCGGTGCCCGTCAGGACCAGATCGCCCGGTGCAAGGGTTTCCACAGCGCGCGGGCCATCTGGCGTATCGATCTCGGTTCCGGCGGCAAAGCAGACGATCGCCGCACCCAGACCCAAATGCGGTGTGGCACCGTCGTTTTCGATGATGCCGCCAATGGTGAGGTCGGTCTCGGCAGGCGGCAAACCATCAGGGAAGACAAGGAAATAGCCGTCTTCATCGGTGGCGGTCGCGTCCGCGCCATCGTTGAGGTCATTGTCGTTGTTGAGGTCTACGTCGATGACGGCGATGCGCCATGTGTTCGTGCCATCGGTGACTTCGAACGTATAATCCCAGATCACCTGCCGGTCGACGCCGTCGATCTCGACCCGCTGCGGGAAAGCGCCTGAAAACTGTTCCTGTGCCTGAACCGTCTCGTTCGCAGTGCCATCGCCGTTGAACTGCGTGGCGCCGTCGTTTTCCTCGACCACGAAATGTAAGCGCTTCGGCGACGCCCTATGCCGCGATGCTTGACGCGGTTCGGAAGTTCCACGGCATGAGGTCGTCGATGCGGCTCTTGGGGTGTCCGTCGAGCAAGGCCCTCAGGGTCTCGGCGAGATAGCTGACCGGATCGACGTCGCTCATCTTGCAGTTGGCGATGAGGCTGGCGAGCAGTGCCCAGTTCTCCGCGCCGACCTCGTGCCCGGCGAAGAGGGCATTCTTTCGGGTCAGGGCAATTTTTCTGATCTGGTTCTCGACCGGGTTGGTGTCCAGCTCCAGCCGGCCGTCTTCCAGGAACCGGGTCAGGCCTGGCCAGCGCGCCAGGGTGTAGCGGATGTCTTCGGCCAGCCTGGAGGACCGGGGAATGCGCGAGAGCTGCGCCTCGAGCCAGGGTCGGAAGGCCGCGATGATCGGGGCGGAGAGGTTTCGCCGGGCGGCAAGCCGGACGTCGGGGGCCAGCCCGCGCACGGATTTCTCGATGGCATAGAGCTCGGCGATCTGGCGCAGGGCCTCCTCGGCAATCGGCGAGCCGTCCTTTTCCAGCCGTTTGACGAAGCGCCGACGGGCGTGGGTCCAGCAATGGACAAGCGTCCATGGGCCCTCGGGCCGGTCCACCTTGGTGAGCTTGTCATAGGCGTCATAGCCGTCGCATTGCACGAAGTGCCCGCGATAGCCCTCGAGGAAGCGGAGCGCATGCACGGCGCCGCGGCCAGGCGCGTAGTGGAACATCACGACCGGCGGACCGACGCCGCCATGGCCCCGGTCATCGGCGACAATGGCCCAAAAGTAGCCGGTCTTGGTTTTTCGTCGCCCGGGATCGAGCACTGGCGCCCTTGTCTCGTCCATGAACACCCGGTCCGCACCCTTCAGGCGCTCCCGAAGATGATCGACGATCGGGCGCAGGTGGAAACAGGCGCGTCCGACCCAGTTGCCGAGCGTCGCCCGGTCCAGCGTGATCCCCTGCCGGGTGTAGATTTCCGCCTGGCGGTAGAACGGGATGTGGTCCCCGAACTTGGCCACCATGACCTGCGCGATCAGCGCTTCGGTCGGCAGGCCGCCGGGCACGACATGTTCCGGGGCATGGGCCTGGACCACCGCGCCGGAACAGCGCCGGCAGGCGTATTTCGGACGGCGGGTGACCAGCACGCGGAGCTGGGCAGGCACAACGTCGAGGCGTTCGGACACGTCCTCGCCGATCCTCGTCATCTCGCCGCAGCCACACGGACACAGCGTGGTCACCGGTTCGATGACCCGCTCGACCCGGGGCAGATGTTTCGGGAGATGGCCGCGGTTGCGGTTCGGCGCGACGTTCGTGGAGGGCTCCTGTCCCTTCAGCGCGCGCCGCGCCATCTCCTGCGCGGCCTCGAGCACGCCCTGCGCCACCTCGACATCCTCGAGCGGCAGGTTGAACTGCTCGGGATCGAGCTTCTCCGACCGCGGTCCGAACGTCTCCCGCCGCAATTCGCTGACGATGCTCTCCAGCCTCCTCTGGGCCTCGACCGCATCCGCCAGCGCCGCCTCGGTCTCGGCGAGGCGGGCTTTCAGGCGAGCATTTTCTTCGGCCAGATTGGTGTCGGTCATGACCCGGACAAAGCAGATGGGCGACGTCGCCACCACATGCAAAACGATACTGAGTCACTCAGCCGCAGCTATCCCGCCAGTTCCGGCCGCCGCACGCGTTCAGGCCGCACAAGCCGCCAGTCGAGCCCTTCGAACAGGGCCGAGAACTGCGCCGGTGACATCTTCATCACGCCGTCCTGCACCCGGGGCCAGACAAATTTCGCACCCTCCAAGCGCTTGTGAACCAGCACGATGCCCGTCTGATCCCAGACCAGGACCTTGATCCGATCCGCCCGCTTCGCTCGGAAGACGAAAGCCGCGCCGCTGAACGGATCGAGGCCCATGGTCTCCTGAACCAGCAGCGCCAGGCCGTCGATGCCTTTCCGGAAATCAGTCGGGCGCGTGGCCACGTAGACGCGCAACCCGCCTGTCGGCGAGATCATCGCGAGGCCATCCGGATCGCGCGGATCAGCCGGGTCAATTGCGCTTCGTCGATGTCCGGCGGCACATTCACCGTCACACCTTCGACCACCATCTCGATCCTGCTGGGCCTGGCCACGCCCCCGCGCCGTTTCGGGTTGGGTGCAGGACGCGCCGGCTTCGCCTCAACGACAAGCGCCGCGAACATCGGGTCGTCAGCCGTCTCGGCGGGCAAAGCCAGCGCTCCGGCCATCAGCTTCTTGCGCCAATCGTAGACCTGCCAGCGGGTCACCGTGTGCCGCCGCGCGACATCGGCGACCTTCGCTCCGGGCATCATGCTTTCCGCCGCTATCCGCGCCCGCTCCGCCTCGCTTCGAAACCGTCGGCCTGACCGGCCCTCGAGAACCTCGATCCTGCCCGCGTAGCCAACCGTCGAGCCGTCCAAAGAGACGTCCATTTTGCCGTCCTATCCTGTCTCACCTCGACAGCAGGACTCGCACAGCCAGCTTCAGCGCGGCAGGAGGGGATCGGCGTGGCGCTTACCACGAAATAGGTGTCTTCGCCGGTGTACCGCCATGTGCCAGAGGGCGCGAAGGCATAATTGTTGGGCGCACCATTGACGGTGGTCTGCGTGCCCAAGAGCGCGTTGGTATACCCATAAAAGACCGGCATGCCTGCGAACCAATCCAACTCGTTTCGTTGAACTGTTTCTGCACGCGCAACGGGGCAGCGTTTGGGCGTTTGCGTGCCGTTTTAGAAAAATTAGAGGTGATTTTGTGGCAATTGCGGCGATTTCACCCCCGGAAGGCGAAATCGCCGCTCTCGTGCCTTATTCGAGGAAGGGCGTGGGGTCGACGCTGTCAAACCCGTCCCGCACTTCGAAATGCACAAAGGCGTCGTCCGCGCTGCTGCGCAGGGCGGCGATGGGTTGGCCCTTTCGGACCGTATCGCCCTTGGACACCTTTGGCGCGTCCACGTTGGCGTAGACCGTGAGGAGGTTGGCTTCGTGGCGCAAGACGATGATGGGCACGCCTTCGGCGCTTTGCGTGATCGCAGCGACCGTGCCGGCGGCGGCCGCGTTCACCGGGGTGCCGGGGGCGGCCTTGATGTCGATGCCCTCATTGCGGCCCTTTGCGTAGGGTCGGATGATGCTGCCCACGACCGGCACGGCAAACTCACCCTTGCTGGTGGGGGCTGTTGCGGTGCCCACATCGGCGACCGGCTCGTCTGCCGGTGTTTGCGCGGCGGTTGCGGTGTCTTCATCTTCGGGCAGCGGTTGTGCAGAGCTTGGTGGCGTGGGTGTGGGCGACCCTTCACCCGGTGCGGTCGTGCCGCTGTCGATGGTGGCAGCGGGGCGCGGGGCGGCAACGCGGGCGACGGGGATCAACAGGAACTGCCCTTCGCGCACGGCAAAATCTGCTCCAAGGCCATTCCATTCGGCGAGCGACTTGGCCGGGACGTTGTAGAGCCGCGCGATGGTGAACGCGGTCTCGCCACGTTCGACCCGGTGCCGGATCGGCTCCTGCCCGGTCTGGGGCAGGGGCTGTGTCGGGGCTGTGCTGGCGGGCGTGGGGGCCGCGTTGTCGATCGCATTGCCGGCAAGCGTCGTCACGTCCACCTGCGCGGGCTGGATTGGCCCGGTGCCGATGGCGCCGGTGGCGGGGGACGGTTCGGCCACGCGGCGGGGCAGGGCGATGATCTCGCCGGCGCGCAAGGGCACGTCCGTCTCGATGCCGTTAAAACTGGCCAACTCGGCCGCAGGCAGTCCGACGCGGGTGGCCACATCGTTCAGCGTGTCGCCACGTTCGGCCACGGCGACCTGATAGTTGGGATATGATATCACGCCCCGGCTGTCGGCGCGCGGGCGGTTCTCGGTCGCGGTTTGTGCCGCCGGGCTGGTGGTGAACCCGCCGCCAAGGCCACGCAGGTCGAAATCCAGCGGCTCACTGCACGCGGCCAACACAGTCAGGCCACAGGTGCACAGGATCAGCGGCACGCGCCGCAGGGGGAGGTTGGGAAACATCTGCATCGTCCTCTTCCGGGCCCCTTGTCTGAGGTCTTTCCGGTTGGTGCGTCTTTTACACCAGTTTCACTCTTTGCCCAAGCCCTCGAGCAGAGGGACAAACCGGACCTCACGCAACTCGTCATATTCGAGGCCGGTTTCATGTTTGCGCACGCGGATCAGGCTTTGGACCGCGTCGGACTGGCCCACGGGCAGAACCATGATGCCGCCGACCTTGAGCTGGGCCAGCAAAGGGCCCGGTGGATCCTCGGCGGCCGCAGTGACGATGATACGGTCAAACGGGGCCTGATCAGGCAGACCGTGGCTGCCATCGCCGGTGATCGCGGTGATCGTGTGCAGGTCCAGTTCCTCGAAAATGGCCCGCGCCTCGCGGACCAGCCGCCGGTGGCGGTCAATGGTGTAGACGCGGCGCGCGATCTTGGCGAGGATCGCCGCCTGATAGCCCGAGCCGGTGCCGATCTCGAGCACCTTGTCGCGTGGCGACACCTGCAGCGCCTGGGTCATCAGCCCGACCACCGAGGGCTGGCTGATGGTCTGCCCGCAGGCGATGGGCAGGGGCATGTCCTCGTAGGCGCGTTCCGAAAACAGTCCGCGTACAAAGGGGCCCCGGTCGATCTCTTCCATCGCCTGCAGCACGGCCTTGTCCGTGACCCCGCGCGACCGCAGGGCATAGAGAAACTGCATCTTCCGCGTGGCGAGATCGTCGTCCGTCATGTGGCGATCCCGCCGAGTTGATCCAGCATGTCATGCGCGGTGAAGTCCGCCCGCATCGGGGTGACTGATATATAGCCGTCGAGGTTGAGCGCGGCATCGGTGTCCGCCGCCGTCTGACGCTGCTGGTCGCCGCCCCGGATCCACAGGAACTGCCGGCCCGACGGCGATGTCGTCGCCTCGGTGTGAAAGCCAAGACCGGGGCGCAGACCTTGCGGGCAAAGCCGCGTGCCCTTGACGTCGGCGGCTGCGACGGGGGGCATGTTGACGTTGTAGAAAAGCTGGTAGCCCGGTTGATCCTTGGGAGTCGCGGCGACAATCCGCTCAATCACTGCGCGGCCATGGGTGGTGCTGGCCTCGAACGGGTCGGCAAGGTCGCGATTGCCGGGCCCGTAGTATTGCGACAGCGCGATCGAGAGCACGCCCTGCAGCGCCCCTTCGATGGCGGCACCCAGGGTCCCGGAATAAAGCGCATTCTCCGCCGAATTGTTCCCCCGGTTCACGCCCGACAGGATCAGATCAGGCGCGTCGGGCATGATGTCGTGCATTCCGGCCAGCACGCAATCGGCGGGACTGCCCTCGACCGCAAATCGCTTGTCGCCGATCTGCTGGATCATGAAGGGGCGGGCGTAGCTGATGCAGTGCCCGACGCCGGATTGTTCAAAGGCGGGTGCAACCGTCCACACATCATCGCTCAGCGCGTGGGCGATTGTGTCCAGAACGGCCAACCCGGGTGCTGAAATGCCGTCGTCATTGGTGATGAGAATGCGCATGGTGCTGCCCCTTTGCACTTTACTAGGCGAGCGGTCAGAGCGGGGCAACGTGCGGCGTCGTGCCGTGCCACATTTTTCAAGGGTGAGGCCCGGATGCGTTGCGCGGGGGACTCAGTTCAGCGCTTGTGGGCAGTGTACCCGCAGGACAGGCGCGAAGGCGGGCCGCTGTCAAAGGGGTGGGTGGTGATATCCAAGAACCCTGCCCGTGTCAGCATGTGCCGTGCGGTATCGGGATCAAACGCCGCATTGCCCCAACGCCAGCGGACCAGCGCGGTGCACCAATGCGGCTTGGACACCGCAAGCACCAGAAGGCCGCCGGGCGCCAGATGATCATAGAGCCACGACAGCCCCGCGGCCGCGTCGTCGAGATGTTCGATGACATGGGCGCACAGGATAACGTCTTGCGGAGGCGTGTCGGGCAGGGCCGCGCCCAGGGGCGCGGCGACGCAACGGGCCGAGGGCAGACGCTGCGCCGCGGTTTCGAGCATGGCCGGCGACAGATCAAGCAGCGTCAGCGCGTGCGGCGCGCCCTGCGCGGCAATCCAGGCAGAGGCAAAACTGCTCGTCCCGCAGCCCACGTCCATCACGCGCCGCGCCTGCGCGGCGGGCACCGCCTGCATCAGTTGGGCATAGGCATCGAGAAAGCCGAGCCGCGCAATTCCGTCCTGCCAGCCGGTTGATGCGGCATCGTAGATGCGTTGCATCACGCCGGTGTTTAGCAACTGTATTTCTCAGAGTGTCTGAGAAGACCAGTTTTGTCCTGATTTGAC
>CAZRUV010000100.1:0-12123 GCA_964603315.1 uncultured Rhodobacterales bacterium
AAAGGTTGAGCAAACTCTACATTAAAGTGCGGGAGGTTTCGGGGGGCAGGTCACCCGCCCTACTTACTAAGTTTCTGGATCAAAATCGATTTTTGGTGTTATTTCAGACATTGCGTAGTGCACAAACTGTTGCCCTAGTGCTGTCAATTCATAACCTTCCTCTCTATCAAACGCTGATTTCATAGTGTTTCCGCTGCTTCCTCGTGGCCGAGGCTTCTTTTTTATGAAGTTACCATGATAGTCTGTTTCTCTATGTTGCCGTATGATGGACCCCATACTCAAATCTCGCACCAACAGCTTAAATAAGTCTGCGTCAGCTGAGTCCTCAGGCACACGCGCTCTACCGACTTTATCCCATATTTCGCCGCGAGTAATACCGTTCGAATTGTATATTGCTGCTATCACCTCAAAGTGGAACGGCGAGTATAGGCTTAGCCAATCGATGAAAAGTCGAACAACGTCGTCACTAGAAACTGTGGACGCCGCCGCATTGGACAGTAAGTTCCTCAGTAACTGACGTTTTCTCTCGCTCTCTGCAGCAGGCCATTCGCGAAAGCTCTTTTTGAGAAGGCTTTGATACGACTCCGATGTTACCCTTCGGGATATTTCTTCATCGTGCAAGTCCAAGCGAGCCATAATCTCTACTATAGTCTTTTCTTTCTCTCGAATTTCATCATGGATCATGTCAATCCAATTTTTTAGAAATTCATTGGCCTTGGCTTCTTCTTGCTCCCCCCAATACCCAGCCGCGGCTGAAAACAGTCCTCCCGCAAAAGGCACTGATCCAAGGACGTTCAATACAGCCCGCCCAGCTTTTCCTTTCTTCGATGCGGGAATTTTTTCAGGTAACTTGTTTTCGTCGTTTGGCACTATTCACCCCACCACTCCCATAAACTCCCGCCACTCGCCTTTACTCATTCCTGAGTTTTCCTGCGTGACCTCTTCACCTTTCAACATCCGTTGGATGCACGCAATGGCTGTACCCGACAAATTCGCGCCGCCCATGCGGTAATCCTCGAAGGCGCGGTACGCGGCGGGCACCCAATCCTTGACCACCTCGCAAATCGCATCGGCATAGACGCGGATTTCATATTGAGCGTGAGCGTCGGCGCGCAGGCGCAAAAAGTGGAAGAGATTGTGCAGGTCCACTTTCCAATACCATTGGGTGTAGATGTTGGCGGGCAGGTTCATGCGGGCGAGTTCTCGGGCGAGGCCCTGCTGGCCGTCCTGGGAGATCATCTCTTCATAGTGATCATAGGCGCGCATGCTGTCGTCCTTGAGGTAGCGCAGGACGCGCTCGGCTTCTTCTCCGCTCAGGGCCTCGCCCCGGCCCTGATTGTTCACGACGGACTGCGCGGCGAGCGCGTCCGGGGCGGGGATGTAGAATTCGCGGTCGAGGATCGAGTATCGCGCGGAGTATTCATTGACGTTGGCGGTGCGGTGGCGGATCCACTGGCGGGCGACGAAAACGGGCAGTTTGACGTGCAGCTTGATCTCGCACATCTCGAACGGGGTCGAGTGCCAGTGGCGCATGAGGTAGCGGATCAGCCCCTCGTCATTTTGTACCGACTTGGTGCCTTTGCCATAGCTGACGCGCGCGGCCTGACAGATGGCGGCGTCGTCGCCCATGTAGTCGATGACGCGGACAAAGCCGTGGTCGAGCACGTCGTGGGCCTTGTAGAGATGCGCCTCCATCCCCGGCACGGTGGCGCGGAGCGTGGGCGTGGTCTGGGCGCGCAGGGCATCCACTTCGGCTTGCTGGTCGGGGGAGAGCGGCATGGGCGCGTCCTTTATCCACAGAATCTGTCAGGCCCTCACTGTATATCGTGGCTGGGCGCTTGAGAACCGCTAGATAGGGGGTGTTTTTTGGCAACGCATATGGCGGGCCCGGTCACGTTTACGTTGACTTTCACCTGTAAGTGCCTGAGTCTGCGACCAAAGAGGCAGACATAGAACCGCAAAGGTTTGACCGGTATGAAACGTATAGCTGCAGTAAGCCTGCTGGCGCTTGGCATTGCGTCATGTGGCGATGGCAATCCCTTTACTGATCCGACAGGCGGCACGACGGGCGGGGGCGCGACCACGTCTTCGGGTGTGCCGGCCGAAATCCTGAACGATCTGGAGCGGATCGATTTTGATGCCAGCACCAATACACTCACGGTGACGGGGCTGACCCAGGATGGTGAGCCGCTGGTCAATGAGTACCGCGCGATTGCAACAACCTTTGCACCCGGCTTTACGACATTCACCGGGCAGAACGACCCGCTTGGGCGGCACGCGACAGCCTTTGTGGCCAGCCGCGATGGGCTGCAGGCCGGTGTCGTGATGACGGGCGGCCAGTTCAACCGTGTGTTTGGCGGGTCATTCTTTGAACGGGACGGCACGTATAACCCGCCGCCCACGGCAGATGGCCGGTTTGATGTGACATATGTGGGCAACTATGCGGGCGGTTTGAACTCGACCGGTCCGACCACAGACCTGTTGGCTGTGCCCGGCGGTGTAGATCCGGATGTCGATCTGCCAAGCCAGGCAGCCTATGTGCGCGGCTTGATCTTTTTGAACGTGGATTTCAGCGACATGTCGGTGGAGGGCGAGATTTTCGACCGGACCGGCGTGTTTGCGGGCGGCTTTGCCGATCTGCCCGACCTTGTGCTGGTGGAGGGTGCGCTTGCGGATGACGGCACGTTCAATGGCCAAGTTGAATTCGACGCGACAGACACGAATTCGGGCACACCGTCCGATCCTGTCGGGGACGACATCGGGGATTTCGCTGGTGTCATTGGCGGCGCCGGCGGTGAAGCGATTGTCGGCGGAACGGCACTGACCCAATACACCGATGATCTCGAGAACGAGATCGAATACGGTGTCTTTGTCCTCGATTTGTGTACGGCGGCCAGCACGGATCCCATCTGTATCGCGTCCCTCGCCCCCTGAGGCGGGTCAATGGGCGCGCTCATGCAAGTGCGGTTCACGCGGTTTGCGTGCTGCCTGGCTGTGTCCGCGCTGACCGTAAGTGCGGCGGCGGGGCCAACACAGACCGAAGACAGAACACCGCAGCAACAAGCTCCGGCGCAATCTCTGAGCCTCGACGAAGCGCGCCTGATCGCACGCTCGGCGCTTTATGCCGGTGAGTTTGATGTGGCGCGCGAATTGGCGATGGGTCTGTTGCAGGCAGATCCGGAAGACGCCTATGCCTATGGTGTACTGGCCGCTGCACACAGCCGGTTGAACAACCCGGGGCTGGCGCGGGCCGCGGCGCGCCTGTCATACAAATACTCCGACACGCCGACCGAAAAATTCGCCGCCGCCCGCACCGCGGCCAGCGTCGCGGTTCAACAGAAAAAGGTAACGCGGGGACAGGCGTGGTTGCGCCTCGCTGCCGTCCATGCGGAGACGGAAACACAGGAGCGGCAGGTACGGGCCGATTATGCCCGGGCGCGCGCGGCCAACCCCCTGAATTTCAATCTGAGCCTGTCAGTCGCCCCGTCCGACAATGTGAACAACGGCACGGACAACACCTTGCTGGTGATCAACGGCATCCCATCCGCTGCGCGATTTTCCTCCGCGACGCAGACCCTGTCCGGCGTTGTGTCCACCGCTGATCTGCGCCTGCGCTACAGGCTGAACCGCACCGCAAACAGCGTCACCCATGCGACCGGACGAGCCTATACGCGCCAAGTGGCACTGACCGACTCTGCTCCGGGCGTCGATGGCAGTGATTTTTCATCAAGCTATGCCGAAATCGGTCTCTCTCATCGCTTTGCGCTCGGTGCGGAAGGGAACACGGCATCTGTTGCGGGATCGTTGGGAACACTTTGGTCGGGGGGTGAAACGTCCTTCGACTTTGCAAAGCTGGAACTGGGCCGGTCCTTGAAATTGAACGATGCCAATCGTCTGAGCTTCAAGGCTGCTGTCGAAGACCGGAATTCAGCGATCGAGCCTGTGCGCGACGCCGCGGTTGTGACCCTGTCTGGCACGCTGGCGCATAAACGACCAGATGGGGGCCGGTTCACCTTTGGCGTAACGGTTCAGGACGTGACCAGTGATCAGATCAATGCGGAGTTTCAAACCGCAACCGCGCGTTTGGCCTATACATTCGCCAAGTCGCTGGGGCCCGCACGGGTAACGACAGGTGTGACGCTTGGCTCGACGGATTACGAAGACTACACGTTGATCGGTCCGGTCGATGGGGGCCGCGAAGACACATCGGTCTATGCGGATGTCTCACTGTTCTTCGAAGATTTCAGCTTTGCCGGGTTCGCGCCAACGGTCACATTGCGGACCGGTCAGCGCACATCGAACATCAACCGTTTCGACATAAGCGAATCCACGCTCAGCATCGGTCTGCAATCAAAGTTCTGAGAGACGTGCACTCGGCTCTGGCCCTGCGCGTGCCCCATGCTAGTTTTTGAGAGGAGCGCACCATCCCGGTGCGCCTCAAAGACCTGCAAGGAGCCCCGCATGCCGCTGACCTACCTGCACACGATGGTGCGCGTCAAAGACCTCGATGCCTCAATCGCGTTCTACAAATTGCTGGGGCTGGAAGAGACCCGCCGCCACGAGAGCGAGGGGGGGCGGTTTACGCTCGTTTTCATGACCCCGCCGGGACAGGAAAACGCCCATGTCGAACTGACCTATAACTGGGACGGTGACGAGGGGCTGCCTTCGGACAGCCGCCATTTCGGCCATCTCGCCTACCGCGTCGACAACATCTACGAGACGTGCCAACACCTGATGGACAATGGCGTGACAATCAACCGCCCGCCGCGCGACGGGCACATGGCCTTTGTGCGCTCGCCCGACAATGTCTCGATCGAGTTGCTGCAGGCCGGCGACAGCCTGCCCCCGGCCGAACCCTGGTCCAGCATGGAAAACACGGGCCATTGGTAAGGGCGCTTGCCTTTTTCGCCGCCCTGAGTTGGGCGGGGCCTGCGGCGGCGTGCCGTCTGGCCCTGCTGTTGGCGCTGGATGTGTCGTCTTCGGTCGATGCGCGCGAGGATGAATTACAGCGGGGCGGTCTGGTCGCCGCGATGACCGCCCCCGAGGTCGTGTCGGCGTTTTTGTCCAACGACTCGCCCGTGGCACTGGCCGTCTACGAATGGTCCGGGCGCTACAATCAGGAGATCGTGCTGGACTGGATCATGATCAACAGCGAAGCTGATCTGGTCCGCGCCGCAGAAGTTGTGGCTGCGAGCAAACGCTCTCACAACGAGTTTCCCACCGCGATGGGCTATGCGCTTGGCTTTGCATCCGAAATGTTTGCCCGCGCGCCCGCGTGTCTGGCAAAGACTATCGACATGGCAGGCGACGGGCAGAACAACGAAGGCTTCGGCCCCAAGATCGCCTACCGTGAGTTTCCGCTGCGGGATGTCACGGTGAACGGGCTGGTGGTCAATGCCGCCGAGTTCACCTCGGAAAGCCAGTTGATCCGCTATTACGAATTGCAGGTGCTCAAGGGGCCGACCGCGTTTCTGGAGGTGGCGCAGGGGTTTGAGGACTACGAACGCGCCATGCGCCGCAAGCTGGAGCGCGAGGTTCTGCCCGCCCTGATCGGTCAGGGCCCCGTGGCGCCCGGCCCGGGATGAGGTGGCTGGCGCTGATCCTGGCCCTGTCTGCGGGTGCCGCCGAGGCGGGGTGCCGTCAGGCGCTGGCGCTTGGGCTTGATGTTTCGGGGTCTGTCGATGCGCGCGAGTACCGGCTGCAGATTGACGGGTTGGCCGATGCACTGGGCGCGCAACCTGTTCGGGACGCGCTGTTGCAGATGCCGGGCACGCCCGTGGAACTTATGGTTTACGAATGGAGCGGGCCGGACGATCCTGCCGTCATCCTGCCCTGGACGTCGATCACCGGACCGGCTGTGCTCGAAGCCGCCCGCGCGCAGATCCGTGCCACAGAACGGCGTGCGGCCAGCCCGGGTACGGCATTGGGCCTCGCCATGCGGGAGGGATTGCGGCATCTCGACCAGCGGCGCGGGTGCTGGAAGCGGACGCTGGACATTTCGGGGGACGGCAAATCGAACCTGGGGCCGCGCCCCGTGCTCGAGCGGTCAGCGTTCGAGGGCACCGACATCACCATCAACGCGCTCGTGATCGGTGCGGACAACCCGTCGATCGGGGATCTGCGCCAGGCCGAGGTGTCCGGGCTCAGCCGGTATTTTCAGGCCGAAGTCATCTGGGGCAGCGGCAGTTTCGTGGAAACCGCGCTCGGGTTCGAAGACTATGCCGCCGCCATGGCGCGCAAGCTGGAACGCGAGTTGGAAACCGTGATCGTCGGCAGCGTCTCAGAGGAGCGGTAGCACCAGAAGCGTTGCGATCAGTGCAATGGTCGCCCCCGCCACCATCTCGACTGTCGCAACGGCCCGGAGGGCCCCTGCCCCTTGCCAGTTGTCGAGCAGGCTGTACCGCGCGCCAACGGCCGCGACAGCCACCAATACGGTCACGCTCGCTGTGCCCAGCCCCATGACGAACGCGCCTGCCACGCCCGCCCACGGGATACCCAGGCCAAAGCAGAGGATCAGCAGGAAGACGGCCCCGGTGCAGGGACGGATTGCGATGGAGCCCACGATCGCCGCCGCATCACGCCAGGAGGTGATGTTTTCCACCTGATCCGGCGTGGGTCCGTGGGCGTGTCCGCAGGTGTCGCACACGCCATCACCGTCGTGATCGTGTGTGTGCGTATGCGCGCTCGCCCGGTTGCGCACCATGCGCCGCACACCGCGCAGCACCAGCCAGAGCCCGACCAGCGCAATGGCGATGTAGCTCGCCGGGGCCAGGAAAACCTCCGCCGCGTCCGTCATCTGCGCGCGCCCCCAGCCCAGCACCCACGCGCCCGCCGCCACGAGGATGATGGCCGACAGGGCTTGCGCCAGCGACGACACAACCGCCAGACCGGACAAGCGCAGCGCGGTCACGCGGGCCGCGGCACCATAGCCGCCGATCACCAGCTTGCCGTGCCCCGGACCGGCTGCATGAAAGAACCCGTAAGCCGCGCAGAGGCCCATCAGGCCCAGCCATGCCCCCGGCTCACCTGCGCGCACCGCGCGCAAGCCGCCGGCCAGGGCGCGTTGCGCCTGTTCCTGTCCCGCAGCCGCCCATCGCGACAGGTCCACCATGCCGCCAAAGCCAAAGAGCCAGACCAGGAGGCCCGCCAGCACGACCAGAACGCCGATTCTCAGAGTTTGCATGCAACACTCACCGTGTCGGCAAAGGCTTCACCGACTTCCGGATAGCTCTCTTCGGCATCGGCAGCAGGTGTCGCGTACAGCAATTCTTCAACCATGGTATAGGCCGCATCGAGGTCCGCCGACACCACCTGCGCCGTGCACGGCCCTTCGACCTCCACCTGCCCCACAAGGGTATAGGCCGTGTAGAATGTCGGATCATAGGCCTTGAGCACGAGCCTGTCGGCACTGCCGGAGGCTGCGCGGAAATGGGTCGAGGTGATCAGGCCCCGGTCAACACTTGTGCCGCGTGGCTGTGGCGGCCCCAAGGCAACGGGTGTCCCGTTCCGCGTGGCATGGGTGTCACCCTGATAGCCTTCGATCCAGTTCATGTCGAAACCGTCAAGCCGCGCCAGTTCATCCTCGCGTAGCTGACCATCGCCATCGTTGTCGAGGCTCATATCCGACAAGAGCAGAAGCGAGTAGAAATCGTCATAGGTCCAGCTGATCTCAACACCTTGCAGATCGCCTGCATCGTCCACGATGACACGAAGCGACGTGTCGACAAAAACGTGCGGGTGCGCCATAGAAAGACTGGGCGCGAGGGCGAGGCAAAAAGCGGTAAAACCGCGCATGGGTCACATGTAGAGACCTGTGATGCCCGCCTCAACCCCGCGCCGGTCACGAGGCTGGCGACGGCCATGCCGCCGGCCGATTGCCGCCGCAACGACACTGCGATGCGTTTGCGTCTGTTCCCTGCGCATACGGGGTGATGGATCACGGGTTGATTTCGCGCGCGCGCCTGTCACAGTACACTTATGAGTGGTATGTTGGGTGCTTTTTGCAAAACTTTCCGAGAGGATCACACATGCACAGCTGGATTGCGCAAATACCCGGAACCAAAGCATTTTTCCTCGCGGCCTGCGTGACCGGTTCTGCCTTGGCCAACCCGATTGACACGATCCGTCCCGACGCCCCTGAATTGGCGCCCTTCGGACCATACGCCATCGGAGCGCGGACCGAAATCATTGCCCTGCCGGACAGCATCGACGTTCTGAACGTGAACGGCGACGATGTTCCCCGCTACGCCCGCCCGCTGACGCTCGAGATCTGGTATCCCGCCGCCATCGGGACCGAACCGGGCGGCAGCTACACGGCGACCGTGCGCGATGGTGTGACCACGGCCACCCTGACGGGGCGCGCCGCACGCGACGCGGAACCTGCAGTGGACGAGCAGTTTCCGCTGGTCCTGCTGAGCCACGGCTACCCGGGCAACCGCTTTCTGATGAGCCATTTGGGCGAAAACCTCGCCTCCAAGGGCTACGTGGTGGTCGCGATGGATCACACGGACAGCACCTATACGGATCAGGCCGCATTCGGATCGACCTTGCTGCACCGCCCGATCGATCAGGACCGTGTGCTGGACCACATGGCAGCGCTTGACGGCCCCTTGGGCGCAATCGTCGACACGGACCGCACCGGCATTGTGGGGTATTCCATGGGGGGCTACGGCGCACTCATCCTGGGCGGCGCAGGTGTTACACAAGCGGCGACCGAATTCAGCTGGGGCACGCCGAACCGTCTGCTGGCCGCACATCTGGCAGGCTCGGACACGCACGAGGCGCTGATCGACGACCGCGTCAAGGCCGTGATTGCCATCGGTCCGTGGGGATACAATGCCGGCATCTGGGATATGGACGGGATGGCCGGACTGCGCGTACCGACGATGTTCATGGCGGGGAGCGTGGACGATGTGGCCGTATACGACGCGATCCGGGGCATGTTCGATGGCGCCATCGACACCGAACGCCATCTGCTGACCTTCGTTTACGCCAACCACAACGCCGCCGCCCCCATCCCTGCGCCCGTCGAAAGCTGGGAACCCGTGGAGTCGCTGGATTTTGTCCCGTTCGACCACTACGCCGACCCCGTCTGGGATACGGTGCGCATGAACAATATCGCGCAGCATTTCGCCACGGCCTTCTTTGATCTGCACCTGAAGGCGGAGGCTGAAAAGGCGGAGTATCTCGATCTGGTCCCGCGCGCCGAAGACGGGATCGTGGCGCTGGATGATGCGGGCAATCCGACCGAAGATCACACCTATTGGCGCGGCTTTCCGGCGCGCACGGCCGCCGGCCTGCGCTTTGAAACGAAGCGGCCCGGTGAATGATGAAGGTCACCACCGAAACACTGAACGGGCATGCGTTCACCGTCCGGCGATGGGGCGACCCATCACTGCCCATGCTGTTGATGCTGCACGGGTTTCCCGAATATGGCGGCGCGTGGGCCGAAATTGCCGAACGCCTGTGCGACCGGTTCCATTGCGTCGCACCGGACCAGCGCGGCTACGGTGCCAGCTATGCCCCCCATGACATTGACGACTATGCCCTGTCGCATCTGGTCACGGATGTGGCCGCGCTTATCCCCGACGGTCCGGTGGTTGTTCTGGGCCATGACTGGGGCGCGTCGGTCGCCTACGGGCTGGCGACGTCGCGCCCCGACCTCGTGCAGCGTCTGATCGTTGCCAACGGCGTACACCCGGTACCTTTCCAGCGCGCCATGTGCGCGGGCGGCGCCCAGTCTGAGGCGTCCCAATACATCAACGCCCTGCGCGCGTCGGGGTCCGAAGACCGGCTTGCGGCGGATGACTTTGCGGGGATCGCGCGCCTTTTTGCCGCCAAGATGGACCTCAGCTGGATGACCGGCGACGTGCTTGAGGCACAAAAGGCGATCTGGCGGCAATCGGGTTTGCGCGGCATGATCAACTGGTACCGTGCCTCGCCCCTTGTGGTCGCCGATCCCGGCGCACCGCTCGAGATGCCCGCCCTGCCCGTCGACAGGCTGCGCGTGACATGCCCCCATCTGCTGATCTGGGGGCCCGGGGACAAGGCGTTGCTGCCCGAAGCGACAGATGGGCTGGAGGCCTTTGCGGACGATCTGACACGGGTCGAGATCGCTGGCGCGGACCACTGGATCTGTCACCAGAAGCCGGACCGGGTTGCCCGGGAGATCCTGCGCTGGTGTGGTAATCCGTAGCGCCGGGCACCGCATTCGGTGTGGTGCGTGCGGCCTTTCGAACCCTGCGCCATCCCCGCGCGGCGCACCCGACGCGCCGACCGGCAAAAGACAGCCAATACACCCCTGACGGCGTTGACACGGGGGCGCTGGAACCGATTCGGTCAAGATTTATACTAGCGCTGACGAATTCCACCATCGCGAGAGATTTGCATAAATCTGGCGCCAAATTCTGAATTGTTCAGGAATTGCGAACAATAATGTCAAAAAATTCAGCTGGCAAATGCATTTCGTAACGATTTGTAAATGAAGCAATAAAACCGGAAATTCCCGCCACCCTAGAAAAGCCTAATTTTATTGCCGTTGGTCGAAACGCTGCACACCGGGGTAGTATAAATCGGTGATACATTGTGGGTGGATTTGATGATGAAACACTTTTTGAGCATTGCGGCAGCGGGCGCGACGGCAGTGGTTCTGGTGACATCAGCGCAAGCGGCGACATATTTCTACGGTCTCGGCGATCATCCAGACGGCAATATGTCCGCGACGTATGATTATGGTCTGCGGCTCGACCGCGAAGACCCGGACCGTTTCTTTTCGTTCGGGGCGCCGGTGGACACCATCGCCAGCCCGACGGCGTCCGATTTTTCCGCGTTCCTGCTCTACGATGATGTGGCGGGCACCGTGTCCATGCGTGGCACGATGGTTGAAAGCATCGCGGGTGGCGGCACAGGCGGTACGTACCGGCTCGAATATGACATCGCTGGCGTGACCAACACCGGCCCGTTGGGCAGCGGACTGTTCAGTGATTTCTCGGGCACTGGCATCGGATCGCTTTCGAACGCGACGGAGTCCTTTGCTCTTAACGCAGACTCGCGGCCCGGTGGCGAATTCTTCGTGTTCGGCCTCGGCTCGCGCAATTTCAACGGCATCACGGGCGAAGGCTGGGTCGGGCAGGACCAAGGCGAGGCAAAGCCCAACGACTTCCTCTTTACCGCCATTCTGCTGGGCGACACACCGCCGCCCGGAAACCCGCTGAACCCGGTGCCGCTGCCGGCAGCGGGCTGGATGCTGATTGCCGGGCTCGGCGGCATGTTCGCCATGCGGCGCCGCAAAACCCAAAGCTGAACGCAAGGCATCACATGTGGACAAGGCGGGCTCTGGCCCGCCTTTTTCTTTTGGGTCCCCAAAACGCTTTCCCCGCCAAAACCTGTCTGTCATAATTGCGGCCAACAACAAAAGAGCAGCTGCCATGACCGACCTTCTGAGCGGGGCCAAAGCGGCCTCGGACTATGACGCCTCATCCATTCAGGTTCTGGAGGATATGGAGCATGTGCGCCTGCGCCCCGGCATGTATATCGGGGGCAAGGACGACCGTGCGCTGCACCACATGGTCGCGGAAATCATCGACAACTCGATGGACGAAGCCGTGGCGGGCCACGCCACCTGGATCGAGGTCGAGCTGCACGAAAACGGCCATGTCAGCGTCCGCGACAACGGGCGCGGTATCCCCACCGATCCGCACCCCAAGGACCCGTCGAAATCCGCGCTCGAGATCATCTTTTGCACCCTGAATGCCGGTGGCAAATTCTCGGGCGACAGCTACGAGACGTCCGGCGGCCTGCATGGCGTCGGCTCGTCCGTGGTCAATGCGCTCAGCGATCACCTGCGGGTCGAAGTGGCGCGCAATCGCGAGCTGTTTGCCATGGAATTCGCCCGTGGCGTGCCGCAAACCAAGCTGGACAAGATCGGCGCGGCCCCCAACCGGCGCGGCACTGCCGTCACCTTTCACCCCGACCCCGAGATCTTCGGCTCCCTGCGGCTGAAACCGGCCCGGCTGTTCAAGATGGCGCGGTCCAAGGCGTATCTGTTTTCCGGCGTCGAGATCCGGTGGAAATCCGCGATTGCGGACGGCGACACCCCGACCGAGGCCACGTTCCACTTCCCCG
>CAZRUV010000101.1:0-7211 GCA_964603315.1 uncultured Rhodobacterales bacterium
CGTGTTCGACCGGGTGCGGGAGAACCTCCGCAAGTACAAGAACAGGCCGCTGGCCGAGGTTCTGAACATCTCGATCAACGAAACCCTGTCGCGCACCGTGATGACATCCGTAACCACGCTGCTGGCGCTCATTTCGCTTTATGTTCTGGGCGGGGACGTGATCCGGGGCTTTGTCTTTGCGATGATCTGGGGCGTGATCGTGGGGACGTATTCGTCGGTCTTTGTGGCCTCGACCATCCTGCTGTGGCTGGGGGTCAAGCGGAACTGGGACAAGACCGACCCCAACACCACCGGCAACCAGTTCGCGAACGTGGATGCTTGACGCCTATCCTGCGGCCCTGGCACTGCCGGGGCTGTGGTGGTTGGCCGGAGCAATTGTCGCGGCGGGGCTGGTGCGGGGATTCACCGGCTTTGGCTCGGCGCTGATCATCATGCCTGCGGCGTCCTCTGTGCTGGACCCGTTTGCAGCGCTTGTCTTTCTGACCGTTGTCGAATTCTGGGGACCGTTGCCCAATCTGCCATCGGCGCTGCGCACGGGCCGGCGGGACGAGGTTGTGCGACTGCTGGTCGGTGCGGCCATCGGCCTGCCGCTGGGGCTGTGGGCGCTGTCCTTTCTGGAACCGGACGTCTTTGGCTGGCTTGTGTCATCTGTGGTTCTGGTGTTGCTGATCCTTGTGATGACCGGGTGGCGGTATGCAGGCACCTTGCGCGGGTCAGCGGTGACGGGTGTGGGCAGTCTTGGCGGGTTTCTGGGTGGGGTCGCGGGTGTGCCCGGCCCGCCCGTGATCATGCTCTACATGGCCAGCGGGCATCCCATCGCGATCATCCGCGCGAATTTCCTGCTGTATCTGCTGGGGATCGACATCATGATGATCGCGGTCCTGCTGAGCGCGGGTTTGCTGGACATGGTTGCGTTGACGGTGGGGATGATGCTGGTGCCGCTTTACATGCTGGCCAATGTGGTGGGCGCGTGGGTGTTTGACCCGGGCGCAGAGCGACTTTTCCGCGCGGTGGCCTACCTCGTCATCGCGGCCTCGGCTATTCTGGGTCTGCCAGTCTGGGGAGTGAGCCATGCGCCTTAACGAGATCGAGTTTAACGATGCCAAACCTGTGGAAGGCTACGGGCCGGGCTTCTTTCGCATCGGTGGCGACGTGTTCGAAGGCGGGGTGTTGACCGGACCGCTCGGGACCGGCCCGTGGGGCGGGTATGGTGACGTGTCGGCCCTGCTGGCCCTCGCGGCGCATGTCGATGTGCTGTTTCTCGGAACGGGCGCCGACATCGCGCATCCGCCCGCCGCGCTGCGGACCGCGCTTGATGAAGCGGGCATGGGCGTGGAGGTCATGTCATCCCCGTCCGCCGCGCGGACCTATAACGTGCTTCTGAGCGAGGGACGGCGCATTGCGCTGGCGATGTTGCCTGTGTGAGGCGTGGGAGGGGGGCCAGCCCCCCGGCTGCGCCTCCCCCCGGAGTTTATTTGGCAAGATGAAGGTGGATCAGGGGCTTTTGACAGGTCGCTCAATCGGTTAGCCATGTTTTATGGAATTGATTGTCACTGATCTGGCTGTGGGGCGTGGCGGTGTGCCGCTGTTGGCAGGCGTCTCCTTTGCGCTGTCGCCGGGGCGGGCGCTGGTGCTGCGGGGGCCGAACGGATCGGGCAAGACCACGCTTTTGCGCACGGTGGCGGGGCTGCAACCGGCCTATGCCGGTGCAGTGTCGGGTGCCGAAGAGCGGATCGCCTATGCCGCCCACGCGGACGGGTTGAAAGCGGCGTTGACGGTGACAGAGAACCTTTCGTTCTGGGCGGCGGTCTTTGGGCAGTCGGACATTGCGCCCGCCTTGGCAGCCTTTGACCTCAAAGCGTTGGCGGGGCGGCGCGCGGGGCAGTTGTCCGCCGGGCAGAAACGGCGCCTCGGTCTGGCGCGGTTGATGGTGACGGGGCGCGATATCTGGGTGCTGGACGAACCGACCGTGTCGCTGGACGCCGCATCGGTCGCGCGATTTGCCGAAGCCGTGCGGGCGCATCTGGCGCGTGGAGGCATGGCGCTGATGGCGACACATATCGATCTCGGGCTTGAGGCGGAGGTGCTGGACGTGTCGGCGTTTCAGGCGCAGGCCGCGGCGATGGCGCATGCGGACGAGGCTTTCCTGTGAGGGCGCTCTTTCGACGTGACCTGATGCTGGCGCTGCGGGCCGGGGGCGGGTTTGGCCTTGGGCTGGCATTTTTCCTGATCGTTGTCGTGCTGGTGCCGTTTTCCGTCGGCGCGGAGACCGCACTTCTGTCGCGGATCGCGCCGGGGGTCCTGTGGCTGGGCGCGCTGCTGGCGTGCCTGTTGTCACTTGACCGGCTGCTGGCGGTGGATTGGGAGGACGGGGCGCTCGACCTGCTCGCGACCTCACCCTTGCCATTGGAGGGCGTGATCGCGGTCAAGGCGGCGGCCCATTGGGTGACGACGGGCTTGCCGCTGGTGGTGGCGGCACCGCTCTTTGGCGTGCTGCTGAACCTGGCCCCGGCGGGCTATGGCGTGCTGGTGCTGAGCCTTGGCCTCGGCACGCCGGCGCTGTCGATGATCGGGGCCTTTGGCGCGGCTCTGACGGTGGGGATCAAACGGGGCGGGCTCTTGTTGTCGCTTCTGGTCCTGCCGCTTTATGTGCCGACGCTGATCTTTGGCGCCGAAGCGGCGCGCCGTGCGGCCGAAGGGCTGGATGCCACAACGCCTCTGTTGCTGCTCGCCGGGGTAAGCGGCGCGGTGCTGGCCACGATGCCATTTGCCGCAGGCGCGGTTTTGCGGGTGAATTTGCGGTAACGTGAAATTACATTGAGCGCGTTGCAAGGGGAGCGTAGACCTGCACCATGTCACTTTGGGAATATGCCAATCCGGTCAAGTTCTTGCGCCTCAGCGAACGGGTCTTGCCGTGGTGCTGGGCGGGGGCAGCCGTGTTTCTGGTCGTGGGGCTGGTCTGGGGCTTTTTCTTTACACCGGATGATTTCCGGCAAGGCTCGACCGTCAAGATCATCTACCTGCACGTGCCCTCGGCGCTGATGGCGATCAACGCGTGGTTCATGATGCTCGTGGCCTCGCTTATCTGGATCATCAGGCGGCACCATGTGTCCGCGCTGGCGGCGCGCGCGGCGGCGCCCGTGGGGATCGTCATGACACTGATCGCGCTTTTCACGGGCGCGATCTGGGGCCAGCCGATGTGGGGCACGTGGTGGGCGTGGGACCCGCGCCTGACCTCGTTCCTGATCCTCTTCCTCTTCTACCTTGGCTATGTGGCCTTGTGGGAGGCGGTCGAGGACCCCGACACCGCCGCCGATCTGACGTCGATCCTGTGCCTTGTGGGCACCGTCTTTGCGGTGCTGAGCCGCTATGCGGTGAACTTCTGGAATCAGGGGCTGCATCAGGGGGCGTCACTGTCCCTCGACAAGGAAGAGAACGTGGCGGACGTCTTCTATTTCCCGCTTCTGGTCAGCATCGCGGGGTTTGTGCTGCTGTTTCTGGCGCTTGTGCTTTACCGCACGGGCACCGAAATCCGGGCGCGCCGGACCCGCGCGTTGATCGCGCGTGAGACACGCGGCGCGCAGGCAGAGGGGGTGTGATGCCGGATCTCGGGAAATATGCCGAAGCGGTGTTGTCGGCCTATGCGGTTTCGATCGCGCTGCTGGTGGCCATCGTGGCGCTGAGCCTGTGGCGCGGGCGTCGGGTCCGGGCCGAGATGAAAGATGTGGAGCGGCGGCAGGATGGCTAGGGTGTCGCCCCTCATGCTGGCACCCGTCGGCATCTTTGCGGGTTTTGTGGCGCTGGCCGCCGTGGGCATGTTCCGCGACAATCCGAACGCGTTGCCATCCACCCGTGTGGGCGGACCTGCCCCGGCCCTGACGGACGCGCAACTGGCGGACTTTCCCGCCGTGGGGCCGGGCGATCTGGCACGCGGTGAGGTCACTCTGGTGAATTTCTGGGCATCCTGGTGCCCGCCCTGCCGCGCGGAGCATCCCAAACTGCTGGAGATGGCGGGCGAGGGCATCCCGATTGTCGGCGTCAACTTCCGCGATACCGAAGGTCCGGCGTCAAGCTATCTGGAGGATGACGGCAATCCCTTTGTCGCCATCGCCTTTGATCCGGCGGCCCGCTCGGCCATTGACTGGGGCGTCACTGCACCGCCCGAGACATTCATCCTGGATGGCGACGGCACGGTTTTGTTCCGCTATCAGGGACCGTTGGTGGGGTCAGATTACGAACAGCGGTTTCTGCCGGCATTGAACGACGCATTGAACAAATAAAAAAACCCGGCGCTGCGGCCGGGTTCTCAATCTTATGCGATTGCTGTCACGCGCGTTTGCGTCTGCGCATTGCGACCAGCGCGCCAGCACCGACCAGCAGCAGCGGCAGGGATGCGGGCACCGGTACGGGTGGAATGTTGCCACCCGGGTCGCTGATCACATTAAAGCGGAAATTGTCCACTGCACCCGAGGCCGGACCGTCATTGTTGGGGCTGCGGTTGAAGAACACCGTGATGACATCGTTTTGCGAGATCTGCATCGTGTTGGCAAAATCAACCGAACCGGTGGTGTTGTCGAACGCGCTGCCATCGCCGTTGTCGATGTCGCCCAACTGCGTCATCCCGAAATTGAAACGGTAATAGCCGTCATCCAGAGCGGACGCGCCAGTCCACTCCAACGTGACGTTGGTCAGCAATTCCAACTCGAGGAAGAATGTGCCGGCATCGTCATTCGGCGTTTTGTTGCTCCTGCTGCGCTGCTGGATCAGGACATTGCCGGACACGCCGTCGCTGTTGTTCTGGTTGAACACTTCGAGGTCCGGATCGCCGTTGCAGTTGCTCGTATACCCGGTGCATGTGGTGTCGAACAGGGCGACACCGCTGCCACCGCTGGCCGTCACCGCCCAGGACACACCGTTGTCGAAAAAGGTGCGGGGGCTGGTGATCGTCTGATCCACCGTGCTGTCGAGGCTGGCCACCTCGGCTGCGTTGTTGGGATCGGCGTCAAAGTCGAGGATGTAGGTTGCGGCCTGTGTGACGCTGGCGGATGCAGCGAAGACCAAAGCGGCAGCAAGAATCTGTTTCACGATGTACCTCAGCGTAATGATTACAATTGTTTAATACACGACGCCAACTGATGCACCAAGGGGAAAAGTAGCCTGTTTTGCCCCGCCCGACGCGGTGACGCGACGACATTTCTACCGCAGGTGTAATTCCCACGAAAAACGGACGCCCGGGCAGGGCGTCCGCTTGCACGCGTCAGCATGCGTTTCAGGCCGCGCTGGCGAGGTTGCGCAGCACGTAGTGCAGGACGCCACCGTGTTCGATGTATTCGATCTCGATCGCGGTATCGATCCGGCATTTCAGCGTGATCTGCTTCACCGAACCGTCGCCCATGGTAATGGTGCACGGCACCTCTTGCAGGGGCTGGATAGTGTCGAGGCCCGAGATGCTCACCGTCTCGTCGCCCTTGAGGCCCAGCGATTTGCGGGTATCGCCGCCGGTGAATTCGAACGGGATCACACCCATGCCGACGAGGTTCGAGCGGTGGATGCGTTCGAAGCTCTCGGCGATGACGGCCTTCACGCCGAGGAGCGCCGTGCCCTTGGCCGCCCAGTCGCGGGACGATCCGGCACCGTATTGCTCACCGCCAAAGATCACCAGCGGGGTGCCCGCCTCCTGATGCGCCATCGCCGCGTCAAAGATCGAGGTCTGTTCGCCGTCCGGGCCCAGCGTATAGCCGCCCTCGACCCCGTCCAGCATCTCGTTCTTGATGCGGATATTGGCGAAAGTGCCGCGCATCATGATCTCGTGGTTGCCGCGTCGGGAGCCGTAGGAGTTGAACTCGCGCGGGGCGACCTGCCGTTCGGTCAGATACCGGCCCGCAGGGGTCGATTCCTTGAACGCACCAGCGGGTGAGATGTGGTCGGTGGTGATCATGTCACCCAGCAGCGCCAGAACCTTGGCCCCTTCGATATTGGTGATCACGCCCGGCTCGGGCGACATGCCCTGGAAGTAGGGCGGGTTCTGGACGTAGGTGGAGGTGGGCGGCCAGTCATAGGTCTTCTGATCCGTGGTTTCCACGCCCTGCCATTTCTCGTCGCCCTTGAAGACATCGGCATATTTGGTCTGGAACGCTTCACGGGTCACCGTGGCTTCGACCAACTCGGCCACTTCCTGTGACGAGGGCCAGATGTCTTTCAAGAAGACGTCGTTGCCGTCCTTGTCCTGGCCAATGGCGTCTTCGGCGAGGTTGATGTCGAGCGTGCCTGCCAGCGCGTAGGCCACCACGAGGGGCGGGGAGGCGAGGTAGTTGGCGCGCACGTCAGGCGAAATGCGCCCTTCGAAGTTGCGGTTGCCGGACAGGACCGAGGTCGCGACCAGATCACCGTCCGCGATGGCCTTGGAAATCTCGGGCTGAAGGGGGCCGGAGTTGCCGATGCAGGTGGTGCAGCCATAGCCAACGAGGTTGAAGCCGATGGCGTCCAGATCGTCCTGCAGCTCAGCCGCTTCGAGATAGGCGGACACCACCTGACTGCCGGGGGCGAGCGATGTCTTCACCCACGGTTTGCGGTTCAGCCCCAGTTCGCGCGCCTTGCGGGCGACAAGGCCCGCGCCGATCATCACGTAAGGGTTCGAGGTGTTGGTGCAGGATGTGATCGAGGCGATCACGACCTTGCCCGATTCCATGGTGTAGTCTTCGCCCTCGACGGCAACTTCCTTGCCCATGGGACGTTTGAACGTCTCTTCCATTTCCTTGCGGAAGGCCTTTTGGCCGTCGGTCAGGGCCACGAAATCCTGCGGACGTTTGGGGCCGGAGATGGCGGGCACGATGGTGCCCATGTCGAGGTGTAGCGTGTCGGTATAGACAGGCGCGTAGTCCGCACCGCGCCAGAACCCGTTTTCCTTGGCATAGGCCTCGACCAGCGCGATGCGGTCCTCGTCGCGGCCGGTGTTGCGCAGGTAGCGGAGCGTTTCGTTGTCGATCGGGAAGAAACCGCAGGTGGCGCCGTATTCAGGGGCCATGTTGGCGATGGTGGCGCGGTCGGCGAGCGGCAGACGGTCGAGACCTTCGCCGTAGAACTCGACAAACTTGCCGACAACGCCTTTGGCGCGCAGCATCTCGACGACCTTGAGAACGAGGTCGGTCCCGGTGGTGCCTTCGACCATGGAGCCCGTCAGCTCGAACCCGATCACTTCGGGGATCAGCATC
>CAZRUV010000101.1:7221-8930 GCA_964603315.1 uncultured Rhodobacterales bacterium
AAATGGGCTGGCCGAGCATCGCCGCTTCGGCCTCGATGCCGCCCACGCCCCAGCCCAGAACGGCGGCGCCGTTGACCATCGTCGTGTGCGAGTCGGTGCCGACCAGCGTATCAGGATAGGCGACCTGCTCACCGTTCTGGTCCGCATCAGTCCAGACGGTTTGCGCCAGATATTCGAGGTTCACCTGATGGCAGATGCCGGTGCCGGGCGGCACCACGCGGAAATTGTTGAATGCCGACTGGCCCCATTTGAGGAAGGTGTAACGCTCCATGTTGCGCTCGTATTCGCGGTCCACGTTCATCTGGAAGGCGCGCGGATTGCCGAATTCGTCAATCATGACCGAGTGGTCGATCACAAGGTCCACAGGGTTCAGCGGGTTGATCTTTTCCGGGTCGCCACCAAGCGCCACAAGCCCGTCACGCATCGCAGCCAGATCCACGACCGCAGGCACGCCCGTGAAATCCTGCATCAGGACCCGCGCCGGACGATAGGCGATTTCCCGCGGGTTCTTGCCGCCTTTTGCACCCCATTCGGCGAAGGCCTTGATATCGTCCACGGTCACCGTCTTGTCGTCTTCGAACCGCAGCATGTTTTCCAGCACCACCTTGAGTGCGGCGGGCAGGTTGGAAAAGTCACCCAGACCCGCTTCGGTTGCGGCCGGGATCGAGTAATAGGCAATGGTCTGGTCGCCAACGGTCAGCGTCTTGCGCGTCTTGGCGGTGTCGTGTCCAACGGTGATGGGCATGGGAATTCCTTTCCTAGGGCGGATGGGGCATCAACTTGGGGGCGTCTTGCCCCATGCGCAGCATCTGATCAACCGCAATTGGGGGCCTGCGACGATTTTGTATACCATAGCATACAAAATTTTCAGCAATTGCGCAGCAACGTGATGACGCTGACACAAATGCTCAACAAACCTTGATTGGTCAAAGCATATGGCATTCCATAGATGAAGAGGGCGCCGGATGGTCGGCGCTCCCGAAACCCGACAAGTGCGTACAGATGAAAAACCTGATCCCGTTGGCCTTTGCAGCCGCCACTGCCTTGATGTCCGTCCCTGCGCAGGCGAACCCGCCCGTCGTGGTCGAGCTTTTCACATCACAGGGCTGTTCGTCCTGCCCGCCCGCGGATGCGCTGATGCATGAACTGGCAAAGCGTGACGACGTGATCGCGCTGGCCCTGCACGTGGATTACTGGGATTACATCGGCTGGAAAGACGAGTTCGCCGACCCGAACTACGCCAAGCGCCAACGCGGTTACGCGATCGAGGCGGGGCGGCGTTCGGTCTACACGCCGCAGATGATCATCAACGGTCAGACAGACATCGTGGGCGCAAAGCCCATGGAATTGTCGCGGGTCATTGCGGAATATGCGGCGATGCCGGAAACCGTCGCCCTGAACCTTGAGCGCAATGGTGACGACCTGACGATTGTGGCTGAGGCGTCGGATGCGTCGGGCCCGTTCCTCGTCCACATGGTGCGTTACACGCCCGAACGGACATCCAAAATCACGCGCGGCGAGAATGCCGGCCGCACGTTGAGCTACGCCAACGTGTCCGAAGACTGGAAAATCCTGGGCCAATGGGACGGGGCGACGCCCTTGGAGATGAAAGCGACCGTGACGGGCGACAAGCCTGTCGTTGTGGTGATCCAGGAAGGCGAGTTCGGTCCGATCCGCGCCGCCGCACAGTTGCGTTGATCAGGCGTGCC
>CAZRUV010000101.1:9030-12025 GCA_964603315.1 uncultured Rhodobacterales bacterium
TGTTGTCTGACCTCGGCACACGTGTCTCGCGGTGCCAGACGTAAATCCCGGCTGCCGCAATGACGAGCGCGCCAAGACCTGTGGCGCTGTCGGGCACTTCGGCAAAAAGGACAAACCCGATGACCATCGCAAAGATCAACCCGGCGTAGTTGAACGGCGCAAGCAGACCGGCCTCCGCCATGGACAACGCGCGCACCAGCATCAATTGCCCCGCGGTTCCAAAGGCGGCAATGAGCGCAAGCAATCCGACCGAACGCGCATCGAGGGGCGGCAGAAAAAAGGGCATGACGGCGGTCAGGATGACCGCGCCGATCAACCCGGTATAGAACAGGGATGTCCAGACGTCTTCGGACGGGCCGACACGCCGCGTGATCAGCGTGTAGCCGGCAAAGCAGGTGGCCGCGATCAGGGGCAGTAATGCTGCGGGCTGAAACAGCTCGGACCCGGGCCGAATGACGATCAGGGCCCCGATCATGGCGATGATGACCGCAGCGATGCGGCGCGGGCCAAGGGCCTCGCGCAGGAACAGGGCGCCGCCGAGGGTGATCAGGATCGGGTTCGTGGCCATCACGGCGGTGGCCTCAGCCAGTTCGATCCGGCTCAGCGCCTGGAAAAAGAAGAACGTGGCCATCATCAGCAAGATCGATCGCGCGATCTGAAGTTTCGGGTAGGCGGTCCGGACAACGGTGCCGAGCCGTGGCGCGACAAGGATGACCACGATCAGCATTTGGCCCGCATAGCGAGCCCAAAGGGCCGTGACCGCTCCGGTGGTTGGGGCGGCGGCCTTGACCGAGGCGTCCATGAGGCTGAAGCACAGGATGGCGGCAAGCGTCAGAAGGATGGCCCGGTGCGGAGGGGGGTGCAGCGTTGGCATGACTGCCCGGATACGGTGTCGTTTCCGCACTGTCGAGGGGCGGGTTCGACGCTTCGGTCTTTTGCCCCGATGCGGGTATGGCTGGCCCGCGTCTAGTCGTCGCCGTCCTCTTCCTCGACAACCAGCATCAACTCGCCACTGGCCTCAAGGGCGCGGATGGCGGCGACGACCTGGCCCATCGCATCCTCGACATCGGATGTCTTGGGTGTCCCGGCCTCTCCAACCTCTTCGCGCAGCTGATCGGCCATGCGGGCGGAGATGTTGCCCAGTATGTAGTCGGCACTCGCTTCCATTCCCGCAGCGGGGGCCCCGGCCAGCGCGGTGATCAGCACATCCTGATCGATGTCGCGCAGGATGCGGGGGATGTCGCGGCCCGCGACACGTGCCGGGATATTGGCAAAGGTAAAGATCGCCTTGCGCACGGCATTGGCAAAGCCCTCATCCTTTTCATCGAGGCCCGCCAGAACGTCGTCGCGTGTTGTCGCCTTGGAGGAATTGAGGATCGCGCCCACACGTTCCACAGGGCCGTCATCAAAGGCGCTGATCGGGCGTGCGCCCAACTGGCTGGCCAGCGACAGGCCGATCCGGTCCACCGCATCCGGTGTCACGGCGCCTGTCTGCGATACGGCATATGTGATCTGGCGCGCGCGCGGACCGGGCAGCATGCCCAGCAGTTCCGCGGCCTTCGGCACGTTCAGCTTGGACAGCATGACCGCCGCCACCTCGATGCTCTCTTCTTCGAGGACGCTGACCAGAAGATCGTTGTTCGTTTCACGGATGCGCGCCCAGGGATCGCCCGCCTCGCGCACGCCCGCCTCCTTTCGCAGGCGGGCCGCAGTCCGGGGGCTGATCTTGCCATCCAGCGCATCCAGCGCACCGGCCATCCCATGCGAAAAGGTCAGGCCGATACGCTCAACCTCATCCGCGAACTCGTCCACGACCTGTTGCAGCGTTTCCCGGTCAACGGTCCGCATCTGGCCCATCGCCTTGGTCAGCTGCGCCTGAAGATCTTCGGGCAATTCCTCAAGCGGGATGTCCGCCCCGCCATTGATCAGCACGCGCACCACGATGGCCGCCTTGGCTTTGCGGCTGAGCCTGCCGCTGCTGAAAAGAGGACCGCCGCCCGTGAGCGCGGTGCTCGGGGCGGCGGGGGATGGTAAAAGCTCTGTCATGGCCTGCCTCAAACCCCGTTTGAAACGTGTTTTGGCAGGCAAAGGTTGAGAAACATTCAATCCTGTCTCTCAATCTTTAGAGAAAGGCGATCAGTAGCTGTATGTTGTGCCGGTCTGGATCGCGTTGCGCAGCGACACCTCGGACCAGGTGCCCGTGCCACCGCGGTTCTGGATTTCGCGGAGTTGCGCGAGGGCTGCGACCTTGTCACCGGCCTCGACCAGACCCTGGCCCATATAGGACCGCGCCAGAATGTTGTCGGGGTTAATGTCGATGGCTTGCGTGTAGTAGGCGTTGGCCAGTTCGGCGCGACCCAGCTTGCGGGCCGTGAAGCCACGATAGGTCAGCACGCGGTCGCTGAGCTGTTCGGGCATCTGGTCCAGCACCTTGATCGCGTCGTGATAGCGCCCGGCATAGGCCAGTTCGCGCACGGCCTTGTAAAGCGTGTCGCTGTCCATGTAGCCGGTGCGGTCAGGGCGCACGCATTTGTTGATGCTGGCGTCATATACGCCGTTCACAGGCTGGGAGAATTTCACCCACTTGCCGATATCCGGATCCCACTGGCGTGCCTGAAAGCAGTTCTTGGTGGTTTCGGTCTTTTTCGGGGGTTCGTCGGTTTCCTTGGCCAGCACCACGGTCGGCGCGAGGGTCGGCAGGGCGAGGGCGGTGGTCAGGATCAGGGCACGCAGCATCTTGGGTCTCCGTTCGGGATGCGTTTGAATTATGTACGAGAACAACCCGGAATGCAGATGCTTTATGCGATCACGAGTTCGTGATCGTTGTTACGAGCATGTCGGCCCGTGGGTGTAACGCAGGAATGGGTCGCGGCGTCAAAGGTGGTGCCGGGCGCACAGGACATCGCCCGTTGTGCCTGTTTGCCGGAATATCAGACCGTGGAAGAGCCAAGGGTGAGGGCGCAGGTGAGGGCCAGCGCGATTGTGTAATGCACGT
>CAZRUV010000102.1:0-11999 GCA_964603315.1 uncultured Rhodobacterales bacterium
TTGGACGGATCACTAGCACTTCAATGGCCTGAATTCAGGGGGCAACGTCAGGTGGTACCTGCATCAAACGCGGGACTTCTTAATTCTATGCAGCGGAATATGGAACAGAAGGCCCGCTCCGCAGCGAGTTCGCTTTCAATTAGTCAATAGCGCTAGTCCAATAGCTCACAAGGCTGCCGACGTTGCAAAGTCCGCTTCCTGCGCATCGCATCTCCGCACGACATAATGTAGCGCGCAAAGGCAAAGCGTCCGCCACCTGTACGACCCTCACTCTGCCGCCGTTGCAGCCGGGTTATTGGGGTGCGTTGTCCAGTTGGCGTATTCTTCCACCGGCTTGCCGGTGCGTTCGTCTCTGGCACCCAGTGGCAACTGTTCCATCGTGATGCAATTGTCGACAGGGCACACGTTGACGCACAGGTTGCAGGCCACGCATTCCGCGTCGATCACCTCAAACGTCCGGTCGTCGGACATCGAAATCGCCTGATGCGAGGTGTCCTCGCAGGCCGCGTAACAGCGGCCACATGAAATGCACGAGGCCTGATCGATGCGCGCCTTGGTCACGTAATTCAGGTTCAGGTGCTGCCAGTCCGTCACGTTCGGCACCGCCCGCCCCACAAGGTCATCAAGGCTGATCTGTTTCTCGTCGAGATACTCCGACAGGCCCGAAATCATCTCCTGCACGATCTTGAACCCGTAGGTCATCGCCGCCGTGCACACCTGCACGTTGCCCGCGCCAAGCGCAAGGAATTCTGCCGCGTCCTTCCACGTCGTCACACCGCCAATCCCGCTGATCGGCAGGCCCTGCAACTCGGGGGCGCGGGCAATCTCGGCCACCATGTTGAGCGCAATCGGTTTCACGGCTGGTCCACAGTAACCGCCATGCGCCCCCTTGCCGTCAATCGTCGGCTCCGGCGAAAAGAGGTCAAGGTCCACCGAGGTGATCGAGTTGATCGTGTTGATCAGGCTGACCGCGTCCGCGCCGCCCGCCTTGGCCGCCATCGCAGGTTTGCGCACATCCGTGATGTTGGGCGTCAGTTTGACGATCACGGGCATGCGCGTGTGTTTCTTCACCCACCGCGTGACCATCTCGATATATTCCGGCACCTGACCCACAGCCGAGCCCATGCCGCGTTCGCTCATGCCGTGCGGACAGCCAAAGTTCAACTCGACCCCGTCGGCGCCCGTTTCTTCGACCAAGGGCAGGATGCGTGCCCAGGGGTCTTCCTCGCATGGCACCATCAGCGACACGACCATCGCCCGGTCGGGGTAGTCCCGTTTGACAGACTTGATCTCCTGCAGGTTCACTTCCAATGGCCGGTCGGTGATCAACTCAATGTTGTTCAAGCCCAGAAGCCTGCGATCCGCGCCGAATATCGCCCCGTAGCGCGGGCCATTGACGTTCACGACCGGCGGTCCGGCCTCGCCCAATGTCTTCCACACGACGCCGCCCCACCCCGCCTCAAAAGCGCGTCGGACATTGTATTCCTTGTCGGTGGGTGGCGCGGAGGCCAGCCAGAACGGGTTGGGGCTCTTGATGCCCAGAAAGTCACTCGTCAGATCAGCCATGTGTCGGTCTCCCGTGGGGCGCGCGTCAGCCCGCCGCTCCTGTCAAATGATCGTGGATGTCCATCGCCGCGTCGCGCCCTTCGGCCACGGCCGTCACGGTCAGGTCATCGCCGCCAAGCGCGCAATCGCCCCCGGCCCACACACCGGTGACGGACGTACGACCGGCACCTGTCACGGCGATCTTGCCCTGTTCAAGCGCGGGCATACCGTCGCCCTCCAGTGTTTGCCCGATCGCGCGCAATACCTGATCCGCAACCAGCCGAACCGTCTCGCCCGTGCCGCTCATGTCGGCGCCCACATATTCGAACTCGATCTCGCGCACTGAACCGTTGCCATGGACGGCTACCGGCACCACATGGGTCATGATCCGCACACCCTTGGACGCGGCCAGATCCTGTTCGAACCGGCTGGCGTTCATCCGGTCCCGCCCACGGCGATACGCAAGCGTGACGTTCAGCGCGCCCAGCAGCTTCGCCTGCACCGCCGCATCCACCGCCGTCATGCCGCCGCCAATCACAACGACGTCGCGCCCGACGGGCATCGCGGCCACGTCCGAGGATTGTCGCAGTTCGGCAATGAAATCCACCGCATCCAGCACACCGTCCTTGTCGTTGCCCTCGATGGCGAGGCCGTTGACGCCGCCAAGGCCCATGCCAAGGAAAACAGCGTCAAATTCGTCCTGCAACTGGTCCAGCGTCACGTCACGGCCCAGTGCCTTGCCATGTTCCAGACGGATCCCGCCGATTTGCAGCAGCCAATCCACTTCGGCCTGCGCAAACCCGTCGGGCGTCTTGTAGGCGGCAATGCCGTATTCGTTCAGCCCGCCCGGCTTGGGCCGCGCATCATAAACGGACACGTCGTGACCCAACATCGCCAGACGATGCGCACAGGACAGGCCCGCAGGTCCCGCACCCACCACGGCCACCGTTTTACCGGTGACCGCAGCGCGGGAGAACGGGTGGATATCCTGTTGTTGCAGATGGTCCGTGGCATACCGCTGCAATTGCCCGATAAGCACCGGCTTGCCTTCGGCAGCCTCACGCACGCAGGCCTCTTCGCAGAGCGTTTCGGTGGGGCACACGCGCGCGCACATGCCGCCCATGATGTTCTGGCTCAGGATCGTCTTGGCGGCGGCATCCGGTGTGCCTGTCGCGATCTGCCGAATGAAAAGCGGTATGTCGATGTCGGTCGGGCAGGCCGTGATGCAGGGCGCGTCGTGGCAGAAATAGCAGCGGTCTGCGGCGACCAGCGCTTCGTGATCGTCCAGGGTAGGATGCAGATCGGCGAAGTTCTCGGCATAGGCGTCAGGCGCCAGCCGCGCAGCGGCCACGCCCGGTGTGAAAGGAGAGTGCGTCATCAGGGCTCCGTCCCATGAGGTTTGACAAAACGCTCTCACAGGTCAAAATTTTTATCAACTGGTAAAAATAATACGACATGGCCTTTGCGCGCCAGACGCCCAAAATTAAAGCACGCGCTGCGGGTAAGCGCCAAACGCAGCATGGCGTCGCGGGCTTGCCCCGCGTCCGTTGGATCACGGCCCGTCCCAGTCGACCCCGGCGGCCTCCTCGATGGTCAACCGCCCCACAGGCCAGGGCGCCATCAGCGCCTTGGCGGCTTCGAGATCATCGCCCATCCAGATGTCCACCTGTTCACGCGCCAGCAGCACGCCCATCCGGTGATGGATCGGCGCGACGTCGGCGTTGGGTTCACAGGTGACCGCCGCCACCTGTGGCACTTCGAGCCCACCGGGCGCCGTCCAGACATCCGTGATCGCAGCAAAGAACAAGAACCCGCCGCCCTTTGGCGCGATGCGCCACGCTGTCTTGCGACGTTTCTCGCCTGTCCATTCGTACCAGCCATTGACCGGGATCACGGCGCGCCGAACCCCCTCGAACGCGGTTTTGTCGAACACGGTTTCCGACCGCGCATTGATGATCTGCTCCATCACGGGGCGACCGCGTGCATTCACGCGGCCCACCGGCACGATGCCCCATCGCATCCGGCGCAGGGTGCCGTCGTTAACGATGATCTCCTGACCTGGCGCAATGTTCCGGCGCGGGGGTTCGTCGCTGACCGGGCCTGCATCAACTTCCAGGACCGCAGCCACCTCCGACACCGGGTCCGTCAGGAAAAACCGGCCCGGCATCTCACTCCACCCGGTTGATCAGATCAACCACGCTGGGCCCGACCCCTTCGACGATCCGGGCAACGCCATCCGCGTTCGGGTGAATGCCATCCGGTTGCAGGAAGTCGCGCAGCTCTGCCGGGTCAACGCCGGCCCCGCCCAGACCCGCAAAGAAACTGTCGAGGTACAGCGCCCCGTGCGTTTCGGCGATTTCGGGATACATGGCGTCAAAGGCCTTTTTGTAGTCCGGGCCGTAATTGCCCGGTGCCTGCATCCCGATCACCAGCACAGCGACCCCGCGCGACGTGGCCGCCGATACGATCCCGTCCAGATTTGCACGGCTCGCCTCCGGTGGCAGCCCGCGCAGAAGGTCATTGCCCCCCAAGGTCACGATCAGCGCATCCACATCAGGGGTCAGCGTCCAGTCGACACGGGCAAGTCCGCCCGCCGTCGTATCGCCGGACACACCTGCGTTGATCACCCGTGCCGCAACGCCTTGCGCCTGCAACCACCCCTCAAGCTGCGGCACAAAACCCTCTTCGGCGGGCAGGCCATACCCTTGGGTCAGGCTGTCTCCCAAAGCGGCAACAACGACCTCTTCTGCTGCCGCAAGCCCGGCCCAAAAAGCCAGAACAATCGCCCCCATCACCTTGCCCATGCGCATACAGCCTCCATATCAGCACCTAAGACACATATAAGGCGCGTTCATGCATGTCCGACCCCGTTCTATCGCTCAATAATGCCGCTCTCAGCCTTGATGGCAACGCAGGCCCGGTTGAAATCCTGCGCGGCATCACGCTCGATGTGGCAAAAGGCGAGACGGTGGGACTGGTCGGCCCGTCAGGGTCGGGCAAGTCATCGCTGCTGATGATCATGGGCGGGCTTGAACGCGCGACGGGCGGCTCAGTCGCGGCCCTGGGCCAGGATCTGACCGTCATGAACGAGGATGCGCTGGCGCGCTTTCGGCGCGCGCATATGGGCGTTGTCTTTCAGAGTTTTCACCTGATCCCGACCATGACAGCGCTTGAAAACGTGGCGACACCGCTGGAGCTGTCCGGGGTGCGCGACGCGTTCGACAGGGCAGCGGCGGAACTTGACGCCGTCGGGCTCGCCCACCGCGCGGGGCACTATCCCAGTCAGATGTCCGGCGGCGAGCAACAGCGCGTGGCATTGGCCCGCGCGCTGGTCACACGGCCCGACATCCTGCTGTCGGACGAACCCACCGGCAATCTCGACGGGGCCAACGGCACGGCGATCATGGACCTGCTCTTTGCCTTGCGGGACCGGCACGGGGCGACCCTGGTTCTCGTCACCCATGCGCCGGAGCTTGCCGCCCGCTGCGACCGCGTCGTGCAATTGGCGGATGGCCGGATCGTACCGGACACCACCCAAAAGGCCGCCGAATGAGCCTTGCCACATCCGCACGTTTTGCGGCGCGCGAACTGCGCGGCGGTCTTGCGGGGTTCCGCATCTTTCTGGCCTGCCTCGCCTTGGGTGTCGCCGCCATCGCTGCCGTGGGATCCGTCCGCGCAGCGATCGAGGCCGGGCTCGCGCGCGAGGGCGCGGCGCTGCTCGGGGGCGAGGCGGAACTGGATTTCACCTACCGGTTTGCCTCGGAGGAAGAATGGGCGTGGATGCGCGCCAACGCGGAAGCCGTCTCCGAAATCGCGGACTTCCGGTCCATGGCCGTGGTGGACGGGCCGGATGGCCCGGAACGTGGTCTCACGCAGATCAAGGCCGTCGACAGCGCCTACCCGCTGATCGGCGCGGTGGCTCTGTCCCCCGACATGTCCCTGGCTGACGCGTTTGCCGGCGCAGGCGGCCTGCCCGGCGCCGTGATGGAGCGCGCGCTGATCGACCGGCTGGGTCTTGTCCCCGGCGACACGTTCCGCCTTGGCACGCAGGACTTTGTGCTGATGGCCACGCTGGTCACCGAACCGGACAGCGCGGCTGGCGGGTTTGGTCTGGGGCCGCGCACGATCGTTCTGCGCGCCGATCTCGCCGATGCGCAACTCCTTGCGGCGGGCACGCTTTTTAACTCCAAGTACAGGCTCGACCTGCCCGAAGGCACCGATCTTGCAGCGCTCGAAGCCGCTGCGAAGGCGCAATTCGAGAACACCGGAATGCGCTGGACCGACGCGCGCAATGGCGCGCCCGGCGTGGCCGAATTCGTGAACCGCCTCGGCGCGTTCCTCGTCCTTGTCGGCCTGTCTGGCCTTGCCGTGGGTGGCGTGGGTGTGTCGGCTGCGGTGCGGGCCTATCTGGCAGACAAGACCTCTGTCATCGCGACGCTGCGCACGCTGGGCGCGGAGCGGCGCACCATCTTTCAGACCTACTTCCTGCAAATCGGGGCGCTGTCGATCCTTGGCATCGCCATTGGCCTTGCTCTGGGCGCGCTGGTGCCGCTGATGTTTGCCCCGGTGATCGAAGCGCAATTGCCGATCCCCGCCAACTTCACGCTGTTTCCTGCGCCTTTGGCCGAAGCGGCGCTTTATGGCGCGCTCACCGCCTTTGTGTTCACCCTCTGGCCGCTGGCGCGCGCCGAGGATGTGCGGGCCGCAACACTGTTCCGCGATGCGCTTGGCAGCACCCGATTGTTGCCGCGTCTTCAATACCTCATCTGGATTGGCGGCGGACTTGCAGCCCTCATTGCAAGTGCCGCGCTCTTTTCCGGGACATGGCGGCTGACCCTGTGGACGTCGGGTGGCATCGCCTTTGCGCTTGGACTGCTGACGCTCGCGGCGTTCCTCATCCGCCGGATCTCGCGCCGCGCGGCACCACGCGCCAAGGGGCGGCCCGCGCTGCGTTGGGCGCTTGGCGCGATTTCCGGCACACGCGAGGGTGCGGCGTCGGTTGTACTGTCACTGGGTCTCGGCCTCTCGGTTCTGGCCGCGGTGGGGCAGATCGACGGCAACCTGCGCAATGCCATCACCGGAAATCTGCCGGACGTGGCCCCCAGCTATTTCTTTGTCGACATCCAGCGCGACCAGATGGCGGGCTATACGGAGCGGCTGGAGAACGATCCAGCCGTCACGCGCATCGAAAGCGCGCCGATGCTGCGCGGCATCATCACGCAGATCAACGGCAAGCCCGCGCGTGAAACCGCAGGCGATCACTGGGTGCTGAGCGGCGACCGCGGTGTGACCTATTCCGCCACACCGTCGGAAAACACCCGCATCACCGCGGGCTCATGGTGGGAGGCCGACTATACCGGTCCGCCCCAGATCAGCTTTGCCGCCGAGGAGGCCGAGGAAATGGGCCTGTCGCTGGGTGACAGCCTCACCATCAACATCCTCGGGCGGGATATCACCGGCACCATCACCTCGTTCCGCGAGGTTGATTTCTCGACCGCTGGCATCGGCTTTATCCTGTCGATGAACCCGTCGGCCCTGCAGGGCGCGCCACACACATTCATTTCGACCGTCTACGCGGACGATGCGGCGGAAACGCAGATCCTGCGCGACATTGCAGGCAGCTATCCCAACATCACCGCGATCCGCGTCCGCGACGCCATTGACCGGGTGGCGGACGTTCTGTCCGGCCTCGCTGCGGCAACATCTTACGGTGCCGCGGCAACACTGCTGACCGGGTTTCTTGTCCTCATCGGCGCGGCCGCTGCAGGGACGCAGGCGCGCACCTACGAAGCCGCGGTTCTCAAAACCCTTGGCGCAACGCGCAGGCGCATCCTGCTGAGTTTCGCGACACGCTCGGCATTGCTCGGCCTTGGCGCCGGGGCTGTGGCGCTTGCGGCAGGGATTGCCGGCGGCTGGGCGGTGAGCCGGTTTGTCATGGAGACCGAATTCAGCATCATGTGGCCGTCGGCCATTGCCATCGTCGCGGGCGGCGTGATCGCCACCCTGCTGGCGGGCCTCGCCTTTGCGTGGGGGCCTCTCGCCGCACGTCCCGCCCATGTGCTCCGGGCGCGCGAATAGTCGCGTTGCCTGGGCGCCGCACCCGTGTCAGACCACGCCCGACACCACAGCCCTGCCAAAGGTCACGTCATGCAAGACACGCTGCCCATGCCCGTTACAGCTTCCCTGTCAGGCGCCCAGAAAACGCAACTGCTGAACCTTGTGCGCCGCGCTGCGCGCGCCGAAATCCTGCCGCGCTTTCGGCAACTGGACGCAGGCGACATCGACACCAAGGCGGACGAAATGGACCTTGTGACCGCCGCCGACACCGGTGCCGAAGCGATGATAACGCGCGGTCTGCAAATGGCCTTTCCCCACGCGCTCGTCATCGGCGAAGAGGCGATTTCCCGAAAGCCCGATCTGCTGGATGGCATCGGCGAGGCCGAGTTGTGCTTTATCATCGACCCGGTCGATGGCACCTGGAACTTCGCCCGCGGCATGCCGCTTTTCGGGACGATCATCGCGGTGTGCCGGTTCGGCCAGCCCGTCTTCGGCCTGATCTATGATCCCATCGGGGACGATGCGGTCATGGCCGACAACACGTCGCCCGCGCTGTGGCAGACCAAAACCGGGCGACACCGCCCGATCAGTACGCGCGCCCCGCGCCCGCTGTCCGAGATGATCGGCTACATGCACATCCGCCTCATGACGCCGGCAGACCAGGCCATCATGTGGCGCAAGGTGGGTGTGCTGGCCCATGCCGGCGCGCTGCGCTGTTCGGCACATGAATACCGGCTGCTGGCCACCGGTGCCGTGGACTTTGTCCTGTCGAGCCACCTCAACAGTTGGGACCATGCTGCAGGCGCCATGATCACCGCGCAGGCCGGTGGCAAGACGGCGATGCTGGACGACACGCCCTATCACGCGACCAAGACCAAAGGGTATCTGCTGACCGCATCCAGCCCCGAGGTCTGGGACGTGGTCGCGACCCATTTTGCTGATTTGCTGTCCGACACATGACGCCCTCGTTCTTTGGCTATGGCAGCCTCGTCAACCGCGCCACCCATGACTACCCCGCCCCGCGCCCGGCACAACTGATCGGCTGGCGGCGCACCTGGGTGCGCACAGACCTGCGTGACGTTGTGTTTCTCTCGGTCCGCCCGGACCCGGGCACCACAATCGACGGACTTGTGGCCCAAGTGCCCAATGCCGACTGGCACGCCCTTGACCTGCGCGAAACCGGCTATGACCGCATCCCGGCGGACGGGCAGGTCTCTGTCGAAACGGGGCCGATCGCCGTTTACCACGTGCCAGAGGCGCGCCAACGGCGCGCCGGGGATCATGCGATCCTGCTGAGCTACCTCGATGTCGTGGTGCAGGGCTTTCTGCGCGAGTTCGGCGAGGCCGGTGTGGAGGCGTTCTTTGCCACCACGGACGGCTGGGACACGCCCGTGCGTGATGACCGGGCCGCACCGCTCTACCCCCGTGCGCAGGTCCTGAGCGTGCAGGAACGCGCGCTGACCGACCGCCTACTTGCGCAGGTTCAGTAACGACATCAACCGCCCCTCCCGGTCGAACCTGTCGCGCGGCGCGTCTTCGTCTCCGCCCCGGGCAATGGTGCGCAAGGCAAGGGCCCAGGCC
Organism: uncultured Rhodobacterales bacterium; assembly: GCA_964603315.1. Taxonomy (GTDB): domain Bacteria; phylum Pseudomonadota; class Alphaproteobacteria; order Rhodobacterales; family Rhodobacteraceae; genus Tateyamaria. Next base: position 9,184 of record CAZRUV010000102.1, read on the forward strand.
ACACAGCCAAAGACCACGCCGGACAATGCCTGCCCGACCAGCACGCCTTGCGCGCCGAATAGCCAGGCGCCGACGGCCACCAGGGGGATCATCGCGACGGTGTTCCGACCCCAGTTCATCCACGTGCTGTAGAACGGATGACCGAGGTTGTTGAACGCCGCATTCGAGACGAACAGAACCCCGTTGAAGAAAAAGAGCAGCGCAAGAGGCCCGCAGAACAAAAACACGAGATCCCGCGCCAACCCGGTCGCGTCAAAGAGGTCCGCAATCGGCCCCCGCAGCCCAAAGAGCACGGCAGAGATAAAGACAACAACCAGCGCGGCAAAGCGCAGCGCGGCATTGAACCCCGCCCGCACACGGTCAAAGTTCTGCGCCCCGTAGTTTTGCCCGATGATGGGCCCGACCGCACCTGACAGTGCAAAGACCACTGCAAAACTCACTGGCATCAGCCGGCCGACAATGGCCATGCCCGCCACCGCCTCGAGCCCGTATTGCGCCATCGACCGCGTCACGATGGCCTGCCCGACAGGCGTCGCCATTTGCGTCAGGATCGCCGGGATACCGATTGTCACAAGCGGGCGGAAATCTGCGGCAAGCCCGGGCAGATCGGGGCGCGGCAAACCCCCGTGATGGCGCAGGATCGGCACGATGGCCGTTACCGCGATCACCACCCGCGCCGCAACAGAGGCCAGCGCAGCGCCTGTGAGGTCAAGCCCCAGCCCGAAAATCAGGATCGGGTCGAGCACCGCGTTCACGCCGCCGCCATAGATCGTGGACATCATCGACCGGCGCGCGTCACCGTAGGCACGCAGCACGCCCCCACCCATCATGCCCACCACCAGAAAGGGCAATGACGGAATGATGATGCGCAGATACCCTTCCGCCAGTGCAGCGGTTGCGCCGGTCGCGCCGATCCAACGCACAAACAGCGGAACATTCGCCCAGACCAGAGCCGCGAAAATCGACCCCAGAACAACGCCATAGGCCAACCCGTGACTGGCCCGCGCGCGTGCACCTGCCGCATCGCCGGAACCCAGGGCCCGCGCCACCAGCGCGCCCACTGCAATGGCCATGCCAATGGAAAAGGACGTGGTGAAAAACAGGATCGCACCGGCATAGCCCACGGCAGCCGCAAGCTCCGCCTGCCCCAGCATCGAGATGAACACCATGTCGATGAAGTCGACGAGGAACACGGCCATCAGACCCACCGTGGATGTCAGAGACATCACCGACACATGCCGAAAGAGCGACCCGCTCAGGAATTTCGCCTGCGCCTCAGCCACCGACCGATCCCCGCTTCATCTTGCCAGGGAAACTCCCCCCGGAGGGCCGCTTGGTCCCAAGCGCCCCCCGCCGGAGCATCAGCGGGCCTTCACCACGCTGAGCAATGGCATCAGCGCACCCATATCCGGCCCATGTGCCCGCCCGGTCAGGGCCTTGCGCAGCGGCATGAAGAGCCCGCGCCCCTTGCGCCCTGTCGCGGCTTTGACCTCACCCGTCCAGGCCGCCCAGGTCCCGGCATCAAACGGGCCTTCCGGCAACAATGCCATGGCCTGAGCCACAAAATCCCGATCTTCATCCTCGATCACCGGATCCGCGCCATCCCGGCACAGGACCCACCAGGGCTCAAGATCATTCAGCGTCTCGATATTGTCGCGGATGACGGTCCAGAATGCCTCCGCCTGATCCTCCGGCACGCCCGCCGCCAAAACGCGATCCCGCACCGCATCCAGCGGCAGGGTCTGCAGATACCGCCCGGTCAGGGGGAAGAGGTCATCGACGTCGAACTTTGTTGGTGCTGTCCCGAAATGCGAAACCTCGAAGCCGTCGACCAGCGCCGCCATGTCCGCCATCAGTTCCGCCGGGTCCGAAGACCCAAGCCGCGCAAGATGACTGAGCAGCGCCATAGGCTCAACCCCCCGCGCCCGCAAGTCGCGCAGCGCCAGTGTCCCCAGCCGTTTCGACAGCGCCTCGCCCTGAGGGCCCGTCAGCAACGAATGGTGCGCAAATCGCGGGGCGGTGCCGCCAAGCGCTTCGATGATCTGGATTTGCGTGGCCGTGTTGGTCACGTGGTCTGACCCCCGCACCACGTCCGTCACGCCCATCTCGGTGTCATCCACAACAGAGGCCAGCGTATAGAGCACCTGCCCGTCCTGCCGGATGAGGACCGGATCACTGACGCTGGCGGCATCAATGCTCACGTCGCCAATGATGCCGTCCGCCCACTCGATCCGGGCATGATCCAGCTTGAACCGCCAGACACCCTGACCACGCGCGGCGCGCATCGCGTCACGCTCTGCGTCGCTCAAGGCCAGCGCCGCCCGGTCGTAGACCGGCGGTTTGCCCATATTGAGCTGCTTTTTGCGTTTCAGATCCAGTTCCGTCGGTGTCTCGAACGCTTCATAGAACCGGTCAATCTCGCGCAACCTGTCCGCTGCAGCCGCATAGCGATCCAGACGTTCGGACTGGCGTTCGACCCTGTCCCATGTCAGGCCCAGCCATTCGAGATCTTCCTTGATCGCGTCGACATATTCTTCCCTCGATCGTTCCGGATCGGTGTCGTCGATGCGCAGGATGAACGTCCCGCCCGCCTTGCGGGCGATCAGGAAATTCATCAGCGCCGTGCGCAGGTTGCCCACATGCAGGTAGCCAGTGGGCGATGGTGCAAAACGCGTGGTTGTCATCGCCCTACTCCTGCGGAATGACACGCAAACCCAGCTCCATGAGCTGGTCGCTTGTCGGCTCACTTGGCGCGGCCATCATCAGATCCTCGGCGCGCTGGTTCATGGGGAACAGGATCACCTCGCGGATGTTCT